>JBKQTR010000298.1:0-53638 GCA_052143095.1 Allostellaceae bacterium
ACCTCCCCCTCAAGGGGGGAGGGGCTGGCGAGATGTGCGAACGCCATCGAGCACGGAATACATTTCCCCGTCCCCCCTTGAGGGGAGGATGCCCGAGGCCGCAGGCCTCGGGTAGCTGGGGGGTCAGGCGCGCGAACCTGCCTGCGCGAAGCCGAAGCGGCTTCGCTTCGGCGAAGGCAGGGCGCGCCATTCTTTTCTTCTCCGTGCCCTCCGTGCCTCCGTGGTCAATCTTCTTCGCGGGCATCGGGCGGGACGCGCCCGCCCGATGCTGTCGCGGAACTACGCCGACAACTGATCGCCGATCGGCAGGCGCCGGATGCGCTTCCCCGTGGCGGCGAAGATCGCGTTGCACAGCGCCGGCGGGAAGGGCGGAACGCCGGGCTCGCCGACGCCGCTCGAGGGCACATCGATGCCATGCGGCACGATATAGACCTCGGTCTGCGCCGGCGATTCGTCGATGCGCGTCACTTTGTAGCTGTCGAAATTGCCCTGCTGCGCCCGCCCGTTCTTGAAGGTGATCTCGCCATAGCGGGCGAGCGCATAGCCCATCACCGCCGCTCCCTCCATCTGCGAGCGCAGCCGCTCGGGATTGGCGATGAAGCCGGCATCGATCGCCGTCCACACCCGCGGCACCATGAGCTTGCCTTTCTCGTCCACCTCGACCTCGACCACCGTTGCGATGTAGCTCAGGAAGCTGCGATGGACGGCGATGCCGAGACCGTGACGCGGCGGCAGTTTCTTGCCCCACTCGGCCCTGTCGGCGGCGAGCTCGACCACGCCGCGCAAGCGCCCGGCGTCGATGGGATAGGTGTCGAACGGGTCGCCGTAGTTCCAGAAGTTCTTGACGTCGGCGGATTTGCGGGGATCGACGATGCGCGGCGGCCCCAACAGCTCCAGCAGCATCTCCTTGGGGTCGCGGTTGGTCGCGGCGGCGATCTCGGCCACCATGGTCTGCACCGCGAAGCCATGCGGAATGTTCGACACCGAGCGGAACCAGCCGATGCGCGTATGCGCTTCGGCCTCGCCGTTCTCGCAGCGCAGGTTGGCGATGTCGAAGGGGTTGTCGACAAAGCCCATGCCCTGCTCGAACGGCGCCTCGTGCTTCTGATCGGGTGCGAAGATCGACAGGATGGTGGGCGCGACGCTGCGGTGGCGCCAGGCGACGACCTTGCCGTTCTGGTCGAGCCCGGCGTCGATGCGCTCCACCGACACCGTGTGGAAGTAGTCGTGCTGGATGTCGTCCTCGCGCGTCCAGACGACCTTGACGGGCGCACCCATCTCTTTGGCGAGCAACGCCGCCTCGATTGCGTAGTCGCATTTCGACTTCCGCCCGAAGCCGCCGCCGAGCAAGGTGGTGTGGAGCACAACCTCGTCCGGCTTGAGGCCGAACTTCTTCACGAGCTCGTCATGGGTCCCGCCGGGGCTTTGCACCGGCGCCCAGACCTCGAGCTTGCCGCCGGCGAAGCTCGCCGTCGCGGTGACCGGCTCCATCGCGGCGTGCGCGATGTGCGGCAGGTAGTATTCGCCCGTCACCACCTTGGCCGCCGACGCCAGCGCCTTCTCGGCATCGCCGTCGTTGCGCACGACCATGCCGGGCTTGCGCGCGGTCTCCTCCATCTGCGTCTTGAAGACCGCGGAATCATAGGCGCCGTGCGGCCCGTCCTCCCATTTGAGCTTGAGGGCGTCGCGGCCTTGCAACGCCGCCCAGGTGTTCTTGGCGATGACCGCGACGCCGCCCAGCGGCTGGAACTTGGCCGGCGGCGGCGTGCCGTCGATGACCACGATCTTCTCGACGCCCGGCACCTTCATGGCGTCGGCGCCGTCGTAGGAAATGAGCTTGCCGCCCAGCACCGGCGTCCTGGCGATGACGGCGAACTTCATGCCGGGCAGCTTGGCGTCGCTGCCGTAGACCGCCTTGCCGGTGATGATGTCGAGCTGGTCGACCGGCTTGATCGTCCCTTTGCCGATGTAGCGGAACTGGTCCGGCGTCTTGAGCTTCACCTGGTCGGCGGAGGGCGCCGGCAGCGCCATGGCTTCCACCGCGACCTCGCCATAACCGATCTTCGCGCCGGTCTTCTTGTTGACGATCTCGTGGTTGGTCGCCTCGACATCGCCTTCGCCGACGCCCCAATGCTTGGCGGCGGCGGCTTCGAGCATGTGGCGCACGGAGGCGCCGATATGGCGCATCGGCTGGATGAAGTGGCGGACGCTGCGCGAGCCGTCCGTGTCCTGGTTGCCATATTTTTCCTCGTTGCCCGGCGATTGCTGGACCTTGACCCGTGACCAATCGGCCTCCAGCTCATCGGCAACGATCATGGGTAGGGTCGTGCGCGCCGCGCCCGTTCCCATTTCCGCGCGCGCCGCGATGATGGTGACGAGCCCGTCCGGTGCGATCGACACGAACACATGCGGGTCGGTCACGACGCCATGCGGCATTCCGCCGGCGCCGGTTTCGTAGTCGCCGCCGCTGTGCATATCGGCGAACGCCTTCGCCGAGAGCAGTTGTGCCGCGACGACAAAGCCGCCGGCGCCGACCAGGAAGTAGCGGCGGCTGACGTTTTCGATGATCGTCTTCATGTTACGCCCCCGTCGCTGCTGCCTTGACGGCAGCGGTGATGCGCTGATAGCAGCCACAGCGGCAGATGTTGCCGGCCATGGCGTCGTTGATCTGCTGTTCGGACGGGTTCTTGCTGGCCTGGAGCAAGGCAGCGGCCTGCATGATCTGCCCGGCCTGGCAATAGCCGCATTGCGGCACGTTGAGCGCGTGCCACGCCTTCTGCACGGGATGGCTGCCGTCGGGCGACAGGCCTTCGATGGTCGTCACCTTGCCGTTGGCGACGCCGCTCATCGGCGTGATGCAGGCGCGCACGGCATCGCCGTTGAGATGGACGGTGCAGGCGCCGCACTCGGCGATGCCGCAGCCGAATTTGGTGCCGGTCAGGCCGAGCTCGTCCCTGAGATACCACAGGAGCGGCATCGCGGGATCGCCGTCGAAGGCGTGCTGCTGGCCATTGACGCTGAGAGTGACCATGGGATTCTCCTCACTGAAACCGTGGACCGGCCGCGCGCGAAAACGCGGCCGGTCCGCGCCTTGCCCGCTATTTCTTCACCGCGAAGACCCAGACGACGCCGCCTTGCGGGACATTGTCGGTGACGCCCACATTGTCCTTCGACAGCGCATCCTGGATGCGCTGCGCATCGACGCCCCAGCCGGCTTGCACGGCGATGTACTCGGTGCCGTCGACCTCATAGGCGATCGGCATGCCGGTGATGCCGGAATTGACCTTCTGCTCCCAGAGCAATTTGCCGGATTGGGCATCGAAGGCGTGGAACATGCGATCGTTCGTGCCGCCGACCAGCACGAGATTGCCGGCGGTCACGGTCACGGAAGCGAAGAGCTGCGATTTCGGGAAATTATACGACCATGCCTTCTTGCCGGTCTCGGGGTCCCAGGCCTGCAGCTCGCCGAAATGATCGGCGCCCGGCCGCACCGTGAGGCCGATATCCTCGGGCTTGGTGCCGAGCCACAATTTGCCGGGCTCCAACGGCTCGCGGATGCCGGTGAAGCCGCCGCAGAAGTTCTCGTTGGCGGGCACATAGACCAGCTTCGTCTTCTGGCTATAGGCGGCCGACGGCCAGTCCTTGCCGCCCCACAGCGACGGGCAGAATTCGATGCGCTTGCCTAGCACCGGCTTGTGGTCGGGATCGACCACCGGCTTGCCGGTCTCGGGATCGATCGACTTCCAGACGTTGGTGTAGACGTAATTCCAGCCCTTCACGAAGTTGATCTTGCCGGGCGTGCGCTCGAGCACCCAGAAGATGTCGTCCCGGCCGGGATGGACGAGACCCTTGAGGGTCTTGCCGTCTTTCTGCATGTCGACGAGCATCGGCGCGTCGACCTCGTCCCAATCCCAGCTGTCGTTCTGGTGATACTGGAAATAGGTCTTGATCTTGCCGCTGTCGGGATCGAGTGCGAGCACCGAGGCGGTATAGAGATTGTCGCCGGGATGCAGGCTGCCGGGCCAGGGCGCGGCGTTGCCGACGCCCCAATAGACCGTGCGCGTGTCGCCGTCGTAGGTGCCGGTCATCCAGGCCGAGCCGCCGCCGCTCTTCCAATCGTCGGCCTGCCAGGTGTCGCTCCCGGGCTCGCCCGGCGCGGGGATGGTGAAGGTGCGCCACAGCTCCTTGCCGTCATTGGCGTCGAAGGCGACGACATAGCCGCGCACGCCGAATTCGCCGCCGGAACCGCCGACCAGGACCTTGCCGTCCACGACCAGCGGCATCAGCGTCAGGTACTGGCCCTTCTTGTAATCCTGCACCTTCTGGTCCCAGGCGACCTTGCCGGTCTTGGCGTCGAGCGCCACGACATGATCGTCGGTGGTGGCGAGGAACAGCTTGTCCTGCCAGAGACCGACGCCGCGGCTCGTCGGATGCAGCTGGAAGAGGTCTTCGGGCATCTGCCGCTTGTAGCGCCAGATCTCGTCGCCCGACTTGGCGTCGAGCGCGATCACCTGGTTTTGCGGCGTCGCCACGAACATGACGCCGTTGTTGACGATCGGCGGCGCCTCGTGGCCTTCGTTGACGCCGGTGGAGAAGGTCCAGACCGGCACCAGATCCTTGACGTTGCCGGCGTTGATCTTGTCGAGCGGGCTGTAGCCCTGCCCGTCATAGGTCCGCCGATAGAGCATCCAATTGCCGGGCTCGGGATTGCTCAATCGCTCCTGCGTCACCGCGCTGTAGTTCGAGACTTCGCCGCCGACGGCAGCCAGCGGCAAAAGCCCGGCGAAAAACGCGACGCCGCATAACAGAGATCTTTTTGTCATGGTTTCCTCCCGTTTGGATTTGTTTCTAGAGTTGCTGCGTAGCTCCCACCTTGCCAATGAACCCGCCGGAAACGGTCAGGGCGCCATCGACGATCCTGACCGGCAGCGCCGCGAGATGCCGCGGCGCCGGGCCAAAAACCACCTGCGCCTCTTGACGCGGATCGTATTCGGAATTGTGGCAGAAGCATTTGAGGACGCGCTTGCCCTCATCCTCCACCCAGCCGGTGACGGGGCAGCCGGCATGCGCGCAGATCGCGGAATAGGCGACGATGCCGTCGGCCGCGCGCGGCCGCGTCACCTCATCGAGGCTCGCGGGATCGAGGCGCAGCAGAAGCACTTGATTGAGGCGGGAGCCGTCGCGGGCGATTTTCTTGGCGGGATCAAAGGGCCACGCCATGATCGGCTCCGCATCAGGGGCGACGTGATCCGGGCGGATTATTTTTCCTTCGTCATCGCCCTCCGCGAAAACCAAGAGGTCGCCGGGCTGCGGCCGCTCGTTAGCGGTTTCCTCGTCGGCGGTGTCCGCAGCCCACGCTCTTGCCCAGCGCGCGCCAAGCAGGGCCGCCAGCAAGCCGGCGCGGAGAAATGCCCTCCGCTGTGGCGGTTTCGGTCGTCCTCCCATGCCGAGTGCCCCACTCGGAATTTGTCGTCAACCTTGCGCCGGGAAGCGCGCGGCGTCAATACACCTGAAAGTTGGGAGACGCGGCCGCCAGAGTGCGCGGCGCAATAGGCGCACGCGAAGGTCGCGCAGCGTCGCGCGCGCCGACGCTCAGCCGTTCCCGACCTGGGGCCCCATGCTCTGGCGGTGATGTGCCACGGCGAAGAGGTGGCTATAGAGATTGGCGATCCACTGCTTGCCTTCGATCGTGTGGTCGAGGCAGCGCAAGGCGGGGCCGAGATAGGGCTCGACCTTGCCCCAGAAGAATTTCGGATAGCACTCGCAGAGATCGGCCGGGCTGGTGTAGCCGAAGACCGCGTTGAGGCCGGTCTCGGCGAATTCGTAATAGAGCGCGTTGAGCTTGCTGGGATAGAGCGGATCGGCGAGCTGGCCGATGAGATCGGCGGCGCGCAGCAGCCCCGCCTCGGTGTCGGTCTCGGCGTGATCGTCATCGTCCGGGACGGGAAATCGGGTGAGCTCGATGGCGCGCGCGATGCGCTCGCCATCGACATGCGGCACCGCTTTGAAGCGCTCGCGCACCACGATCTTCGAGCGGTCGACGTGATAGGGCGCGAGGAACGCATCCGACGCGCCGCGCGGCGGCGTCACGGTGTGCCCGGCATCGTCGATCACGAAGCTGTCGCCGGCATCGCCCGCGCAGACGCCGCGGACATAGCCCACATCATGCGCCAGCGCCGCGATCATGAAATGGTACCAGTCCGCCGGCGAGACCGGCTTTTCCAGGCGCAGCCCGCGCAGGACATCCTGCGCCACCAGCGCCACCATCATGGTGTGGTGCGTGTCGTGATAAAGCGCATCGCTGCCCGCGATGCGCTCCAGGATCAGCTTGGCCGCCTCTTGCAGGCTGGTGGCGAAGCCGGGGTCGCGATCGCCGAAAACCTGGCGATAGACATCGGCGAGATTTTGGCCGAGCGCGTCGGCGAGGAGTGTGGTCGGGTTCAGCATCGCTGTCTCCAGCAGTGGAGAACGATCGCCTGCCGGCTCGATCGGACGGCACTCCCCGGGCCCCCCGCAAAGCTGACTGACGTTTTGCCCGCTAAATCTCCAGCCAATTTGGCCGTCCGTCAAGACGGCAGGCGCTCCCGGCGCCTCCGTCCCAACAGGAAAACCGCGCCGTGGCGGCTTCGGTTCCGCCAGCCGGGTGCCGCTTTCAGGTCGCTCATGCGGGTGTTGCGGCAGGCCGGGACATCCTCGCGATCTCTATTGCAGCGCAACATCGGCCGGGCTCGCTCGATGGATCGTCCCTGGCGATGCAGGCGCCGCGGCGGTTCAGAGCCCGCGCCAGCCGGTGGGCTTGCCGAGATGCGCGCGCGCGATCATGCCGGCGAAGACGGAGAATTGCGACGAGATGTGCGAGCGATACATCGCGACGTCGTTGAAATAGCGCTGGATGCGGCTGCCCTTGCGGGTCGTGCTCGAGCCCGCGGTGTGGAACAGCAGCTCGACCGCCTCCGAGGCCAGCTTGCCGCCCTGCTGGATCATGGTCCAGAGGCGCATATTCTCCTCGACGGTGATCGGCGTGCGGTCGCGCGCCCAGCGCCGGCAATACTCCATGTAGCGCTCGCAGCCCTGCAGCAGGACGGCCTCTGCGGCGTCGGTCAGGGCCAGCGCCTCGCCGAAGAAGCGCTGGAAGTCGGGGTTGTCCGCCCGCAGCACCGTCGGGTCGAACAGCGATTTCTGCCGGTTGATGATCACCTCGTATTCGTCCAGCGCGGCGCGGGCGGCGCCGACGATGGGGGTCACCAGCGAGGCGTGATAGGGGCCCATGAGGCGGCCGAGATACATGGGATTGCCGTGGAGGCGCGTGCCCGGCGTGCCGTCTTCCATGTCGTCGGGGCGCGCGCCCAGGCTGTCGATCGCCACGACATGGTGCTCCGGCACGAAGGCGTCGGTGACCTTGACGCTGTTGGAGCCGCTGGCGCGCATCCCCATGGTGGCGTCGTCGCCCCAATCGTCGAGGATCGCATAGGCCGAGCGCGGCAGCACGACCTGGACGATGGGCGGCGGCTCCTGCCCGTTCCTAAGCAAGGCGCCGCCGACGAAATGCGAGGCATAGGGAATGCCGGAGCAATAATTCCACTGGCCGCTGACGCGATAGCCGCCGGGCACCGGCGTGCAGGTGCCGAGCGGCATCGGCCGGTGGGGCGCCGCGAAATAGCCGTCGCCGCCGAAGAAGTCGCGCTGCGCCGCTTCCGGCCAATGCGAGGCGATGAGGAAGGGATGGGACGCGCACAGCGCCAGGCACCAGCCGACCCCGGGATGGCCCTGCGAGATCTCCAGCATCGCCTTGTAGAAGGTTGGAACCTCGAACTCGTAGCCGCCGAAGCGGCGCGGCTGCAGGATCCGGTAAAGCCCGGCCTTGAGGAATTCCCGATGCAGCGCCTCGGAATAGGTGCCGCGCGCGTCGTTCTCGTCCTGCTGCTCGCGCAGCATCGGCCGCAACGCCCTTGCCCGGGCGATCAGCGCCTCGGCGGTGAGCTCGGGCTCGGGCGGGCCGGCGGCGTTCGGGGGCGTGGGGGCGCGCTCGGCGGCGGTCAGGGGCATGGGGTGGCTCCGTCGTTCTTCTGCATCAATCGGCGCTGCCCAGCAGCCTGCCGCCATCGATCACCATTTCCGCGCCGGTGACGTAGCGCGAGGCGGGCGAGGCGAGGAAAAGCGCCATCCCCTGCATCTCCGAGGTGTCGGCGACCCGGTGCATCGGGGTCAAGCGCTGGAACGAGGCCTGGACAGCAGGGTCTTTCATCTGCCCGCCGGCGATGTTGGTGACGAAGGGGCCCGGCGCGATGGCGTTCACCTGGATGTTGTACCGCGCCAATTCGAGCGCCGCCTGGCGCACCAGATGCGCCGCCCCGGCCTTGCTCGGCATGTAGGGCGTGCCGACGCCGGGGCTGGGCTTGCTCGCGGCCACCGAGGTGGTGACGATGATCCTGCCGCCGCCTTGCGGCTTCATGTGGCGCACCGCCGCCTTGATCGTGGCGAAGATCGAGGTCAGGTTGATGGCGATCGCGCGATCCCAGTTGGCGGCGTCGATGGCCTCGATCGCGCCCGCGGGATTGCGCCCACCCCCAGCGGCGAGGAAGCCGGGGCAGGGATCGATGCCGGCATTGGCAAAGACGACGTCGATGCGGCCGTGTTGCGCCGCGGCGGCATCGAAGGCGCGGTTGAGGCCGGCGCCGTCGGTGACGTCGACCGTCTCGCCCCGGACGTCGCCGCCGGCGCGGCTGAGGCGCGCGATTTCGCGATCGAGCGCCGCGCCATCCTTGTCCATCACGGTGACGCGCGCGCCATTGTCGGCCATGGCCTCGGCATAGGCGAGGCCGATGCCGCTGGCGCCGCCGGTGACGATGGCGGCAAGTCCCTTCACCGCGAACAGATCGGCCGCCTTCATCGCACGCTCCTCAATCGGCCCGGCCCAGCGTGACGCCGCCATCGATGACCATCTGCGCGCCGGTGACGTAGCGCGAGGCGGGCGAGGCGAGGAAAAGCGCGAGGCCCTGGATTTCCTCCGGCAGCGCCGCCCGGTGCATGGGAGAGAGCGCGGCGAAAGCGGCGCGCGTCGCCGGCTCGGCCATGCGCGCGCGGTTGATATTGGTGATGAACGGCCCCGGCGCGATCGCATTGACCTGGATGTTGTACTTTGCCAATTCGAGCGCGGCCTGGCGCACCAGATGCGCCGCCGCCGCCTTCGCCGCCAGATAGGGCAGGCCCACCCAGGTCTCGGTCTTCACCGCAGCAATCGAGGTGGTGACGATGATGCGCCCGGAATGGCGCGGCTTCATTTGGCGTGCCGCGGCCTGAAGGGTGGTGAAGACCGAGGTCAGATTGGTGGCGATGACGCGGTCCCAGAGCTCGTCGGCGATGGTCTCGAGGGCGCCGTCGGGGTTGCGCTCGCCCTGGAGCGTCAGGAAGCCGGGGCCGGCGGTGATGCCGGCATTGGCGAAGACCACGTCGAGCCGCCCCTCATGCGCGGCCACCGCATCGATCGCGCGCGACAGCGCCGCGCGATCCCTGACATCGACGAGGACGCCGCGAACCCGGTCGCTGCCCGCCGCGTTGAGCCTCGCCACCGCCTGGTCCAGCGCCGCCGCGTCGATGTCCATCACCGTGACGCGCGCGCCGTTATCCGCCATCGCCTCGGCATAGGCAAAGCCGATGCCGCTGGCGCCGCCGGTGACGATCGTCGCGAGCCCGCCGACATCGAACAACGCCTCGATCTTCATGCGCCTCCCCGGCCGCTCTTGTGATCACAGATCATAGATAGTACAATCTCTACGTCAAGCTTTCCGGGACCCGCTTCATGCGTGGATCGACGCCGAGCAGCAATCTTGCGGTGGTTGAGCCCGTTCAACGCGAGACGCTGAACGACCGCGTCTATCGCGCGCTCAGGAAGCTGATCGTCTCGGGCGGCTTCGCGCCGGGCGTCGCCTTCACCCTGCGCGCGCTCGCGGCGGCGCTGGGGACCAGTGAGATGCCGGTGCGCGACGCCATAAGGCGCTTGGTGACCGAGGGCGGGCTGGAGATGCTGCCCAGCCGCAAGGTCGCGGTGCCGTTCATCGGCCTCGAGCAATACGAGGAGATCCTGCGCGTCCGCATGTTGCTGGAAGGCGAGGCGGCGCAGATCGCCGCACGGTCGATCACCGCCGGCGAGCTCCTGGAGATCGAGCGGATCCAGCGCGATCTGCGCGCCGCGAAATCGCCGACCAAGCAGGATATCGCTGCCGCCAATCAGCAGTTCCACTACGTGATCTATGCCGCCGCGCGCTTGCCGCTGCTGACCGCGATGATCGAGACGCTGTGGCTGCGCTCCGGACCCACCTTGCACCATCTCCCCATCGAGATCAGCACGCGGGAGATCATCGCGCAGCACGAGCGGGTGCTGGCGGCGCTGCGCGCGCATGACGAGGGCGCGGCGCGCGAGGCGATGGTCGCGGATCTCAAAAGAGGCGGCGAGCGCATCCTGGCGGAGCTGCGCAAGCGGGCGCGCGGTGGCTCCCCGCCTCGGCATGAGCGACCATTCGAGCGCGATACGTGAATGCTGTAGTCCCCCGGGGGACGGCGAAAATGGGTGCCAACTCGTCCCATCCTGCTTAGGATGCCTCCGCCCCCTTTCGCGAGGAGCCCGCCCGATGAGCACCCAATCCCAGCTGCTGCGCCTGAAGCCGCTGCGCTCGCGGGTGAGCGAGGCGGAATGGCAGGCGCGGGTCGATCTCGCCGCGGGATATCGCCTCTGCGACCTCTACGGCATGTCGGACATGATCTACACCCACATTTCCGTGCGGGTGCCCGACGAGCCCAACCATTTCCTGCTCAACCCGCATGGGCTGCTGTTCGACGAGGTCACCGCCTCCTCGCTGCTCAAGGTCGACCTCGACGGCAGCGTGATCGAAAAGCCCGAAGGCCCCTACGGGCTGCACCAGGCCGGCTATGTCATCCACAGCGCGCTCTACCGCGCCCGGCCCGATATCGGTGCGGCGATGCACACCCACACCATCGCCGGCATGGCGGTCTCGGCGCTGAAATGCGGGTTGCTGCCGCTGACCCAGACCGCGACGCGCTTCTGCTCGCGCCTGGCCTATCACGATTTCAACGGGCCGGAGCGCGATCCCAACGAGCGCGATGCGCTCGCCCGCGACCTCGGCGGGATGAACTACATGATCTTGCGCAATCACGGGCTGCTCACCGTCGGCCCGACCATCGCCGAGGCCTTCACCGCGATGTACGGGCTCGAGCGCTCCTGCCAGGCGCAGGTCGCGGCCATGGCCTGCAACACCGCGCTCAACGAGATGGCTGAGGACGTCGTCGAGAAATCGATCGGGATGTACGACCCCGCGGTGATCCGCCGCTACGGCCTGCTGGAATGGCCGGGGCTGCTGCGCAAGCTGGAGCGGCGCGACCCGTCCTTCCGCGACTGACTTATTTCGCGGCGCGGTAGGTCGAGGGGACGATGCCCTTGACCGCGGCGGCGCGCTTCGACAGCCAGTAGCTGTAGGGCGGCGGCACCAGCTCGAAGCGCTGGTCGACGCCGAGCTTCTGCGCCGCATCCATCGGCCAGTTCGGGTTGTAGAGGATCTCGCGGGCGAGCGCGATGAGATCGGCCTGGCCCTGCTGCAGGATCTGCTCGGCCTGGTCGGCATGGATGATGAGGCCGACGGCCATGCTCATGATCTCCGCCTCGCGGCGCAGCCGCTCGGCATAGGGCACCTGATAGCCATAGCCCACCGGCCCCGCGCTCACCACCGGGCGGCCAAGCATGCCGCCGGAGCTGCAATCGATGACGTCGACGCCTTTGGGCTTGACCAGGCGGGCGAGCGCCACGCTCTCCGCCGGGCCCCAGCCGGCATCGTCCTCGACCGAGAGGCGCAGGAAGAGCGGCTTGTGCAGCGGCCACCGGCCGCGCACCGCTTCCACCACCTCGAGGGCAAAGCGCATGCGGTTCTGCTCCGAGCCGCCATAGGAATCGGCGCGCTGATTGGCGAGCGGCGACAGGAACTGGTGGACGAGATAGCCATGGGCGCCGTGGATCTCGAGCACCTCGAAGCCGGCGGCATCGGCGCGCCGCGCCGCCTCGCCCCAGGCTTCCACCACCTGGCCGACTTCGTTGGTGCCCAGCGCGCGCGGCGGCGGCTCGCCCGCGCCGGCCGAGATCGGGCTCGGGCCGATGAACTCCCAGCCCTCCCAATCCTCGATCTCGGGCGAGGGCTGGAGCGGCCTGCCGCCCTCCCAGGGGCGCTCGAGGCGCGCGCGGCGGCCGGCATGGCCGAGCTGGATGCCGGGCACCGCGCCGTGGCTGCGGATGAAATCGGCGATCGGGCGGAAATGCGCGATGAAGGCGTCATCCCACAGGCCGAGATCGCCGATGGTGCCGCAACCGCAGCGCTCGACCTTGGTGGATTCGATGAACACCAGCCCGGCGCCGCCGGCGGCAAAGCGTCCGGCATTCATCAGATGCCAGGAGGTGGGAAAGCCGCGGACCCCGGAATATTGGTGCATCGGCGCCACCACCACCCGGTTCTTCAGCACGGTGTCGCGCAGCGCCAGCGGCGAGAACAGGATCGGTCCGGGCATCGTGCTCCTCCCTCTCCATCACTACATCGCCGCGGCGCAGTGGTACAGTGGCACGACACCAAGCCAAGGGAGGGGCGTCCCATGACACATGTCACGATCGGCGCGGCGAGCCTGACCCGGATCGAGGAGATGTACGAGGCGCATTGGGATGCGCTAGGCTTCTTCCCGGATTGGCGCAAGCGGCTCGTCGAGGAGCATCTCGGCTGGATGGTGCCGAACCATTACGATCCCGCCAGCGACAGCCTCAAGCTCAGCATCCACAGCTGGCTCATCCGGCTGGGCGGCCGCACCATGCTCGTCGATACCTGCGTCGGCAACCACAAGCCGCGGCCGACGCGGCCGAAATGGCATCTGATGGAATCGCGCTACCTGCAGCGCCTGGCCGAGGCGGGCGTGCGGCCCGAAGAGGTCGATCTCGTGATGTGCACGCATCTCCACGCCGATCACGTCGGCTGGAACACGCGGCTCGACAACGGCCGCTGGGTTCCGACATTTCCCAACGCGCGCTACGTCTTCAGCAAGGCCGATTACGACCATTATCTCGCACTCGACCGCGACCCCAGGCTAGGCCCGGCCAATCACGGCTCGTTCCGCGACAGCGTCCTGCCGGTGGTCGAGGCCGGCCTCGCGCAGATGGTGACCGGCGCGCACGCCATCGACGAGCATCTGTCGCTGACGCCGGCGCCCGGCCACACGCCGGGCACGGTGGTGGTGACGCTCGCCTCCAAGGGCGATAGCGGGCTGCTCTGCGGCGACGTGCTGCATCACGCGATCCAGGTCTACCACCCGCGCTGGAACAGCTTCGTCTGCGCCGATGCCGAGGCCGCGCGCAAGAGCCGGCGCGAGGTGCTGGAGCGCTGCAGCGGCTCCGGCGCGCTGCTGCTGCCGACGCATTTCGGCGCGCCCTTCACCTGCCATATCGAGGCCAAGGGCGACGGCTTCGTGCCGCGCTTCGCGTGACGGCGATGCGCGGGCTCGCGGGCAAGGTCGCGCTGGTGACCGGTGCGGCCGGCGGGATCGGGCAGGCGATCTGCCGCCGCTTTCTCGAGGAACGCGCGGCGGTGGCGGCGCTCGATATCAGCGCCGAGGGCCTCGCGCGGCTCGAGGGCGAGCTCGGCGGCGGCGAAGCGAGACTGCTGCCGGTCACGGCCGACATCACCGACCATGGCGCGGTGGCGGCGGCGGTCGCGGAGGTCGCAAACCGGCTCGGCCGGATCGACATCCTGGTCAACAATGCCGGCTGGGACGCGCCGCGGCAGTTCCTCGACACCACGCCGGAATTCTGGAGCAAGGTGATCGCCATCAATCTGGTGGGCCCGTTGAACCTCCACCATGCGGTGCTGCCGCTGATGGTCGCGGCCGGCGGCGGCGCGGTGGTCAACATCGCGTCGGACGCCGGCCGGGTCGGCTCCTCGGGCGAGTCCGTCTATTCCGCCTGCAAGGGCGGCATCATCGCCTTCACCAAGACGCTGGCGCGCGAATGTGCCGGCCACGGCATCCGGCTCAACGCCGTCTGCCCCGGCCCCACCGACACGCCGCTGCTGCGCTCCTTCCTCGAGGAGGGCGCCTATGGGCAGAAGCTCTTCGAGGGGCTGAAGCGCGCGATCCCGCTGAAGCGGCTCGGCCGGCCCGAGGATCTCCCGGGCATCGTCGCCTTCCTCGCCAGCGAGGATGCCGGCTTCATCACCGGCGAGGTGATCAGCGTCTCCGGCGGGCTGACGATGCATGGTTGAGACACGATGAAGGCCGTTTGGTACGACCGGCAGGGACCCGCTGCCGAGGTGCTGCAGCTTGGCGACCTGCCGACGCCGGAAGCCGGGCCCGGCCAGGTTCGGGTGCGCCTCCGCGCCTCGGGCGTCAACCCCGCCGATTGCAACCGCCGCGCCGGGCGCGGCTTTGCGCAGGATTTTCCCCGCATCATCCCGAACAGCGACGGCGCCGGCGTGGTCGATGCGGTCGGCGACGGCGTCGATCCCGCCTGGCTCGGCAAGCGCGTCTGGCTCTATAACGGCCAGCGCGGCCGCGCCTTCGGCACCGCCGCGCAATGGATCGCGCTCGCCGCCGATCTGGTCACGGCGCTCCCCGACGATGTCGATTTCGCCGCCGGCGCCACGCTGGGCATTCCCTGCATGACGGCGCATCGCTGCGTCTTTCTCGCGGGGCCAGTGCAGGGACGCACCCTGCTGGTCACCGGCGGCGCCGGCGCGGTCGGGCATTACGCCATCCAGCTCGCGCGCTGGGCAGGCGCGCGCGTCATCGCCACGGTGAGCAGCGCGGCGAAGGCGGAGCATGCAAGCGCGGCGGGCGCCGAGCATGTCGTCGACTACAAGACCGAGGACGTGGCGGCGCGGGTGCTGGCGCTCACCGCCGGCGCCGGCGTCGATCACGTGGTCGAGGTCGAGTTCGGCGGCAACCTCGCCGCGACGCTGCGGTTGGTGCGCAACAATGGCAGCGTCGCCGCTTATGCCTCGACCGGCGAGCGCAATCCTGTCGTGCCGTTCTACGATCTCATGCGCCGCAATCTCTCGCTCCATGCGGTGATGCTGCCGACCACGCCGCTCGAGGCGCGCCATCGCGCGCAATCCGACATCGCGCGCTGGCTCGCCGCCGGCCCGCGCTTGCTGACGGTGGCGGAGCGCTTCCCGCTCGAAGAGACGGCGCGCGCCCATGAGGCGGTCGAGCGCGGCGGCAAACGCGGCACGGTGGTGGTCGAGATCGCGCCATGAGCGCGCGCGCCTCGATGGCTCACTCCTCGGCGCGCACATTGGTGAGATGCGCGTCGCGCAAATCGAGCTCGCGCTCGATCCGGCGCCGCGCCTCGTCCTTCAGCTGACCGCGGCGATAAAGCTCGTTGATGACCTGCCGCTCGGCGTCGATCAGCAGGAACGCGATCTCGTCGTGGCGGTCCATGAGCTTTTTATGGGCGGCGTCGCCGTCGCCGCGGTTTTCGACATGCTTGAGGCGGTCGCGCTGTTGCGCGCGGAGCGGCCGGACGAACTCGTCCGCAAGCTGGCGCTCCGCCGTGAGCTGGTCGAGCCGCGTGATCGCCGCCTCGATCGCCTGCCGCCGCGCGACGAATTCCTCGGCCCTGTCGGCGTGGCGCTCGCGGCGCCCCGCATTGGCGAGGCCGAGCGCGCGGATCACCGGCGGCAGCATCAATCCTTGGCCGACCAGCGTCACCAGGATGACGGCGAAGGTGAGGAAGAGAATGAGATCGCGGTCGGGAAATGACTCGGCGCTCTCGGTCGTGTAGGGGATCGCAAGCGCCGCGGCGAGCGTGACGATGCCGCGCACGCCGGTGAAGGCCAGCGCGAACGGCCACTGCCAGGGCGGCGACGGGTCCTTGCGCCGCACTGCGGGAATGAGCCAGCGGGGAAGATAGGTTGCGGGATACATCCAGACGAAGCGCGCGACGATCACCACGGCGCTGACGACGGTGGCGGCGACGGCGAGCTCGGACAGCGAATAACCCCGCATGCCGCCAATCAGCGTGCGCGCCTGCAGGCCGGTGATGAGGAACACCATGCCTTCGATCACGTAAATCAGAAAATCCCAAAAGAAGATACCCTGAAGCCGCGTCGCGGCGCTGATCAGGCGGAGCCCGTTCCAACTCATGTAGAGCCCGGCGGTCACGGTGGCGAGCACGCCGGAGCCGCCGAGATGCACGGGCGGCCAATAGGCGACGAACGGCGTCAGCACCGAGAGAATGATCTCGACGCGCGGATCCTGAACCCAGCGCCGCAGGCGCAACATCACCCAGCCGACGCCGACGCCCCAGAGAATCTCGCCGGCGATGATGGCGACAAACATGCCGAGGGCGTGGCCCAGCGAAAATGTACCGAGGCTCACCGCGGCTACGGCGAAGCGGTAAAGGATGAGCGCGGTGGCATCATTCGCCAGCCCCTCGCCTTCGAGGATGACGACGATGCGCCGGGGAAGCTGCATGCGGCGCGCGATGGAGAGCGGCGCCAAGGCATCCGGCGGCGAGACGATGGCGCCGAGGACAAAGCCCACCTGCCACGAGAGGCCCAGCAGGTAATGGATCGCCGCGGCGACAGCGACCGTCGTGAACACCACGCAGCCCACGGCGAGCAGCGAAATCGGCCGCAGGTTGAAGCGGAACTCGCGCCAGCTCATCGCCACCGCGGCCGAATAGACAATCGGCGGGAGCACGATGAGCAGGACGAATTCCGGGGCGAGCTCCAGCCGCGGCAGGCCCGGGACGAGCGCCAGCACGACACCGGTGATCACCAGGAGAATGGCCGGAGGAATCTTCAGCCGTGCCGCGACCACCGCAACCGCCGCGATGACGCTCAGCAGAAGCACCAGGATCTGGATCGTCGGCAGCATCAGCGGCCCGGTCGCAGCAGCGCGATCATTCGCGCTTGATAGAGGACATCAGACCATCGGAACGGTGCCGTCATCAATGATAGACTCGCCCGCGGGCGCGGTAGCGCTCCCCTTCGTCGCTCAGCCTTGGCGCTGCGCCAGATACCAATCGAGGATCTGCTCGCCGGTCCAGAACAGGACATCGTCGTGGCGGCGGATCTCCTCGAGCGCCTCGCGGAAATATTTGAGCCGGTGCGGCGCGCCCATGATGTAGGGATGGGCGGACAGCGCCATGATCCGCGTCGCCTTGGCGGAATCGGCGTAAAGCTGCTCGAACTGGTCCCTCGCGCGCCGGTAATACTCGACGGCCGGGTGGTGCTGGATCAGCATCATCGCGACGTCGTTGCACTCCTGCGTGTAGGGCAGGCCGATGATCTCCCTGGCGCGCGTCTTCAGCGTCACCGGCTGATCGTCGAGCACCCAGTCGCCGACATACTCATAGCCCTCCTCGGCCAGGATGTCGGGCGTCTCCCAGGTCTCGGTGAGGCCGGGGCCGAGCCAGCCGCGCGGCCGCTTGCCGGTGAAACCCGCGATCGCCGCGGTGGTCTTGCGGATCGCCTCGCGCTCGTTCTCGACCTTCTGCATGTTCTTCTGGATGAAGCCGTGGCCGAGGAACTCCCAGCGGCGCTCGCGGGCCGCCTCGGCGATGGCGGTGTAGCTCTCGAGGCAGGAGCCGTTGAGGCAGAGCACCGCCTTGATGTCGAGCCGGTCCAGCACGTCGAGCATGCGCCAGAACCCGACCCGGTTGCCATATTCGTGCCAGGCCCAGTTCGGGATGTCCGGCATCGGCGCGCCGCCGGCCGGCGGCGTCAGCACGGTGCGCGGCATCGGCTGGTTGATGTCCCATTCCTCGACATTGATGATGACCCAGCACACCATCCGCGCGCCGTTCGGCAAGACGAGTTTCGGCCGGTTGATGATCGGCGCATAGGACAGGCGATCCCTAGGCTGCATGCGGCGGGCTCCGCTCGGGGACGGGGGGATCAGCATGGCGCAGCAGCGGCACCCCTGGCAATTGCATCCGCCGGCACGTTCCGACACCGGAAACCCGAGCCCCCTCAGAAGAGGGGGGTGTGATCTCCGTCACACCCCCCGGCCCGGCCATGCTCTGTAAAATGCCAATTCATGCAACCGGTCCGGTGGAATATGGCGACTGTCCCCGAGACGGATCTATGCCCGGTTTGCCAGCGCGCACAGTTCACCAAGCGGGTTGAGGACATCGATTTCCACCAATGGACCGATAAGGGCCTCGTCCGCTGCGGCGCCTCGATCCGGATCAACGCCTGCACCGCCTGCGGCTTTCGCAGCTGGGGCGAAGAGGCGGAGGCCATCATGCGCGAGGCGCTCCGCCGGGCTTACGACAAGTCGCCCTGACGCCCGAGATCGCCGTCGCGGTACCTGCCTGGGAGAGATCCGGGCTGGACGCGGCCGTCCGGCCGCTTGTCGGACTTCTTTTTCCCTC
The DNA here is from genome assembly GCA_052143095.1 of Allostellaceae bacterium. Classification (GTDB taxonomy): domain Bacteria; phylum Pseudomonadota; class Alphaproteobacteria; order ATCC43930; family CGMCC-115725; genus DAHUYF01. Next base: position 18,419 of record JBKQTR010000298.1, read on the forward strand.
ACCGCCGTGACAGGATACTGGCTCGCCGCTTCAGCCTGATCGGCCGACAAGGCCGACATGGGTTGCGTCCGCACCAAGGCGGCGGGGGTGCGAACGAGGGAGGAAGAAAGATGGACACATCGCGTATACCGCGTTGCGCGACGCTGCTCTCGGCAGCGGCGCTGGCGCTCTGCCTGGCGGCATCGGGCGCGGGCCAGGCGGCGGAACCGATCACCATCGGCTTCGGCATGGCGCTGAGCGGCGGGCTCGCTCCGGTGGGCAAGTCGGCGTTGCTCGCGATGCAGATCTGGGAGGCCGACGTCAACGCCAAGGGCGGGCTGCTGGGCCGGCCGGTGAAGCTCATCTATTACGACGATCAGAGCAACGCGGCGACCGTGCCGGGCCTCTATTCCAAGCTGATCGACGTCGACAAGGCCGACATCGTCGTCTCCGGCTACGCCACCAACATGGTGGCCCCGGCCATGCCGGTGGTGATCCAGCATGACCGGCTGTTCCTCGGCCTCTTCGGCCTCGCGGTGAACAGCCAGTTTCACTACCCCAAATACTTCTCGATGCTGCCCACCGGACCCGATCCCAAGCGCGCCTTCTCGCAGGGCTTCTTCGACGTGGCGATGGCGGCGGACCCCAAGCCGACGACCATCGCCATCGTCGCCGCCGACGCGGAATTCGCCAAGAACGCGTCGGACGGCGCGCGCCTCATCGCCCAGTCGCTGGGGCTGAAGATCGTCTATGACAAGACCTATCCGCCGTCGACGACCGACTACACGCCGATCATCCGCGCCATCCAAGCGGCCGAGCCGGAGCTGGTCTACGTCGCGTCATATCCGCCGGACTCGGTCGGCATGGCGCGCGCCATCAACGAGGTCGGCCTCAAGGCCCGCTATGTCGGCGGCGGCATGGTCGGGCTGCAGATCACCCCGATCAAGATGCAGTTGGGAGCGATACTCGACGGCTTCCTCGACTACGATTTCTGGATCCCGGCGCCGACCATGCAATTCTCGGGGATCACCGACTTCCTCAAGAAGTACCAGGCGAAGGCGCCGGCCGAGGGCGTCGATCCGCTCGGCTGGTATCTGCCGCCCTTCGCCTATGCCAATCTCGAGGTGCTGGCCGAGGCGATCGAAGGCGCCAAGAGCCTCGACCAGGACAAGCTCGCCGGCTACATCCGCAGCCATACCTTCAAGACCATCGTCGGCGACATCGCCTATGGCGCCGACGGCGAGTGGTCGAAGTCGCGGGTGCTGGAGGTGCAGTTCCGCGGCCTCAAGGCCAGCGACCTCGAATCGATACGCGACACCAAGACCGAAGTGATCCTCGAGCCGTCGGAGTACAAGACGGGGCAGGCGGTCCCGTTCGCCGAGGCGAGGAAATAGCGCGAGACGCGGGCGGCCCGAGTGTAACGGTTCCAAGCAACTGCTCGGAGCGCGTAGGATCGGCGATAGGGGGGCACCACGGAGACACGGAGGACACGGAGAAGAAAAGGGGGTCTTTCTCATGGCCCCTCTCTCCTCCGTGACTTCCGTGCCGCCGTGGTGGAAACGGAGACGGGGCAACGTATCGCTTCCTTGGAAGCGATGTCGTCGTCAGCCGATCCGCACCAGGGCGCCGCCATCCACCGGCAAGGAGACGCCGGTGATGAAGGAGGCCTCGTCCGAGGCGAGGAACAGCGCGGCGTTGGCGACGTCCCAGGCGGTGCCCATGCGGTTGCGCAGCGGCACCTTGGCGTCGCGCTCGGCCGCCACCTCGGCGCGCGCGCGGCCGCTGGCGCGGGCGCGCGTGTCGACCGCCATCGGCGTGTCCATCAGCCCCGGCAGGATGACATTGGCGCGGATGCCGAAAGCCGCGTTCTGAATGGCGATCTGTTGGGTATAGGCGATCATCCCCGCTTTGGTCGCCTTGTAGGCGACGAGCGGGTAGTTCTCCCAGGCGGCGACCGAGGAAATGTTGATGATCGCGCCCGAGCGCTGGCGGCGCATGAGCGGCAGCACGTGCTTGCACGCCATGATCGTGCCGCGCAGATTGATGGCGGCGACACGGTCGAACGCCTCCTCGGTGATCTCGAGCGGCGAGGCGTCGCCGCCGGCGATGCTGACGCCGACATTGTTGTGCAGGATGTCGACGCGGCCCCAGCGCTGCTCGGCGGCGGCGATCGCCGCCTTCAGCGTCTGCTCCTTGGTGACGTCGGCCTCGAAGGCGACGCACTCGCCGCCTTCCTGCCGCGCCATCGCCGCGGTCTCCTCGGCCGAAGCGAGGTTGCGGTCGACGGCGAGCAGCCGCGCGCCTTCGCGGGCAAAGCGCAGCACGGTGGCGCGGCCATTACCCATGCCCTCGCCGGGACCCTGCCCGGCGCCGACGATGATGGCGATCTTTCCTTCAAGACGCATGTCGCTCCTCGCTTGGCTTGAATCACGGCAGGCCGGCGCCGCGCACCTCGACGCGCACGGTCTCGATCCTGCCATCGGTCATCGCGCTCTGCCTCAGGGCTGCTTGACCAGGGGGCAGCCGCCGGCGTCCAGCGCCTGGAACGCCTGCTCGGCGGGGATGGTGCCGAGCATCTCGTAATAATCCCACGGCATCTTCGACGCCGCGGGCGGCTTCACCCGCACCAGATACATGTCGTGTAGCAGACGCCCGTCGAGGCGGATGCGGCCGTTGGTGGCGTAGAAGTCATTGACGGGAAGCTCGCGCATCTTGGCCATCACGCGTCCCGCCTCGTCGGTGCCGGCGGCGTCGATGGCGCGGAGGTAGTGGCGTATCGCGGAATAGACGCTGGCCTGTGCCATGGTCGGCATCGCCTTGTGCCGCTCGAAGAAGCGCTTGGCCCAGGCGCGGCTCTCCGGCGTGCGGTCCCAATAGAACGCCGTAACGAAGGTCAGCCCCTGCGCCGCCTCGAGGCCGAGGCTGTGCACGTCGGTGATGAAGACGAGCAGCGAGACCAGCGTCTGGCCGCCCTGCGGCAGGCCGAACTCGTTTGCCTGCTTGGTGGCGTTGATCATGTCGCCGCCGCCATCGGCCAGCGCCACCACCTTGGCGCCCGAGGCCTTCGCCTGCAGCAGGTAGGAGCTGAAATCGGCGGTGTTGAGCGGATGGCGGACGCTGCCCAGCACGCGGCCGCCGGCGGCGAGCACGGCGCGCGTGGTGTCCGCCTCGAGCGAATGGCCGAAGGCATAGTCGACGGTGACGAAGAACCAGCTGTCGAGCCCCTTCTGCGTCAGCGCCCGCGCCAGGCTGGTGGTGAGCGCATAGCTGTCATAGGTCCAGGAGATCGCCGTCGGCGAGCAGGCCTTGCCGGTGAAATCCGTCGTGCCCACCGCGGTGGCGATGGCGACGCGATTGCGCTCCTTGGCGATCTGCTCGACCGCAAGTGCCACGGAGGAATTGTCGAAGTCGATGACCATGTCGACCTTGTCGACATCGAACCATTGCCGCGCGATGGCGGCGCCGACATCCGCCTTGTTCTGGTGATCGGCGACGACGATCTCGACCGGCTTGCCGCGCACGCTGCCGCCGGCATCCTCGACCGCCATCCTCGCCGCGATCACCGAGCCGGGTCCGGCGAGATCGGCATAGAGGCCGGACTGGTCGTTGAGCACGCCGATGCGGACGACGTCATCGGAGATTTGCGCCAGCGCCGCCGCCGAGAAAGCGGCCAGCAGCAGGGCGACAAAAGCGACGCTTCTCGGCCAGCGCATTGCGGTCTCTCCCCTGGTTCCGGATCGCTCGCGTCCGGTTCTTTGGCGGCGATGATATCATGGTCCGCCGCGCCGGCCATGGTTCCGCTGCGGGGCAGAGCGATCGCATATGCCGCCAAGCCGTCGATGGGAAAGATCGACCACGGAGACACAGAGATCACGGAGAAGCGAAGAATGGCGCGCTGAGCGCGCCCAATACCTATTCTCCGTGTCCTCCGTGCCTCCGTGGTGCAGCACATCATCGGCGCCTCGATGCTGCTGCCATGACCCGCGGTTACGTCCGGGGATCCGCGTCGAGCCGCACGACGATGCCCTCGAGCTCCCGCCGCGGCGCGGGATAGCGCGCCATCACCAGGGGATCGTGGCCGGGGATGATGTGCGCCGGCGAGCTGGCGAGACGCTCGAGGCTGCGGTGGCCTTCCATCATCTGGGCGACGTCGTAGACGGTGATGTAGGGGCGCTGCTGCTCGATATTGGCGTAGAGATGGGCCGCATCCGCCGCCAGCACCAGCCAGCCGCGCCGCGTCCGCACGCGCAGCGACTGCAGCCCCATGGTGTGGCCGCCGATGAGATGGAGGCTGAGCCCCGGCGCCACCTCTTCCGCGCCCTCGTGGAAGCGCAGCCTTCCGGCGAAGAGCCGCCGCACCATCGCCGCGACATCCTCGGGCTCGAAGGAGCCGCGCAGCGCCTTGTGGCCCATGCAGCGTCCGGTGCAGTACCGCATCTCCTTGTCCTGGAGGTGATAGACGGCGTTGGGGAAGAGGCCGTGATTGCCGGCATGGTCGTAATGCATGTGGCTGATGAAGACGTCCTCGACCGATGCGGGATCGACCCCGAGCAGCTTGAGCCCGTCGCCGGGCGAGCGGATGTGCTGGCGCTTGCGCTTCCTCCCCTGCTCGGCGTCGAAGCCGGTATCGAGGATATAGGTCTTGCCGCCGCCGATGATCGCCCAGACGAAATAGTCGATCGGCATCGGCCCATCATGGAGATCGCCGCCGAGGAAATTGGCGCTGGCGCGGCGCTCATGGCGCGCGTATTTGACGGCATAGACTTCGTAGGTCACGTCGCTCGACATCGCACGCTCCTCCGCGCGCCGTGCGCCGGACATCGACGAGGCCCGCGACTTTGGATTTCGCACACTGTAACTCTCGCTATTCCCGGGTGCGTCGCCATGGGGCTCAAAGGCCGGGCGGCTTGGGCTGGACCGGTTTCGGGCCAAAGGCCCGCGCAGTGTCGCGCTGGGGCCGCTTCGTCAGGGAGAGGTCGCGTTGGCGCGCGAGTTCCTTAATGCCCTGTTCCCTGTAGTCCGGGCTCGTCAAAGCTGCGAGGAAAGCGACGAGGTCGTCGATGTCGCCTTCGCTCAGGGCGAGCGGCTGGATGTCTTCGTCGAGATAGGGATTCTGCAATCCGTCGCCCTTGTTGTAGTGGTCCATGACATCCCACAGCGTCTCTTGCGAGCCGTCGTGAAAGTAGGGTCCCGTCAGCAGCACATTGCGCAGGTCTGGTGTCTTGAAGGCGGCAATATCCGGTTCTTTCTTGGTGATGAGAAAGCGGCCGAGCGCCGACATGTCCGACTGGAGGGCGGCGCGATCGATCGCGGCGGCATCGCCGGAGTTGACGAGCTGATCGGCCTGGCGCGCCAGCGCGACGACGTTGTGTCGGATAATGCCGATGCCGATGTTGTGGAAGTCGTTGTCCGTAAAGCAGGTGACGTCCCGCGTCTCTTCCGTCAACGCATGGCATTTGTTGCAGCGGCCCCGCGTGTTGAAGAGTTCCCAGCCGCGCTTGGCGGCGTCGTCAATGGCGCTCTCGTCACCGGCGACGAAGTGATCGAAAGGCGAATCAAACGCGAGTTGCGTCCGTTCATAGGCGGCGATCGCGCGCTGCAGGTCGGGGCCGTTGGGCGGGCGGCCGAAGACGCTGCGGAACGCCTGCTGGTACTCCGCGATCCCCGCGATCCCGGCCACGGCGGCATCCATGCTGGGCTGACCCATCTCGACCGCGTTGACGATCGGAAGCGCCGCCTGATCCTCGAGCGTCTTTGCCCTTCCGTCCCAGAATTGGGTCGTGTTGTAGAGGGCGTTCAGAATGGTCGGCGCGTTGCGCTGGCCGACGCGACCCTGGATGCCGATCGAGGTGGGCTTGCCGTCGGTGAAAGCACGCGCGGGATCGTGACAGGTACTGCACGCCACGGTCCCGTCGGCGGAGAGGCGGGCGTCGAAGAACAGTTTCTGGCCAAGGGCAATTTTCTTAGGGCTCTGCGGGTTGTCCAAGGGCACTGCCGCGCGCGTCGCGTCGGCGGGGATCCCAACCTGTCGCGCGGATTTGGGCTGGCCCAGCGGACCCGCCTCGGGAACGGGCCGCGGCGTCAGAGTGGCTTGCGCCGTCGCTTCGTCCGTCGCGGCTTCTGCTTCCGGACCGGCCTTTTTTCCCGCGCCCTCACAAACCAGCGCAGCGGCACATCCGACCAGCAAAAGCGTGACGTACAACCCTGTTCGCGTCGCAAGCCGCATGTCGCTCTGCCCTCCGGACGCTCCGTCGGGTGGCCCGTCATCACGGACCAAGCCGACAGTCGCTACAGGACCTGGGATCAGCGTGGACGATAGCATCGAATTGTGGCAGTCGCCGCAGCCGCGGCGAGCCCGCCTCATTCAGGCCACAAAGATGCCCCATCGGCCGCGTAGCGTCCTGGCCTAGATGGGAGCGATGCGCAAGAAGCGACCGCGGCGATCCCGAGGCACGCGCGCGGCAACCGCCGCGCGACGGCCGTCGCTTGTCTGGATCGCGTCGGGCGACGGGACCGGCGTGTTCCGCCGCTCGCTGCTGCTGGGATGCACCGGGGCGCTGCTCTGGGTGACGCTGCTGACGCTCGTCGACGACCGGCTGGCCGGCGTCGGCGCGCCTGGCCCGCTCGCCGAGCGGCTGCTGCTCGCCATCGAGAGCGCCGGCACCCGGGCGCCCGACGAGCTCGTGGCGCGGGCGCCGGCCAGCGTGCCCGACGAGGCGCGCCGCGCCATCCATCACGCGGCCGAGCGCGTCGGCGTCGACCGCCTCTATCTCTTTGCCGTCGCGGCGCGGGAATCGAGCTTCGATGCCGACGCCTATGCGCAGAGGACGAGTGCCGCCGGTCTCTATCAATTCACCGAGGATACCTGGCTGCGCGTCGTCAAGGTGTTCGGCGCGCGGCACGGGCTCGGCGCGTTCGCCGCGGCGATCGCGGCCGGCGATGACGGGGCGGTGTCGATGCCGCGCGGCGCCTTGCGCGAGCGGCTGATGCGCCTGCGCTACGATCCCCGGTTTGCCGCGCTGATGGCCGCCGAGCTGGCGCGCGACAACCGGCAGCGGCTGGAGCATGTGCTCGGCCGGCCGGTCAGCCCGGCGGAGGTCTATATCGCGCATTTCCTCGGCCTGCATCAGGCGGCGCGCATGATCGACGCGGCGGCCTCGGAGCCGGAAACCGCGGCGGCGCGGCTGCTGCCGGCGGCGGCGGTGAGCAACCCGGCGGTGTTCGACGGCGCCTCGGCCGGGGCGATCGTGCGCGCGATCGATGCCTATTTCCGCGACGAGGTGCCGCGCTTCGCGCGCGCCTAGTCTTGAGCCTGATGTTCCGATCCTAACACTTGGTTCCCAACGATCGCCTTGCCCGCGAAAGCGGGCATCCAGGGCCGCGGCCCCTGGATTCCGGCTCTCCGCTTCGCTCCGGCCGGAAAGGCGACATAAGAATGGAAGCAAGTGTTGGCTACAAAACGTTAGGCTGGCCTACCCGATCTGCGGCCAGCGCAGCAGCGCCGCCTTGCCCGGCTCGGCCAGCGCGTAGACGCCGCGCTCGACGCGGACGAACCAGCCATAGACGTTGCCCAGCAGGATCTTCGGCGCGTCGGGGACGGCGTCTTTGAGCTCCTTGACGCGCCGCGGGCCCGAAGTCAGCGCCGCGGCGCAGGCGAGCGCCTGCTGGCGATAGGCGGTCATGATCGGCTGGCCCCTGCCGCCGCCCATCACGGGATCGCCGCGGCGGCGGCGATATTCGTCGACGAGCTCGGAGCGGCGCTTCGCGTCGCGCCGCGGCCGCCACGGGCTCGGCTCGACCAGCACGTCGACCCGGCCGCGGCGCGTGACGCCGAGCAGGCCGAAACCCAAGAGACGGCAGAGCTTGCGCGCTCTGGGATCGTTCTCTCGGCCGCGCGTCGAGCTGCGCACGGCGAGCCAGACCTCGTCGCAGGCGGCGGTGCGGTCAACGCCTTGCAGGATCAGCTCGAGGGTAAAGGTGAGCTTGAGCTCGGTGATCACCAGCAGCGGCGGCGCGCCGTCGCGCACCGCCACGACGTCGCAGCCGCAAATCTCGCCTTTGACGGCGAAGCCGAGCTTCTCGAGGAAGCGCTTGACCGGAGGATAAAGCGAAGTCTCCACGGCCTGCATCTTGCCTGAAGCGCCCCGCCGCCTCAACCGCAGGGTAGCCGATGGTCGGGGGGCGGAGCATCGGCGTCATTGCGTTCGGTGCGCAACGGGTGGAAGATCGCCGGCACAAGACCACATAAGGGAGGGTTCGCCATGACGGCATTGCCGAAAATCGATGCGGTATTGCGCAGCGCAACCGAGAGCGGCGACGTGCCGGGTGTCGTCGCCATGGCGGCGACCGCGGACGGTCCCGTTTATCAAGGCGCCTTCGGCAAGCGGGCGCTGCCGGCGGGGCCGGCGATGACCGCGGATTCCGTGTTCTGGATCGCCTCGATGACCAAGGCGATCACCTCGACCGCGGCCATGCAGCTCGTCGAGCGCGGCAAGCTCGTCCTCGACCGGCCGATCGCCGATGTGCTGCCGGCGCTGGCATCGCCCAAGGTGCTCGAGGGGTTCGACGCCGCCGGCGAGCCCAAGCTGCGCCCAGCCAAGCGGCCGATCACCTTGCGCCACCTGCTGACGCACACCGCCGGCTTCGGCTACGACATCTGGAATCCCGACCTGTTGCGCTATGAGGAGAAGAAGGGGATTCCCGGCGTCATCTCCTGCGAGAAGCTGGCGCTGACCATGCCGCTCACCTTCGATCCCGGCGAGAAATGGGATTACGGCATCAACATCGACTGGGTCGGCCAGGCGGTGGAGAGGGTGAGCGGCCAGACGCTCGGCGCCTATTTCCAGGAGAATCTGTTCGAGCCGCTGGGCATGAAGGATACCGCGTTCAAGCTCACCAACGAGCGCCGCACGCGGCTGGTCGGCATGCATGCGCGCCAGGCCGACGGCAGCCTGCAGCCGATGCCGTTCGAGATCCCGCAAGAGCCGGAATTCCAGATGGGCGGCGGCGGGCTCTACGGCACCGCCGGCGACTATCTCGCCTTTGAGCAGATGTTCCTCAATGGCGGCCGCGCCAACGGCAAGCAGGTGCTGAAGCCCGAGACGGTGCGGCAGATGTCGGAAAACCAGATGGGCGCGATCAATGTCCGCCTGCTCAAGACCGCGATCCCGCCCTATTCGAACGATGCCGAGTTCTTCCCCGGCATGGTGAAGAAATGGGGGCTGGGCTTCATGATCAGCACCGAGCGGGTGCCCGGCGGGCGCAGCGCCGGCAGCCTCACTTGGGCTGGTCTCGGCAATACCTATTTCTGGATCGATCCGACAAAGCGCATCGCCGGCGTGATCATGACGCAGCTCGTGCCGTTCGCCGACGGGAAGGTGCTCGATCTCTACGGCAAGTTCGAGAACGCGGTCTACGCCGCGCTGGCCTGACGCGCGACGGGGCGGGTCGGGCCGATAGCGGGTCCCGATCCGCCCTCTGCCGCCGGTGCGTTGCCTCGCCGCCGCCGGCGCGATATCGTTGGCGCCGGCTTGGCACGGAGGCGGGGATCATGGGCTACACGATCGAAGGGTTCGCCGCGGAGTGTCGCCGGTTGCTGGCGGCCGATCCCGGTTCCGGCGGGCGCCAGAAGGTGTGCCGGCTGGTGCAGGAGGTGCTGAAGGACGAGGCCTTCATCGCCCGGCATCTCACCGAGGAGGCGGGCGAGCGCAAGGTTCTCTACGAGGATCCCGAGCTCGGCTTCTGCATTCTCGCGCATGTCTATAGCGGGGCGCGCGAGAGCCGGCCGCATGATCACGGCCCCTCCTGGGCGATCTACGGCCAGGCGCGGGGCGAGACCGAGATGAGCGATTTCGCCCTGGTCGAGCCGGCGCAGGAGGGGAAGCCCGGCAAGGTGCGGCACGTTAGGACCTACACGCTCGCGCCGGGCATGGCGCATGTCTACAACGAGGGCGATCTGCACGCGCCGCGCCGCGCCGGTCCGACGCGCCTCGTGCGCATCGAAGGCATGAACATGGACAAGGTGAAGCGGCGCGCCTTCGATCTCGTGTGAGATCGGGCTAAGGCGAGTTTACGCTACATCGGCGCCGGTGCGTCCTTCGACAGGCGCGCTGCGCGCGCCCCCTCAGGATGAGGAAATTTTTTGATGGCATAAAGAAAATAGCCTCAACCTGAGCGCGAGCGCAGCGAGCAGTCGAAGGACGCGCTGAGTCGATCCAGCAGAAATTTGCTCTAGCGCTACTGCTTCTGGTCGTTCTCGTATTCCTTCCAGCCCGCGCCCTCGGCCTCCTTGCGGCAGAGATAGCCGCCATCGCTGGTGCGGCCGTAGAGCTTCGTTCCCTTGACGTGGAAGATGCCGCCGCCCTTGACGTTGGACCAGACGACGACGTCCTTCGGGCAGTGCTTTTGCGCGGTGGCCTCGAGGTCGAATTCCTTGACCTCGCGCGCCTCGGCCGCGGCGGCGAGCAGGACGAAGACGCCGATGACCAGCATGCGCAGGAATGGTTTCATTGTCAGAGCTCCTTTGGCGCCCGTTGGGGATCGCCCGGTCTCTTCGGCCGGAAGCCGATGTATAATAGCGGGGCCGGTCGCTATAAACAGCGCGAATGCGCCGGCGGGAGGAGCAGCGGAGAGTAACCATGGATGAGACGCCGCCGAGCTGGCAGAACGAGCTTTACGAGCTGTTGCGCCGCCACGGTGTGACGCAATTCGCCTATGTGCCGGATGCCGGCCATCGCGTGCTGATCGACCGCTCGCTCGCCGATCCCGCGGCGCAGTCGGTCGCGCTGACCACCGAGGAGGAGGGGGTGGCGCTGCTCGCCGGCGCCGATCTCGGCGGCGCGCGCGGCGTGCTGCTGATGCAGTCGAGCGGCGTCGGCAACTGCATCAACATGCTGTCGCTGATCAAGGGCGGGCGGTTTCCCTTCCTGACGCTGGTCAGCATGCGCGGCGATTACGGCGAGGGCAATCCCTGGCAATACCCGATGGGACAGGCGGTCGAGCCCGTGCTGCAGGCGATGGGCGTCATCTGCATGCGCATCGAGCGGCCGGAGGAGGTGACGCCGACCGTGGTCGCGGCGCTCACCATGGTATTCCAGTCCGGCAACGCGGTCGCGGTCCTGCTGACCCAGAAGCTGATCGGCGCCAAGCCGTTTTGAGGAGCGCTAAGCAATGGCGACACAGGACGCACACGGCATGGCGGGCGCGCTGGCGCCGGAGTTCGTGCTCGACCGGCGCGAGGCCGTGCCGGCGCTGCTCGGCCGGCACGAGGATTTCCTGATCATCGCCGGGCTTGCCGGGACCGCGCGCGACATCGCCCACCTCACCAAGGATTCCCCCGCGGCCTATACGCTGGCCGGCGCCATGGGCGCGGCGGCGACGATGGGGCTCGGCCTTGCGCTGGCGCGGCCCGACCGGCGCGTGCTGGTGATCACCGGCGACGGCGAGCTCTTGATGAATGTCGGCGCGCTCGCCACCATCGCCGTGCTCAACCCGCACAACCTGTCGCTGGTCTGCGTCGATAACGGCCATTACGGCGAGACCGGCTATCAGAAAAGCCACACCAGCCTCGGCGTCGACCTCGAGAAGATGGCGCAAGGCGCCGGCATCAAGCGCACGCGCACGATCGCGCGCGAGGCGGAGATCGCCGAAGGCGCGCGGCTGATCCGCGAGGGCAACGGCACCGCTTTCGTGCTGCTGCGGGTGAAGCCGACGGATCCGCCGAGCTACAAGCGCAGCCTCGATCCCGCGCTGGAGCGCCTGCGCTTCCGCCAAGCGCTGCTGGGCAAGCCGTGAGGCGCCGCGTGAATCCCGTCCTCCCTCGAGCGCAGGGCAATCGCAAAAGGGTTCACCACAGAGGCACGGAGGTCACGGAGAAGAAGGGTTGGGCGCGCAAAGCGCGCCATTCTTCGCTCCTCCGTGATCTCCGTGCCTCCGTGGTCATTCTTTTCGACCGGCGGCTCTGCGCCATATGCGATTCTCCTGGCTCAAGGGGCTATTTCCAGCGCACGCTTGCTTAACGCCGCGAACCGGGCGACCCTGCCGGTAACGCCGCGCCTTCGAAAGAAGGACGCGGAAAAGAACGCTATCGGGAGGATGCGAGATGAAGGTGTTTGCAGGCATCGCGGGCGCGATGCTGCTCATGTTGGCCCCGGCGCAGGCGGCGGATCCCATCCGCATCGGCTTCAGCATGGCGCTCACCGGCGGTCTCGCCGGCAATGGCAAGCAGGTGCTGGCGGGCTTCGAGATTTGGCGCGAGGACGTCAACGCAAAGGGCGGGCTGCTCGGGCGTCCGGTGGAGCTGGTCTATTACGACGATCAGAGCAACCCCGCCAACGTGCCGGCGATCTATGCCAAGCTGATCGATGTCGACAAGGTCGATCTCGTCATCGGACCCTACGCCACCAACATGGTGGCGCCGGCGCTCACCGTGATCATGCAGCACAACATGGTCGACGTCTCCGTGACCGCGCTGGCGGTCAACAGCACGTTTCACTACCCGCGGTATTTCTCGATGATCTCTGCCGGCCCGACGCCGAAGCTCGCCTATTCCCGCGGCTTCTTCGCCTTGGCCGCGGCACAGAGCCCCAGGCCCATGACCGTGGCGATCGCCGCCGCCGATGCCGAATTCGCCAAGAACGCCGCCGACGGCGCGCGCGAGAACGCCAAGGCGAACGGCCTCACCGTCATCTATGATCGCACCTACCCGCCGACCACGGTGGATTTCGCGCCGATCGTGCGGGCGATCCAGGCGGCCGACCCCGACATCGTCTATGTCGCGGCCTACCCGCCCGACACGGTCGGCATGATCCGCGCCGCCAACGAGAGCGGGCTCAAGCCCAGATTCTTCGGCGGGCCGATGGTCGGGCTCGCCTCGGCCACGATCAAGGCGCAGCTGGGGCCGCTGCTGAACGGCATCGTCGTCAACGAGATCTGGCTGCCCTCGCCCAAGCTCGATTTCCCCGGCGTCCAGGCGATGCTGCAGAAATACCAGGCGCGCGCGCCGGGCCTCGCCACCGATCCCCTCGGCTATACCTTCCCGGTGTTCTCCTACGCCGCAGCGCAAGTGCTGGGCGATGCGGTGGCCGGCAGCGGCAGCCTCGACCCGGACAAGATTGCCGCCTACCTGCACAGCCACGATTTCACCACCGTCGCCGGCGCGTTCAAATTCGGGCCGGACGGCGAATGGGACAATGAGCGCGTGCTGTGGACGCAGTTCCAGGGCCTCACCGACAATTCGGTCGACCAGTTCCGCGAGGGCAACAAGGAGGTCGTGGTGTGGCCGCCGGAGTACAAGGTCGGCACGCTCGTCTATCCCTATAGCGAGGCGCGGAAATAGCCAAGACCGCCAGCGGTCTATAGCGTGTTTCCGTTGGATCGACTCGGTGCGTCCTTCGACTGCTCGCTACGCTCGCGCTCAGGATGAGGCAATTTTCTTTGTGCCATCAACAACCTTCCTCATCCTGAGCTGGCGCGCGCAGCGCGCCTGTCGAAGGACGCACCAGCGTCCATGCAGCGGAAACGCACTCCAGCCTTGCTCACGCGCGCCTCGGCGCGCCCTCAGTTGATCAGCCCGTAGAACTTGCCGGCGTTCTCGCAGGTGATCTTGTGCGTGATCTCTGCCGGGAGATGGCCGAACTGCTCCGCGATGTAGCGTGTCGATTCCGGCCAGACGCCGTCGCCATGCGGGTAGTCGCAGCCCCACATCAGCGACTCCACGCCCATCTCGTCGATCAGCTTGGTGCCGATGCGGTCGAACTGGAACGTGGCCTTGCATTGCCGGCGCCAATAGTCGCTCGGCTTCATCTTGAGGCCGAGATCGTGGAAGCGGTCCTCCCATTCGAAATCCATGCGGTCGAGCGCGTAGGGGATCCAGCCGATACCGCTCTCGCCGAAGCCGATACGCAGATCGGGATAGCGCTCGAGCACGGCGGCGCCCATCAGCGCCGCGAGGATGTTGACGAGATTCATCTGGAAGCCGGAGACGACGGTGAAGAAGGCGGCGCGCCGCGTCTTGCCGGTCTGCTCCTCGAACACCTTCAGCGGCATTGCCGGGAAGGTGTGGAAATGCAGCGGCAGCTGCACCTCGTTGACCGCCTGCCACATCGGCTCCCAGATCGGGTGCCACATCGGCTCCATGTCCCAGGAGCAGGAAAGCTCGAGCCCGCGCAAACCCATCTTGGCGACGCGATGCACCTCCTTCACCGCGGCGTCGATGTCGCCGTAGGGCAGGCAGGCAAGCCCGATATGGCGGTCGGGATAATAGCGGCAGAAGGCCCTAAGCCAGTCATTGTAGATCCGCAGCATCTCGTTGGCGGCTTCGCGGTCGTTAAGCCGGCCGGCGGCGCCGAGGATGCCGTAGATCACCTCGGCGTCGACGCCGTCGCGGTCCATGTCCTTGATGCGCAGATGCGGGTCGGAGACGCGGCGGATGCCTTTCTTGCCGTCATCGTACAACCCGGTCTTGGCCATGACGTCGACCCGCGCATGGCTGCCGGGGACGAATTTCTGGCCGGACGGGCCGACGCCATTGACCAGGCCGAAATTGGCGCCGTTCCTCGCGGTCCAGCGCGGGCCGTCCGGGCCGTCGACGACGTAGGGCATGCGCTCTTTGAGCTCGCGCGGTGCTTCGGAGACGAAGAGATCGGGCGGCATCCAGGGCAGGTCGAGATGACAGTCGGCCGAGATCCTCCGGTACTGCATGCTTTCCTCCTCGCGCCGCGTCGGCGGCGCCTGTCGCAGGGTCAGTTGAGCCGCAATTCGGTGATGTGGCGCGGATCGGGCTTTAGCTCGCCGCGCTCGACCCGGTGCACGATCTCGGTGAGCGCCGCATTGGCACGCGCCGCGAGGCCGATCTCCTCGCCGCGGGCGACCACGAACCCGTTGAGAAAGTCGATCTCGGTGCGGCGGCCCTTGACCATGTCCTGGCCCATCGACGGGCGCTGCTCGGCCGAGAGATGCTTGGTGCCGGCGAGCATGTGCTCGGAGGCCTCGTGGAGCGCTGCCGCGTCGCCCTCGCCGGCGCGCGCGACGGTCTCCGGCGGCAGGTGCAGTACCTCCTCGAGCTGATAGCCAAGCGCCTGGCCGACCCGGATCGCCTCGCTGCCCAGTCGCAGCATGAAGCGGCGCACCGCGTCGTTCTGGACGCTCTCGTTGCTGGTGAGGCCGGTGCAAGCGGAAATGCCGTTGCCCATGACGTTGGCGACCAGCTTCGACCAGCGCTCGCCCCAGAGATTCTCCGTCACCTTGGCGCTGTCGGCGAAGGCCACGAGGCGGCGGACCTCCTCGGCGCGGGGCGTGATGCGGCCATGCACCTCGCCGGCGCGGAACACCGTGTGCCGCGCCCCGCCCTTGCCGGCGCCGCGATGGACATGGCCGGGCGCGCGCAACTCGACGGTGATGCGGCTGGCGATGCAGCCGAGCGTCCGGCCCCAGCCGACGACCCCCGCCACCGCCTCCTCGTTCATGCAGTTCTGCAGCGAGACGACATAGCCCGACGGCGCGAGGTACTGGCGGATCAGCATCGTCGCCCAGCCGGTGTCATAGGATTTCATGCAGACGAAGGCGATGTCGATCGGCGCCTCGCGGGCGAGGTGCTGGGCATCGGTGATGTGCAGCGCGCGCACCGGCACGGTGAATTCGGGCACGTCCTTGGCGTGGGTCACGCGCAGCCCGTGCTGGCGCATGTGCTCGACATGAGCCGGCCAGGGGTCGATGAAGCTGACGTCCTCGCCCGCCTGCACCATATGCGCGCCGGCATAGCCGCCGACCGCGCCGGCCCCGACAATCGCGATTCTCCGCCCCATCGCTCCTCTCCGCCCTTGCCTAGCCGCGCGACAGGAACTCGCCCATCCAGCGCTTGTACTGCGTGTCGCGAGTGACCGCCTTCATCAGCTCGGCCGAGGCGATGCCCGGCAGCGCCGCCGGCTTCACGCCGTCGCGCAACGCCTTCAGCGTATCGTGAACCGCCTTGACCGCCGCCATGAAAGGCTGATGGCCTTGCAGCGCGACGCGCACGCCGCGCGCGGCGAGATATGCCGGATCCTCGAGCTCGCCGCCGCCGCCGCCGATGACGATCGGGAGATGGACCGCGGCGGCGATGGCGTCGAGCTCGGCGCGCTTCCTGAGCCCGACAAAGAACAGCCCATCGACCCCCGCCGCTTCATAGGCCTTGGCGCGGGTGACCGTGTCGTCGATGCCGGTGACCGAGATTGCCTGGGTGCGGCCGAGGATGACGAGGTTGGGGTCCTGGCGCGCGGCGAGCGCGGCGCGCATCTTGCCGACGCCTTCCTCGATCGGGATCAGCCGCATCTCGCTGGCCGCGCCGAAATTCGCCGGCAAGGATGTGTCCTCGATCGACAGCGCGGCGATGCCCGCCGTCTCGAGCTCCTCCACTGTGCGCATGACGTTGAGCGCATTGCCGTAGCCGTGATCGGCGTCGACCAGCAGCGGGAGATTGCCGGCACGGCAGATGCGATAGGCCTGCTCGGCGAATTCCGTCAGCGTCAGGAGGATGAGATCGGGGTTGCCCAGCACGGTAAAGGAGGCGACCGAGCCCGCGAACATGCCGATCTCGAAGCCCAGCTCCTCGGCGATGCGCGCCGAGATGGGATCGAAGACGGAGCCGGGATGGACACAGCGGTCGCCGGCAAGGAGGGCGCGAAACCGCTTGCGTCGCTGGGTCCAGTCCATTCTCCGCCTGCCTCCCGCGGTGCTGCCTGCTTTTGCCGGCGATTATGGGCCGGCCCCTCCCGCCCTGTCCATGTCGCCGGGCGCATGCCCCTCATTCCCGGGATAGATGAATGATTTTCCAGGCAAAAATCAGGACCGGGGACCTTTCCCCCGAGCGGTGCTGTCGGTCTCCCGGCGACAGCGCTAGGGAGCGCACAAATCTCACGAAAGCGCACCGCTCAACGATCGCCTTGCCCGCGAAAGCGGGCATCCAGGGGCCTCAAATGCAGCGAGCGGAGCGCTTCCCCTGTGTCCCCGCTTGCGCGGGGACGGCGGGATAGGTAGCTGGAACTGCAGCGTTTTTCGGGATATGTGCATGCCGTGGGGCGACGGCGGGTAGCCCATGCCGGAGAAACGGATCGGCGAGCAGGTGGTAGCCTGAGAGCGCGGTCGTGAGACGGTTTGGTTGGCGGGCTCGGCAGTCTCGGTCATGGTCTGGCCCTCCTGCGTTCGGTCGACGGCTCATCGCCGCCGATTGCGCAGGCGACGACCCGTCAGCACCGCAATAGGATCATGTTCTCCTGGGTCAGGTCGGGCATGGTGTCGGGGACGCCGCAGGCACTATAGCCCCGTGGGTGACGTCCGGCGAAGGACGCTCGATGTCGTGGAACCCCCTAGTGGAATTCGGCGAGCTTCTGGCCGAGTTCGTCGATCAGCACGCGTTTGTTCTCGGAGTAATCGACCGGCACGACGACCAGATGCACGCCGCCGGCGGCGAACGCCGCATCGAGCGTCGCGAGAAGCCGATCCGCCGCGGCGACGCGCACCCCTTTGGCGCCGTACGCCGCGGCGTATCGCACGAAATCGGGATTGCCGAAGGACAGGCCGAAATCCTCGAAGCCCATGGCCGCCTGCTTCCAGCGGATCATGCCGTACCCATAGTCCTCGATGATCAGCACGACCAGGTTGAGGCCGAGCCGGATCGCGGTCTCCAGATCCTGCGAATTCATCATGAACCCGCCATCGCCGCACACCGCCATGACCCGGCGCTCGGGATAGAGCATGGCCGCCATCATCGCCGAAGCGAGTCCCGCCCCCATCGTGGCCAGCGCATTGTCGAGCAGGATCGTATTCGCGATATGGGTGCGGTAGTTGCGCGCGAACCATATCTTGTACATGCCATTGTCGAGACAGATGATCCCGTCATCCGGCATCACCCGCCTGACATCGGCGACGATCCGTTGCGGCGCCATGGGAAAGCGCGGATCGTCCGCGCCTTCGCCGGTATGGGCGAGCACATCGTCGCGGATCCTAAGGAAATAGCTCGGATCGTGCGACAGCTTGCCCTGCAGATGGTCGGCGAGGCGGCCGACGCTGTCGGCGATGTCGCCGATGACTTCGACATGCGGGAAGTAGATCTGGTCGATATCCGCGCTGTTGAAGTCGACATGGACGACCTTGGGGCCGCCGTCCCGCATGATGAAGGGCGGTTTCTCGACCGTGTCGTGGCCGATGGCGACGATCAGGTCGGCGCGGCCGATCGCCGAGTGGACATAATCGTTCTCGGTGAGCGCGGCAGTGCCGATGAACAGGGCGGAATTGCCGTCGACCGCGCCCTTGCCCATCTGCGTGTTGAAGAACGGTATCTTCAGCCGGCGCACCGCGGCGGAGAGTTTCGGCGCCAGGCCCGGGCGGTTGGCGCCGCCGCCGATCATCACCAGCGGGTGCAGCGCCACGGCAATCAGCTCGGCGGCCGCCGCGATTGCGAGATCGGGCGCCACCGGACGCTGTGCCGGGGTCACCGGCACGACATGGACGTGGTCGGCCATCTGGGCCGCGATATCCTCGGGCAATTCGAGATGCACCGGGCCGGGACGTTCCGTCAAAGCGGTGCGAAAGGCGTCGCGCACCAGGGTCGGGATGTTTCTCGCGTCCAGAACCTGCTTTGCCGCCTTGGTCAGCGGGCGCATCAGCGACACCGCGTCGATGATCTGGAACCGCGCCTGCCGGCTGTGCAGAATGGGCTTCTGTCCGGTGATGATCACCATGGGCATGCCGCCCAGCAGGGCGAAGGCGGCCGCGGTCACCAGGTTGGTGGCGCCGGGCCCCAGCGTGCTGAAGCATACGCCGGGCCGGCCGGTGAGACGGCCATAGGTGGCGGCCATGAACCCGGCGACCTGCTCGTGTCGCGTCACGACGAGCTTGATGCTGGAGGTGCGCAGCGCTTCGAGGAAATCCAGATTTTCTTCGCCGGGCACGCCGAAGATGCATTCGACGCCCTCGTTCTCCAGCGCCCGGACCATGAGATCGGCGCCCTTCACGGTGGATGACTGCATGGCGGACGCCTCCTTCGGTGGATTGTCACTGCGCGATCATAGGATGGCCCATGCCGGAGAAACAGGCGACGCCTGCGGCGCGCTGGGCGCCCCGGGCGTCCTCGGCTATGCTCCGCGGCCAAGCGCCGCCTGAGCGTCCGCCGGAGGAACCATGAAGGTTTTCGTTTTCGACTTGCTGGCCTATGGCGAGCAGCTCGACCATCTCAAGACCGGCGGCGAGCTGCCGTATCCGCTGCCCAAGCGGCATTTCAAGCCCGATGTCGCTATGCGCACTTACGCCGAGCATCTCGCCGCCTGGGAGGAGATGGACCGGCTCGGCTATGACGGCGTCGGCTTCAACGAGCATCACTGCTCGCCCTACGGGTTGATGAACTCGCCCAATCTGATGGCGGCGGCGGCGGCGCAGCGGACCAAGAAGCTCAAGCTGCTGATCTACGGCAATCTGCTGCCGCTGCACGAGCCGCTGCGGCTCGCCGAGGAGCTGGCGATGATCGACTGCCTCTCCAACGGGCGGCTGATCTCGGGCTTTGCCCGCGGCATTCCGCGCGAGTATCAGGTGCACAACGTTGATCTCGCGGACTCGCGCGCGCGCTTCGAGGAGGCCTACGACATCATCACCCGCGCCTGGAGCGAGGAGGTGTTTTCGTACGAAGGGAAATTCTGGTCCTACAAAAACGTGGCGATGTGGCCGCGCCCGGTGCAGCAGCCCGGTCCCGAGATCTGGATCCCGGTGGTCGGCAGCAAGGAGTCGATCGAGTTCGCGGCGCTGAAGAACGCCGTCATCACCCCCGGCCTGGCGCCGGGCGGGCTGCAGGACGACATCATCCGCTATTACGCCAAATGCCTCGCCGCTTCCGGCCGCAAGATCACGCCCAACCACCTCTCGCTCGGCATGACCGTCTATGTCGCCGACAGCAAGGCGCAGGCGGTGAAGGAGTACGGACCCTACCACCTCTATTTCAACCGCACGCTCTTCAGCCACGGCAATTTCACCGAGACCAGCCTGCAGCGCCAGGCCGGCTATGCCACGCCATCCTCGACCGATTACGTCCGCGCCGAGAATCTGCGCGCGGCCGAGCATGCGCGCGAGAATTTCCGCACCATGACGATGGAGGACGTGGCGCGCCAGGCGGAGCGGATGCCCTGGGGCACGCCGCAGGAAGTGACCGAGCGGATCCTCGAGATCGCCGAGCACACCGGCGCCAACATGATCCAGATCAGCCTCAACCGCGGCGCGCTGCCGCAGGAGCTGTTCCTGGAGCAGATCCGCCGCTTCGCCAAGGAGGTGCTGCCGGCGCTGCAGGCGCATGAGGTGCGGCGGGTGGCGCTGGCCGAGGAGCCGGCCTGACCGGCCGGGGGAGGGAGGCATGGCCGGGCGGCTGGTCTGCGTCATGGGCCCGTCAGGTGCGGGCAAGGACACGCTCATCGCCTATGCCCGCGCCCGTTGCGATCCCGCGCAGCTGATCTTCGCCCATCGCTACATCACGCGACCCGCCGAATCCAGCGGCGAGAACCACGTGGCGCTGAGCCCGGCGGAATTCGCCGCGCGCCAGGCGGCCGGCCTCTTCGCGCTGTCCTGGCAGAGCCATGGCCTCGATTATGGCATCGGCGCGGAGCTCGATCTCTGGCTCGGGCGCGGGCTCACCGTCGTCGCCAACATCGCGCGCGCCGCCTGGACTGACGCGCGGCGGCGCTATCCCGGACTTGCCGGCGTGCTGGTCACCGCGGCGCCGGAGATCCTGGCCCAGCGCCTCGCCGCGCGCGGCCGCGAGGACCAGGCTGCGATCGCCGAGCGGTTGGCGCGCGAGGTTGCGCTGCCCGCCGATACCACGATCCATCGCCTCGACAACAGCGGCGATCTCGCCGTGGCGGGCGAGGCCTTGCTGCGGCTGCTTGCGGCTCCTTGAAAGGGCCCTCGACGAACGGAGACTACCGCAGAGGCCGGCGTGACCATCGCGCGGCGCAGCGGCAGGAGCGTGGCCGCGACCGGGTTACGCCACTTTGCGTTTACGCGGAGATCGGCGACGCGGCTTCGAGCGTGACAGCGCATAGGGTCGTACCAGGAGATCGGCCGGCATATTCCACTGCCGCACCAGCTTCCAAATCATCGCCAGCGTCAAATGCCGACGTCGGTTAAGAATCTCGGATGCCCGTCCCGACGAGCCAACGATCTTCTCAAAGTCCTTTCTGGTCCGGCCTGAATTTTCAATACGCGCTTTGATGGCATCCACGGGATCGATAGTCTCGTCGGGCCAGTGGAGCCGTTCATACGCGTCGACAAGGGTCATCAACACATCGAGCCGGTCGCCCTCAGGCGTGTCGCTCGGAGAGCCCCAAAGCCGATCAATCTCGGCGAGCGCAGCCCTGTGGGACGCGTCATCTCGAATCGGTGCGATCACCCGGCTCTGCACTCTCATCATCCCGCTCAGAACAAGAAAATGGGTTCAGGGCGCATTCCACGACGGCTCCGTGAAAGGGTCTTCGACGAACGGCCATTGCCGCTTCGATGCCTTGCGGTAGTCGAGCGCCAGGAAATCGGGCGCCACCGCGCCGGGCACGGCGACGTAGAGGATCTCCGAGGCGATCGGCGCGTAGGCGGCGTGGAAATGCTGCATCGATTTCACCACCACGACGCGCTTGCTCGCGGCGTCGATGCCGACATGGCTGAAGCAGTCGAGGCTCTTGCACTGGCTCCTCAGCGTATTGCAGACGATGGCGATGCCGTCGACCTCGAACGCCGCCATGTCGCCCACTGGCGCCAGGCTTTTCTCGCGTCCGCCGAAGCTGATATGGGCGTCGCGCCGCAAGCCGATCACCCGCGCGCGCAGATCGAGCGGCGGGCCCGACGCCGTGCCGAGCTTGCCGCCGAGCCGGAGATCGAGCTCGGCGCCTTCGCCGACCTCGAAGCCGAGCCGCACCGCCATCGGGTCCCAGAACATGCCGATGGCGCCGCCCTTGATGCCCTGCTGCAGCAAGGCCTGCAGGATGAAGGTCGAATCGCTCGCGGCGCCCCCGCCGGCATTGTCGGAGACATCGGCGAGCACCAACGGCTGCGGCTGGTTGTGCCGTGCGGCGCGCGCCATCGCCTGGTCGAGGCCGACATAGGCCGGCTGGGTCTCGCGGCGCAGGCGGAAGAACTCGAGGCCGAGCCTGCGCGCGAGCGCCTCGGCCTTGGCCTTGTCGCCGTCGGCGATGACGACGATCTTGCTGCCCATATCCGCGACATCGGCCCAGGGAAAGCCGTGCACGATCGACACCGAGAGTACGCCGTCGCTGCCCTCGAGCGCGGCGCAGCGATCGACGAAGCCGCGCATCGGCTGGCGCGTGGTGTGGAAGACGCCGACGGTGCGGCAGTCGAAGGCGGCCATCACCGGCCGCGTGCGCCCCTCGATCGCGTCTTCCATCAGACGGAAGAGATCCACGGCGCGCTCGGGCACGTCGACATGCGGATATTCCTTGAAGAGGACGATCGCGGTGGCGCTCTCGAGCTTCCGCCGGCTGAGATTGGCGTGGAGATCGAGCTCGACGCCGACCGGCATCTCCGGCCCGACCAGGCGGCGGATATGGGCGAGAAGATCGCCCTCGGCATCGTCATAGCCTTCGGCGACCATGGCGCCGTGCAGCGACAGCAGCACGGCATCGACCGGCAGCGCCGCTTGGAGGTCGCCGAGGATCTCGTCGCGAAAGCGCTCATAGACCAATTTCACGGTCTTGCCGGCGGGCTGGGCGAAGGCGCAGAGGCTTTCCACCACCTGCCAGCCTTTCGCCTCGGCGAGCCGGCGCCAGACCTCGAGCGGCGCGCCGAACAGCGGCACCTTCTCGCCATAGCTGCGCCGGCGGAAGAGGCAGGTGTCCTCGAAGAGCTGCAACCCCGTCGGCAGCGCCGAGAACGTATTGGTCTCGGTGCCGAGGCAGGCGGTGAAGATTTTTCTTGTCGCGGGCGGCATGGTCGTCAACGCAACGCCGCCATCACCCGCGCAATGAAGCCGTCCACCGCCGCGCGGTCGATCCAGCGCAGCACCGCGACGAGGCCGGTGGCGGGATCGATCCAGGTGATGTTGCCGCCGGCGCCGATGGCGAAGAAGCTCTCGGGCGACGCGCTGGGAAAGGCGCTGCGTCCAGGGTTGAGCCACCAGAGAAAGCCATACTCCGGCTTGATCGCGCAGGGCGCCGTCAAGAGCCCGATCCAGTCTTCGGAAAGCAGCCGCGCTTCGCCCCAGCATCCGCGCCGCAGCATCAGCAATCCGATGCGTGCCTGGTCCTCGGCATGGATGAAGACGCCGCCGCCCCAATGGCCGCCGCCGGAGACCGACTGCACGCGCCTGCCGCCGATCTCGACATAGGAGTTGCGATAGCCATGCCATTCCCAGCTCGGCGAGGCGCCGATCGGGTCCATGATCTCAGCCTTGAACACCTCCGGCAGGGCGCGGCCGAAGCGGCGCAGCAGCGCCAGGCTCAGGCGGTTGACGCGGACGTCGTTGTACTCCCAATAGCGGCCGGGCGGCTGCAGCGCGCGATGCGATCCCTTGGCCTTGCCGCGGCCTTCGAGCGCGAGGTCGCGGTTGCGGTCGACGAGATCCGGCTTGTCCCACAGCGTGCCTTCCCATTCGGAGGTCTGCTGCAGCAGCTGGCGCCAGGTGATGGCGCCGTTATGTGCGCCCTCGAAGCCGCCGTCGCGCACCGTTTTGCCGACGGGCTCGTCGAGATCGGCGATGAGGCCGTCGGCCACGGCGAGGCCGGCGAGGATCGAGTGATAGCTCTTGGCGACGCTGAAGGTCATGTCGACGCGCCGCGTGTCGCCCCAGCGCGCGACGATGCGCCCGTGGCGCAGCACCAGCCCGTTGGGCTCGCCGCGCGGCCGCGTCGGGCCGATGATCTCGCTCCAGGGCCCTTCCTCGAAATGGCCCTTGGCGATCACCGTTCGGAGGTCGTGCTCCCACGGCGTCTCGTGCGCGCGGGCGAAGGCGACGGCATCCTCGAGCGTCCGCGCGTCGAGCCCGAGCAAGGCGGGATCGGCGCGCTCCCAAGGGGCGCTGTCGGGTCCGGGAATGTGACCATCCTCGCTCATGCCGCGTAGAGATGGCATAGCACAGGACCGTCCTTGTCGGCGATACGCGGCGGCGGCGTCGTGGCGCAGTGCGCCAGCGCCTTGGCGCAGCGCGGGTGGAAGGGGCAGCCGCCGGGCGGATCGAGCGGGTTGGGGAAGGCGGTGCCGAGCTGGGTGTCGGGGATGCCGAGGCCGGGCTCGGGGGTCAGCACCGAGAGCAGCAGCGCCTGGGTATAGGGATGGCGCGGCGCGCGGAACAGCGCCTCGGTCGGGCGTTCCTCGACGATGCGGCCGAGATACATGACGGCGACGCGCGTCGCCATGTGCTCGACCACGGCGAGGTTGTGGCTGATCAGCACATAAGTGAGGCCGAGCTCGTGCTGCAGATCCTGCAGCAAATTGAGGATCTGCGACTGGACGGAGACGTCGAGCGCCGAGGTCGGCTCGTCGCAGATCACCACCTCCGGCCGCATGATGAGCGCGCGGGCGATGGCGACGCGCTGGCGCTGCCCGCCGGAGAGCTGGCCGGGATAGGCGCCCTGGAGCCGCTGCGGCAAGCCCACCAGCGCCATCATCGCCGCGACCTCGTCGCGGCGCTTCGCCGGTGCGCCGACGCCGTGGACGGCGAGCGGCAGGCCGATGATCGCGCCCACCGTCTTGCGCGGATTGAGCGAGGAGTAAGGGTCCTGGAACACCGGCTGCACGCGCCGCGCCAGCGCGCGCCGGTCGAGCGTCCGGATCGAGACGCCGTCGAGCAGGATGTCGCCGCCGGAGAGCGGCAGCAGGCCCAGCAGCATCCGCGCCAGCGTCGACTTGCCGCAGCCGCTCTCGCCGACGAGGCCCAGCACCTCGCCCTTGCGCAGCGCGAGCGAGACGCCGTTCACCGCGGTGAGCGTCCGCGCCCGGCGGAAGAGCCCGCCGCCCAGCGAGAACCGGCGCTCGACATCGCGCAGCTCGATGAGCGGCGCGCTCATTCGGCGGCCTCGAGCGCATTCGCCGCGCATTGCTCCGGCGGGATGAGGCAGCGATAGGCGCGCTCGGCGGCGATCTCGGCCAGCGCGACATCGCCGGCGCAGCGCTCGAAGGCGAAGCGGCAGCGGTTGCGGAAGGCGCAGCCTTCGATCTCGCCGACGAGGCTCGGCACCACGCCGGGGATCGAGCCGAGAGGCGCGCCGCGCCGGGTCCGGCCGGGGATCGGGATGCAGCGCAGCAGCCCCTGCGTATAGGGGTGGAGCGGCTCGGCGAACACCGCGCGCGCCGTGCCGGTCTCGACGATCTCGCCGGCATACATCACCGCCACCCGGCTCGCCATGCGCGCGACGATGCCGAGATCGTGGGTGATGAGCAGGATGGCGACGCCGAAATCGCGCTGGATCTCGGCCAGCAGGTGCAGGATCTGCGCCTGGATGGTGACGTCGAGCGCGGTGGTGGGCTCGTCGGCGATGATCAGCCGCGGCTCGCACATCAGCGCCATGGCGATCATGACGCGCTGGCGCAGGCCGCCGGACAGCTGGTGCGGGTATTGCCCGAGCCGCTCGGCAGCGGCGGTGACGCCGACGCGCCCGAGCAGATGGACGGCGCGGTCGCGCGCGGCGGCGCGCGAGGTCTTGCGATGCCGGCGCAGCACCTCCGTGAGCTGATCGCCGATGGTATAGGCGGGGTTGAGCGAGGTCATCGGCTCCTGGAAGATCATCGCCATGCGGTCGCCGCGGAGATCCGCCATGCGCCGCTCGCCGAGCCGCATCAGGTCGATGCCGTCGAACACCAGGCGCCCGGCGCTGCGCCGCGCCCGCTGCGGCAGCAGGTCCATGAGCGCCAGCGAGGTCAGCGACTTGCCGCAACCGCTCTCGCCGACGAGGCACAGCATCTCGCCGGGCGCCACCGACAGGCTGACATTGCGCACGGGATGCAGCACGCCGGCGCCGAGCGGGATGCGCACGTCGAGGCGCTCGACCTCGAGCAGCGCGCTCACCGCGCAGTCTCCGGCGCGGTGAGATCGCGCACGCCGTCGCCCAGCAGGTTGATGGCCAGCACCAGGGTGAACAGCGCGACGCCGGGGATGGTGATGACCCAGGGGCTGAAGAACATGTACTCCTTGCCCTCCGCCACCATCAGCCCCCAGGAGGGCAACGGCGCCTGCACGCCGAGGCCGAGGAAGGAGAGCGCCGCCTCGAGCAGGATCGCCTGCGCCATCTCCAGCGTCGCGACGACGATCAGCGCGTTGGCGATGTTGGGCAGGATCTCGGCGAGGATGATGCGCAGGCTGGAGCAGCCGACCGCCTCGGCGGCGGCGATGTAGTCCAGCTGGCGCAGCTGCAAGGTGGCGCTGCGGGTGACGACGGCGAAGCGGTCCCAGAGCAGCAGGCCCAGCACGCCGATGACGATCCTGAGCGAGCTCCCGGCGAGCGCCGCCACCGCCAGCGCCACCAGCACCACCGGCATGGCGAGCCGCGTGGTGATGATGAAGGTGATGACGAGGTCGGTGCGGCCGCCGAAATAGCCGGCGATCAATCCAAGGGTGGTGCCGATCGCCGCCGACATCGCCATGACGAGGATGCCGATGAGCAGCGAGATCTGCGCGCCGTAGATGAGCCGGCTCAAATAATCGCGGCCGAGCTGGTCGGTGCCGAGCGGGTAGGTCCAGCTGCCCTTGTCGTGCCAGATCGGCGGGATGAGGCGGCGGCTCAGATCCTGCGCATAGGGATCGTGCGGCGCCAGCAGCGGCGCCAGCAGCGCCACCGCGATGATGGCCAGCAGCACCGCCGCGCCCAGCAGGAAGCCGGCATGGCCGAAGATGCGGCGCCTGAGCCGCGCGCCGGAAGAAGGCTGCAGCACATCGCCGGCGATGATGAGGCTGTCGACCGCCATCAGCGCACGCGGATGCGGGGATCGAGGAAGGCGTTGAGCATGTCGGCGAGCAAGGTCAGCAGGATGTAGATGCAGGCGAGGATCAGCACGATCGCCTGCACCACCGGGAAATCCGCGCGGCTGATCGACTCCCAGCCGAGATATCCGAGGCCGTGCAGCGAGAAGACGCTCTCGATGACGATCGACCCGCCGAGCATGAAGCCGAACTGCACCGCCGCCACCGCCACCACCGGGATGATGGCGTTGCGCAGCGCATGCTTGAACAGCACCGTCGGCAGGCGCAGCCCCTTGGCGCGCGCGGTGCGGATGTAGTCGGCGGCCAGCACCTCCATCATGCCCGCGCGAGTGAGCCGCATGAAGGCGGGCGCGGCGTAGTAGCCCAGCGCCACCGCCGGCAGCACATAGCTCGCCCATTGGTCGGTGCCCGATACCGGCAGCCAGCGGAGCTTGAGGCCGAAGACGATGATCAGCATCAGCGCGAACCAGAAGCTCGGCAGCGCCTGGCCGAAGACGCTGAGGGTCAGCGCCAGGCGGTCGATCCAGGAATTGGGCCTGAGCGCCGCCAGCACGCCGAGCGGGATCGAGAGCGCCAGCGCGAAAGCCAGCGCCGAGAGCCCGAGGATCAGCGTGATCGGAAAGCGCGCGCCGATGAGCTCGGAGACCGGCTCCTTGAGGAAGAAGGATTGGCCGAAATCGCCACGGAGCGCCTTTCCCGCCCAGTCGAGATACTGGATCGGCAGCGGCCGGTCGAGGCCATAGGCCTTGCGCACCTGCGCCACGTCGCCGGCGGTGGCGGCGGGGCCGGCGAGCGCCTGGGCGAGATCGCCGGAGAGATGCAGCAGCGCGAAGCTGATGATCGAGACCGTGACCGCTACCAGCAGCGCCACCAGGATGCGCTTCAGCGCATAGGCGATCACGGCGTCATGCCTGTCTTGGCGGCGCCGGCCTCACTTCCAGCCGTAGAGGTAGTAGCGCGGGATCTCATCCTTGAAGGGCTTGAAATCGAGGTCGCTGGAATAGGCATAGTAGATGCTGTAGGAGTTCAGCGGCAGCATGTACATCTGATCCATGATCCGCGTGATCGCCTTCTGGTAATCCGCGAGCCGCTTCTCCGGGTCGGGGCTGCTGTCGGCTTCCTTGACGAGTTCCTGCAGCTCCGTGTCGCCGGTGAAATCATCGGGCGTGCCGGTGAAGAAATTGCCCAGGATGGCGGAGGCGTCGTTGATCGAATAGGAGCCCCAATCGCCGAACGAGATCGGCGTCACGCCGGCGTGATTCTTGTCGCGGAAGGCGGGGTATTGCAGGAAGTCGATGTTGGCGCGCACGCCGATGGCGCGCATGAAGCCGGCGAGCGCGTCGTCCCATTGCCGCGGCCGGTAGACGTAGAACTCGGTGTCGAAGCCGTTGGCATGGCCCGCCTCGGCCATGAGCTGCTTCGCCTTCTGCAGGTCGTAGGCGTATTTCTCGGCGCCCTGGAAGCAGCCGAACTGGGTGGGAAAGCACGGCGCGTCGAGCACGCGCGCCTCGGTGCCGAAGAAGGTCTTGGCGAATTGCGCGCGGTCGATGGCGTAGGCAATGGCCTTGCGCACGCGCACATCCTTCAAGGGCGAGTCGCCCGAGCGGCTGGCGGCGTCGAAATAGATGTAGCCGACGCGCATGGTCTCGCCGGCGGTCACGCTCAGCCCCGGCACCGTCTTGAGGTTGTCGACCTGATCGGGCGGCACGTACCAGATGAGGTCGAGCCCGCCGCTCAGGATCTCGGCGATCTGCGTCGTCTTCTCCGGGATGAAGCGCTCGCGCACCTTGCCGATCTTGGGTTTGCCCTTGGCGCTGCCGTCCCAATAGGCGGTGTTCTTGACGAAGACGATCTCCTTGCCGGGATCGAGGCTCTCGACCTTGTAGGGGCCGGTGCCGATCGGCTTCTTGGCCATGCCTTGCGGCCCGGCCTCGGCATAGTATTTGTGCGGGTAGATCGGGATCGGCCCGGCCAGGAACTCGAGCGCCGCCGGGAACGGCGCCTTCAGGTGGATGCGCACTTTGTAGGGGTCGAGCTTCTCCGCCGACTTGATCCAGCCGACATTGGTGGTGTTGAGCACCTTGTTGGCGGGGTCGGACACCCAGTTGAGGGTGTAGACCACATCCTCGGCGTCGAAAGCCTCGCCGTCATGGAATTTGACCCCTTGGCGCAGCTCCAGCTCGATGGTCACGGCATCGATCCATCGCCACGCGGTGGCGAGGCCGGGCTTGTACTCGAAGGTCTCGGGATCGCGCTCGATCAGCTGGTCCCAGATCATCCGCGCCGCCAGGATGCCTTCGCGGCTGGTGTTGAAATAGGCATCGGCGATGTCGAGCGGCTGGTCCCAGGCGATATTGAGCGTATCGGTCTGCTTGTTGGCGAGCGCCGGCGCCGCCGTCGCGGCGGCCAGCAGAACCGCCATACCGCCAAGGGCGGCCAGTCTGGTGGTCATGATCCCTTCACCTCCCGACCGGCGCAGCCGCCAGCCTCGGCTGACGCTCGCCCGGTCTCCCCTCGTCCAAAGCATAACCCATGCCGAAGGCCGCCAGGCGGTCATGGGGCGGTGGTGCCTCAGGCCGGCGCGCGGCATACTCTCGGCTGGCGGGAGGGGCGAATGGAAAAGCAGGTGATCACGGCCGATGTGCCGGAGACGGGCGGCCCGTTCAATCTCTGCGTGCGGCACGGCGATCTCGTCTATGTTTCCGGCCTGCCGCCCTTCGAAGAAGCATATTGCGCAAAATTGCGCCAGGCGCGGCGCGACGGCCAGCCGATCCCGCCCTTTCCCGACATCCCCTTCGAGCGCCAGGCCGAGATCGTCATGGAGCATCTGAAGCGGCTGGTGGAGGCCGCCGGCTCGAGCATGGATTGCCTGCTCAAGGTGACGGTGTGGCTAAGGGACCAGTCGACGCAGGAGAGCTTCGACCGGGTCTATCGCCGCTATTTCTCCAGCGCCGAGACCCTGCCGGCGCGCACCCGCATGCAGGCCGGCCGCACCCCGATGGATTGCGGGCTCGAGATCGACGCCATCGGCTACGTGCCGGAGGCGAACCGCGTCCGCGAGGTCCTCGGCGGCTGACCCGCGGGACTACCGGCTCAGCATCTGCGTCACCGCGCCGCCGACCGCGGTGCGGCCGCCATCCACCACCCATTGCGCGCCGGTAACATTGGCGGCGAGGTCGGAGCAGAGGAACAGCACGACAGCGGCGATCTCCTCGGGCGTGGTGTAGCGGCCCGACGGGATGCCCGATTTGTAGCGCTGGCCGATGGCATCGGGGTTGGCGGGGTCGAGCTGGCTCTCGAGCGAGTGCATCATGCGGGTGTCGACCGGGCCGGGGCAGACGGCATTGACGCGCACGCCGGCGCGCGCCGCCTCGCCCGCCGCCGTCTTGGTCAGGCCGATCACCGCGTGCTTGGAGGCGACATAGGCGGACATGCCCGGCGTCGCCACCAGCCCCGCCACCGAGGCGGTGTTCACGACCGCGCCGCTGCGCTGGCGCAGCATCACCGGCAGCACGTGGCGCAAGCCCAGGAACACGCCCTTGAGGTTGACGCCGATGACCGCGTCGAACACCGCCTCGTCATAGTCCGCGATGGGCGCGAGCTTGCCCTCGATGCCGGCATTGTTGAAGAAGCAGTCGATCCGGCCATGCGCGTCGAGCGCCGCCTTGACATAGGCCTGGACCTCGGCGGTGCGGGTAACGTCGGCGGCGACAAAGCGCGCCTCGCCGCCTTGCTGGCGGATGACGCCCGCGGCGGCTTCGCCCGCGGTGGCGTCGCGGTCGACCAGCACCAGCTTGGCGCCGGCCTTGGCAAAGGCGATCGCCGTCGCCCGGCCGATGCCGTTCCCGGCGCCGGTGATCACTGCAATCTTGCCGTTGAAATCCATCGCCCGATCCCTCCTCTGCCGCGGTCTTGGCCGCGCCGCGTTAGCATACTCCTTCGGCTCTTGGCTGGCGCGCCCGGCTTTGGCACACTCCGGTCATGGCCGCCGATACCGATATTGCCGAGCTCGCGCATTTGCTGCAGCAGGCGCGGCGCGTGGTGCTGTTCACTGGCGCCGGCATCAGCACCGAATCCGGAATTCCCGATTTCCGCAGCCCCGGCGGCATCTGGACGCGCTACAAGCCGATCGATTTCGGTGATTTCCTCCGCTCCGAGGAGGCCCGGCGCGAGGCATGGCGGCGCAAATTCGCCACCGACCCGACCATCCGCGCGGCAGAGCCCAATCGCGGCCACCGCGCCGTCGCCGCGCTGGTGCAGCGCGGCAAGGCGCGCTCGGTCATCACCCAGAACATCGACGGGCTGCATCAGGCCTCGGGCGTGCCGGAGGCGTGCGTCATCGAGCTCCATGGCAACACCACCTATGCCCATTGCCTCGACTGCCGCCGGCGCTACGAGATCGACGCGCTGCGCCTGGCTTTCGAGCGCGACGAGGTGCCGCCGAGCTGCGAGGAGTGCGGCGGGTTGGTGAAGACCGCCACGATCTCTTTCGGGCAGTCCATGCCGCAAGAGGCGATGCAGCGCGCCGAGCAGGAGACGCTCGCCGCCGATCTCTTCATCGTCGCGGGCTCGTCGCTGGTGGTCTATCCCGCCGCGGGCTTCCCCGAGCTCGCCAAGCGCAACGGCGCGGCGCTGGTGATCGTCAACCGCGACCCGACCGGCCTCGACGACATCGCCGATCTCGTCCTGAACTGCGCCATCGGCGAGACGCTGGGCGCCGCGGTCGGGGTTGCGTAATGTGACTCGGCGCGGAGGTCGACCTCATGAAGAGGTCGCTATTGGACGCGGTTTCACAGTCCTCACCGGATACGAGACGTCATGCCCCTGGCGCGAAGCGCTTCAGGAGTTCCTCATCGGGCTTGGCAATCGGCTTGCCGACACCGCCCAAGGCTTGGATGCAGACGTGGTCCGCGCCAGCATCCCAATGGGCCCTAAGACGCGCGCGGATCGCCGCGTCATCGCCCCAGGCCACGATGGCATCGACGAGGCGGTCGGAACCGCCATTGGCAAAATCCGCGTCCGTAAAGCCGAGACGCTTCCAATTGTTGAAGTAGTTCGGTAACGAAATATAGATGGCGAGGGTCGCCCGCGCTTTGGCCCGTGCTTTGGCGGGGTCGGTTTCGGCCAAAATCATCTGCTCGGGGCAGAGTAATTTGCCCGGTCCGAGGATTTTGCGCGCCTCGGCCGTATGGTCGGGCGTGACGTTGTAGGGATGCGCGCCGTCAGCCTGTTCAGCCGCGAGTGCCACCATCTTCGGACCCAGCGCTGCGATGACGGTCTTGGGCGGCTCGGGCGGCGGTGGGGCGGTATAGTGCGCCTTCTTCATGCCCTCGAGATAGGCTCGCATGGTCTCGACCGGCTTGCCGTAATGCTGACCGCGAAACCCCTCGACGAGGGGGCTGTGAGACACACCAAGCCCGAGGAGGAAGCGTCCGCCGGATTGTTCGTTCAGCGCCTTCTGGGCACTGGCGGCGGCGACCCAATCGCGCGCATAGATATTGGCAATGCCCGTCGCGATGACAAGCTTGGTCGTGTTGGCGAGCAGCCAGGCGGCATGGACAAAGCTATTGCGCCCCATCGCTTCCGGAAGCCAGAGCGCGCCATAGCCCCAAGCCTCCACGCGCTTCGCAAACGCGGCCGCTTCCGGCGCCGTGAACGCATCCATCGCCGCCCAGACGCCGAGCCTCGAGAGTTTCATGGCAAGCGCTCCCTTAAACTTTCGGCCATCACCGAGGATTAAGGTAATTCACCATCGACGATCTGGCGCTGAGGCCTCAGCGTGCGGGCTTGGCCTCCTGGATCGCCCGCCAGACGCGCTCGGGCGTTGCCGGCATGTCGATGTGGCGGATGCCGTAAGGCGCCAGCGCGTCGACAATCGCGTTCATCACCGAGGGCAGCGAGCCGGCGCAGCCGGCCTCGCCGCAGCCCTTGACGCCCAGCACGTTGCTCTTGGCCGGCACCGGGTGGCTGAGGAAGTCGAACATCGGCGCGTCGCCGGCGCGCGGCATGGCGTAATCCATATAGCTGCCGCTGAGCAGCTGGCCCTCATCGTCGTAGAAGGTGCGCTCCATCAGCGCCTGGCCGATGCCCTGGACGATGCCGCCATGCGCCTGGCCCTCGGCGAGCAGCGGGTTGAGCAAGGTGCCGAAATCATTGACCATGGCATAGCGCACCACGGCGACGGCGCCGGTGTCGGGGTCGATCTCGACCTCGGCGATGTGGCAGCCATTGGGGAAGGCCGAGGGCGGCGAGTTGGTCGCGAACGCGACATCGAGCGATTGCGGCAGCTCCGCCGGGAGATTCAGCCCCGCGCGCAGCTTCTGCGCCAGCTCCAGCAGGCCGATCGAGCGGTCGGTGCCGGCGAGGGTGAAGCGGCCGCGGCCGAACTCGATATCGGCGACGGCGGCCTCGAGCACGACGCCCGCGATCTCCTTGCCGCGCTGGATCACCTGCTGGCTCGCCTCGACCAGCGCCGAGCCGCTCGCCATCGCCGAGCGCGAGCCGCCGGTGCCGCCGCCGGCCACGAGCTGGTCGCTGTCGCCTTGCAGCAGGCGCAGCCGCTCGAAGGGAATGCCGAGCCGGTCGACGATCACCTGCGCGAAGGGCGAGCCGTGGCCCTGGCCGTAATCGAGCGTGCCAGTGATCATCGTCACGGTGTCGTCCGCCTCGAAGCGCAAGCCCCCCATCTCCTTGCCCGGCGGCGCCGTCACCTCGAGATAGGAGCCGATGCCGCGGCCGCGCAGCTTGCCGCGCGCGCGGCTCTCCGCCTGGCGCCGGTCGAAGCCGCGCCAATCGGCGAGCGCCAGCGCCTTCTCCAGCACCGCGGTGAACTCGCCGCTGTCATAGAGCATGGCCGAGGGCGCCTTGTAGGGCATCGCCTCGGGCTTCACGTGGTTGCGCCGGCGCAGCTCGATGCGGTCGATGCCGAGCTCGGATGCTGCGGTGTCGATCAGCCGCTCCATGTAGTAATTGCCTTCGGGCCGCCCGGCGCCGCGATAGGCGCCGGTGGGCGTGGTGTTGGTGAGCACGCCTCTGGTCGAGACCTCGACCAGCGGCGTCTTGTAGACGCTCACCACGTTCTTCACGGCGTTGATGGAGAACGGCAGCGCCGCCACCGGGTAGGCGCCGGAATTGCCGAAGCCGGTGAGCCGCACGGCGAGGAAATTGCCCTCGCCGTCGAGCGCCAGCTCCGCCTGCATCTCGTGATCGCGGCCGTGATGATCGGAGAGAAAGCTCTCCGAGCGCTCGTCGGTCCATTTCACCGGCCGCCCCAGCGTGCGGGCCGCATGCAGCAGGCAGATATATTCCGGGAAGACCGAGGCCTTCATGCCGAAGGAGCCGCCGACATTGCCGGTGAGCACATGCACCTTCTCCGGCGTCGTGCCGAGAATGTCCTTGAGCGCCTGGCGCATGCCGAACACGCCCTGGCAGCCGAGATGCAGGGTGAAGCGCTGCGTGCCGGCCTCATACTGCGCCACCGCCGAGCGCGGCTCGAGCGTGTTGACGACGATGCGGTTGCTGGCGAGCGTGAGCCGCGTGACATGCGCCGCCGCGGCGAAGGCGGCGCCCACCGCTGCGGCGTCGCCATAGTGATAGTCGAGCGTGATGTTGCCGGGCGCCTCGGCGTGGAGCAGCGGCGCGCCCGGCGCGGCGCCGGCTTCGGGCGTGGTGACCACCGGCAGCGGCTCGATGTCGAGCGCCACGGTCTCGGCCGCGTCCTTCGCCTCTACCGCGGTCTCGGCGACGATGAAGGCCACGGCCTCGCCGAGAAAGCGCACGCGCTCGGCGGGCAGCGCCGGGCGCGGCGGGGCGCGCATCGGCGAGCCGTCCTTCATCGGGATCATCATCGCGGGCTTGATCGCCCCATAGGCCCGGAGATCGGCGGCGGTATAGACGCCGAGCACGCCCGGCATCGCGCGCGCCGCCTCGGCGTCGATGCCGCGGATCGTGCCATGGGCGACGCGGCTGCGCACCATCACCGCATAGGCCTGACCCGCCAGGGTGAGATCGTCGGTATAGCTGCCCTCGCCGCGCAAGAGCGTCGGATCCTCCATGCGTGGCACCGGCTGTCCGATGCCGAACTTGGTCAGGGCCAGATCGGTGAGATCGGTGCTGTCCATCCCGTCGCTCCTCGCGGTCCCGTGGCCGCGTCAGGTTAGGCGACCGACCGCCGAGCCGGCAACCTCCGCCGCTCGCCGCCCTGCCATGCGGGTTTGAGGGTGGGCGGCGGAGCCTGATGCGGCGCCTTCCCGGCGAAAGCCTTGAAGCTGCAAGTCCTTCTCCGCCCTTCAGGGCGGAGAAGGATT
>JBKQTR010000299.1:0-6887 GCA_052143095.1 Allostellaceae bacterium
GCGCGCGTAAACGCGCGCTACCGACCTCCCCCTCAAGGGGGGAGGGGCAAGGGAGGATCAGAGCGCTCTCAACGCCTCGCGAGCGCATGCTTCTTCAGGTAATGGCGGAGCTGGTGGTAGGTGAGGCCGAGCGCGGCCGCGATGCGGCGCTGGTTGAAGTGATGCGCGGCCAACCCCTCGGCGAGGAGGCGCTGCTCGCACGCGGGGCGCCGCCATTTACGGCGGCGCCCCTTCGGCTCTACTGCTGGCCGCCCCAATTGTATGGTGGCTGGCTCGAACCTTGGCCCTGTCCTTGGGCCGCTTGGACTCTCATCATCGCCGCGATGAAGCCATGCTCGAAGCCTTGCTTATAGGCGTTCATGAGGCTCTGTTGTTCCTTCTGCCCCATCTCGCTCGAAGGGGAAGAACTACCCGACTGCGCCGCAGTGCTGCCTGAGCCCTGGGACTGTTGCTGGGGCTGTTGCTGGGGCTGGTGCTGAGACAGTTGCCGGGGCTGTTGCGGAGCTAGACCGAGCGCGACAATGGTCATCTCGTCGATTTGACCGGTCGGTTGAAGACCGCTCGCATCTTGGAAAGATTTCACGGCATCGGCTGTGTCGTCGTCCCATGTGCCGGTCGCCTTGCCGTCGTAGTAGCCTTCTTGGTGGAGGCGCGCTTGAATATGCTTGAGAAATCGCGGGGCGATCGGCGAAAGCTCCTGCGCGGACTGCTGGTCTGGCTCTTGTTGGTCCGATTGCGCCTGCGGCGTTTGCGCGTGTTGCGCGTACGTTGAGGTCGATGCGAGAAGACCCAATGCCAGAATAGCGGCGAAATAGGGTTTCATGCGTTCCCTCCTGTGCTAGATGGAAGCAAACCCCAGTGTCTCGAAAGACGCTCCACCACCGCGGCGAAAAATTGCCGGGCCAGGGCCTTTCACGATGAGCCACTGAACGTACGGTAGCGCTTCCGGCTTCGGATCGAACGCAATACCGTGGCGCATGCACTACGCTCGGCTGCGCTTCGTCTCCGTCATAACTCCCTCGTCTCCGGAAACGCGAGCCAAAGCGATGGCTCGGCCCGAGTAGGATTTATTCTCGGAAGCGAGATACTGAAGTAACATGGAGGCTATCAAGACTGGAGGTCTGCATGTCCGCCGCCGGCTTGCGCATTGTCACCGCGTTGCTGCTGGCGCATGCGCCGGCATTCGCCGCAGAAGATCGGCTACCCTCGTTCCCCGACCAGCAAACTCAAGAGCAATGGAAGCGCGCTGAGGAACTCGCGCGCAAGGGCATGGAGGAGCTATTGCGGTCGTTCGACCTCTTCAAAGAGGCCCTTCCGGAATACGGCACGCCTTTTGTCAACGGGAACGGCGACATCGTTATCCCGCGCAAACAGCGGATGACGCCGCACCTGGGCACTCCTGTGCCCACGCCCCGGCCAGAACGCACATGATCAGCGGCGTTGCGGATTGCCGAGCGCTAATGAGCAAGCGGGCGCTGGCGCTCGGAACGCCGCCGACAACAGATGCCCGGCGTTGAAAGCGGCAAAGTCCTCAGATGATCCTTCCCAAGTTCAGCACATCAGTTCGCCATCGAACTGCCGATGAAGTGCCGAGCGAATTTGGCCGCGTCCGCATCGGATGCAAACTCAACGAGTACCACCGTCTCGTCGCTACTGCCGGTCGAGGTGAGCCTATGCGCGCAGCCACTCGCATCAAGCCATCGCCGTATCTCATTCATACGGTTGGCGATATCGGCCGGCGAAAGCCTGATCTCAACGGTTGGCACGGGACACTTCGGCTGCATCTAAGAACGCTTTTCGTGCGCGCTGGTTGCACCGCCAACGCCGCCCGCGAGGAGCAGATTTTCGGTGGAAAAATATGACGAATGTATTGCGGCGGAGAAAGACCGTGACTAACTTGATGGTCCTCGCACCGGTCAGTAACGGCCCATAAGGGGGCGCCTTGGACGGGAAGGCTCTACGCTCTCAGGCGGAGAGATGCAGGCGCTCAGCCAACTCCGTCTACGACTCCACTATTGCAGCCGATCTTGAGGAGCATGCACGGCAGCTTGAGCAGCGCTCGGCGGCACTCGACGCGTCCAAAGCCTGTGTCGTCGACACGGAGGAACGGCGGGCTCGGCGTCGCCAATGCTGACCTTTCGCTATACATGTCCGCGTCATCAGCAGGTGTTCATCGAGGCCGCAAAGCGCGGCGGCTGTTACGATCTTCAGACGATGGACGAGATCAGGCGAAAAACGCTCGCGTGGCTCTCAAACAAATTTCCCCGAGCCGTGTTGGACCACTTCAACGAGGAAAGTTGTCTAGGCTGCAAGCTGGAAGCAAACGGTGTTGATTCTAGTGACGTGGAGCGAGTGATTTCCGAGCTAGCAAAGGAAGCCCTCGCTCGCTGAGGAGCCGCGCGAGACAACGTACTCAAGCTAATTGTTACGCGAGAGCTTTGTCGCTGAGACCTCGGCACAGGAGGGAACCATGCATTTCGTCATCTCGGGTACGTGGGGACCGACGGACCCAACACGAGCAATGTTACCGTTCATCTTCGCGGCTTCAGCCGTCCAGAACGACGACACGGTCACGCTGATGCTGTTCCACGATGCCGTCTTCATGGCTGTGGAGGGGGCTGGAGCCAGGCTTGTGCCGGTTGGCCCGCCGAACCGCTACGAAGACGTCGCGGCGCACCCCAAAGTGACACTGTGGGCCTGCCGGCCCTGCGTCGATGCCCGCGGTCTCGCCCCCGCTTCACTCGATCGTCGGGTCAAGCTTGGCGGGATGAATGAGTTTCATGCAGCCGCCAAGCAGCCTGATACAAGGGTAATTAGCTTCTAGAGCATCCAACGAACTTCGGAACGGGCTCTCGCGGTTGCTAGCGCAACCGCTGGCGCCCGCCGGCGACAACGCTGCCCCTTGCGCCGAGGCCGTGCTTCTTCAGGTAATGGCGGAGCTGGTGGTAGGTGAGGCCGAGCGCCTCAGCGGTGCGGCGCTGGTTGAAGTGATGCGCAGCCAACGCCTCGGCGAGGAGGCGCTGCTCGAAGGCAGCGGTGCGGGCGAGGAAATCGCCCGGCGGGGCTTCGGGCGGCTCTGGGCCCCCGCTTTCGCGGGGGCGGCGGGAGACGGGGGGTTGCGGGATCGGCGCAGGGACCGCCGCTTCCGGGGCCGGGCGGTGGGGCGAGGCGAAGGGGTCGAAGACGATTGCGCCGAGGGGATCGTCGGGGCGCGGCCAGCGATGGAGGCTGCGCTCCACCACGTTCTTGAGCTCGCGCACATTGCCGGGCCAGCGATGCGCCTGAAGCCGCGCCAGCGCGTCGGGCGTGAAGCCCGCGAACGCCTCGCGCCCGAGCTCGCGCGTCATGCCGAGGGCGAAATGCTCGGCCAGCAACGCGATGTCAGACGATCGCTCGCGCAAGGGCGGGATGGTGACGACGTCGAAGGCGAGGCGATCGAGGAGGTCGCGGCGAAAGCCGCCCGCCTCGGCGAGCGCCGGCAGGTCGATATTGGTGGCGGCGACGATGCGGACGTCGACATGGTGCACCTCGTTGCCGCCGACGCGCTCGAAGCTGCCGTATTCGATGACGCGCAGGATCTTCTCCTGCACCGCCAGCGAGGCGGTGGCGATCTCGTCGAGGAACAAGGTGCCGCCATCGGCGATCTCGAAGCGCGACAGCCGCCGCCGCGTCGCACCGGTGAAGGCGCCGGCCTCGTGGCCGAACAGCTCGCTGTCGAGCAGGCTCTCGGCCAGCGTGGCGCAGTTGAGCTTGACGAAAGGCTTGTCCCAGCGCGGCGAGAGATAGGTCAACCGCGCCGCCACCAGCTCCTTGCCGGTGCCGCGCTCGCCCACCACCAGCACCGGCCGGTCGAGCGCGGCGAGACGCGATACCTGCGCCAGGGCGGCGCGAAATTCCGGCGCCTCCCCCACCAGCGGCGGCAGGTCCGGATCGGTCTTAGTGGATAACGCCAATGTTTGGGCCAATTTCCCACCTATTGGCGTAATATTTAGGGTTAGCGGGCGCTAGCCGCAACACATTTTCGAAAAATCCTTGCCGTCCAGGGAGTTAAGGCAAAGGCCGCGTCTGGCACGGAGCCTGCTAAGGAGAGGCGCATCCGGGCGACAGCCGCTCAGCATCAGGGAATGAACACCATGGGGATTTTTTCCCGCCTCGCCGACATCGTGAACTCGAACCTCAACGCCATCCTCGACCGCGCCGAGGACCCCGAGAAGATCATCCGCCTCATCATCCAGGAGATGGAGGACACGCTGGTCGAGGTGCGCTCCTCGGCGGTGCGCACCATCGCCGAGCGCAAGGAGGTCGAGCGCCGGCTTGCCACGCTGCAGCGCCAGCAGGAGGAATGGCAGCGCCGCGCCGAGCTCGCCCTCACCAAGGGCCGCGAGGACCTCGCCAAGGGCGCCTTGCTCGCCAAGGCGCGGGTCGCCGAGGCGGTGGCGGGGCTGGAGAGCCAGAAGCAACAGATCGAGGACGCGCTCGCCAAGCAGAACGAGGACATCGCCAAGCTGCAGGCGAAGCTCGCCGACGCCAAGTCGCGCGAGCAGATGATCGCCGCCCGGCACAAGACCGCCGCCAACCGCATCAAGCTGCGCACCCATCTCCACGACGAGCGCATCACCGACGCGTTTGCCCGCTTCGAGCAGGTCGAGCGCGCGCTCGACGAGATGGAAGGCAAGGTCGAGGCATTCGATCTCGGCCGCAAGCAGTCGCTGTCGGAAGAGCTTGCCGGGCTCGAGGCGGAGAACGGCGTCGAGGACGAGTTGAAGGCGCTGAAGGAGCGGCTCGGCAACCGCGTCCGTCCCGAAGCCGCGCGCTAGGACTGCGAGGCCATGCATATGGGCGCCTTTGTCCTCGGCATCATCTTCCTGACGGTGGTCGCACCGCTCTGGATCATCTTTCACTACGTCACCGTGTGGCGCTCGGCGCGGCGGCTCTCGGGCGACGACGAGAAGGCGCTGGGCGAGCTGTGGCAGAGCGCGCGGCGGATGGAGGGGCGCATCGACGCGCTCGAGAAGGTGCTCGACGCCGAGGCGCCGGGCTGGCGCATGCGCCAAGGAGGCTGACCCCATGGCCTGGACCAACAGCACGCAGCGCTTCCGCCTCTGGCGCGACCGGGATCGCGGCATCATCGCCGGCGTCTGCGCCGGGATCGCCGACTATATCGGCGCCGAGCCCATCGTCGTGCGGCTCATCGCGGTGGCCGGCCTCATCTTCTTCTTCGTGCCGACGATGGCGGCTTACGTCGTGCTGGCGCTGGCGCTGCGCCCGAAGCCGCCGGCGCTTTACGCCACCCGCGACGAGGAGGCGTTCTGGCGCGGCGTCAACACCGCGCCCGCCGACACCTTTTCCTCGCTGAAGCACAAATTCCGCGACCTCGAAGAGCGGCTCGGCCAGATGGAGAGCCAGGTCGCCTCGGGCGATTTCGAGCTGCATCGCAAGTTCCG
This sequence comes from Allostellaceae bacterium, assembly GCA_052143095.1. Classification (GTDB taxonomy): domain Bacteria; phylum Pseudomonadota; class Alphaproteobacteria; order ATCC43930; family CGMCC-115725; genus DAHUYF01. Next base: position 5,445 of record JBKQTR010000299.1, read on the forward strand.
CGATCTCGGCCGCTGAGGAGCGAGGGTCCCATGCCGGTGACCAGCCTGTTGTTCAACCTGCTGTGGATCGTCTTCGGCGGGTTATGGATGGCGATCGCCTGGCTGTTCGCGGCGCTGATCATGGCGATCAGCATCGTGGGATTGCCCTGGGCACGCGCCGCCTTCACCATTGCGCTCTATACGCTGCTGCCCTTCGGGCAGATGGCGGTGTCGCGCGCGGACTATACCGGGCATGAGGATATCGGCACCGGCCCGCTCGGCACGCTCGGCAACCTCATCTGGTTCCTGCTGGCGGGCTGGTGGCTGGCGCTCGGCCACATCGTCCTTGCCGTGCTGCTCGCGGTGACGATCATCGGCCTGCCCTTCGCCTGGGCGCATCTCAAGCTCGCCGGCCTCGCCCTCTGGCCGATCGGCAAGACGATCGTGCCGATCGAGGACGCGCGGTATCGGCGCGGGCGGTATGTGTTCTAGGCCTCGATGACGACTTTGCGCGCCCGAGCGCCGGCGGCACGCTCGAAGGTATCCGCGCCCAGCGGCCGGGCGTTATTCCTCCGATGATCCCGGCACCGGCTCGCGCGGATCGACCAGCTTCCAGCCGTCGTCCGTCAGCTTGCACCAATCGCCCACCACCCGCGTCTCGTTGGTGTGATGCTCGGTCCAGGTCGTGTAGTCGAAGGTGCGGCAGGGCATGCCCTTCAACGCGAATATCCGGCGCAGCTTGATGGCACCGCTATCGCCGGTCCGCGGGTTGGACCATTCCCTGGTCGTACCAGCCGCGGCGGCGTCGAACAGCGGCGCCGAAGCCTCGCGGACGATCGGCAGGTCCTCCGGCGCGGCGCTCAGGATGCGACCGAAAACCAGCAGCGGCGGATATTCGGCCCGGGCGGCTTCACCCACTGCCAGCGTCGCCAGGGCCGCCGCCAGCGCCAGCCCGGCCGGCTTCCACGTTACCATTCGCATCCTCTTTAACCAGTGTACGCAGGGCCTTCAGTCAAAAGAATAAGGCGCAAGAGTTCGAACGGCCTTGATCCAAATCAACGGCATCGCCCTCTGGCCGATCGGCAAGATGACCGCGCCGATCGAGACGCGCAGCGTCGGCGCGTGCAGGTGGAGCAGCCCCTCCCCCCTTGAAGGCAGGGCAATCGCATGTGCCGCCGAATCGGCGGGAAAGTTTGACCACGGAGGCACGGAGAGCACGGAGAAGCGAAGAATGGCGCGCCCTGCCTTCGCCGAAGCGAAGCCGCTTCGGCTTCGCGCAGGCAGGTTCGCGCGCCTGACACTCTTCTTCTCCGAGCCCTCCGTGTCTCCGTGGTGAACCCCATAGGCGCATAAGCGATAGCCCTGAAGGCCGTGAGAGTGGGGGGCGAGGGCGGATCACGCCGCGCAAGACCCGGCCGACACCATCGTGACAAAATCATGGCTTTCGATTCTGGAGTACTGGCG
>JBKQTR010000300.1:0-5145 GCA_052143095.1 Allostellaceae bacterium
GGAGATCCACTCGCCGCCGCTCTTGACGACGTCCTTGAGCCGATCGGTAACATGGACATAGCCGCCGCCGTCGATCATCCCAATATCGCCCGTGTGCAGGTAGCCGCCCGCCCAGAGTTGCTCGGACGCCTCGGCGTTATTCAGGTAGCCCATGGTCAGCCACGGGGCCCGTACGACGATCTCGCCGGTAGCTTTCCCGTCATGCGGGACATCTGCCATGTCGGCGTCGACAATGCGCAGTTCCACCAGCGGTCCGGGTAAGCCGGACTTGGTACGATGCACGACGTCGTTCTCGATGTCTCCCGTCAGCTGCTCCGTACCCACCAGCGCGCTGGTCAGGAACGGGCACGCCTCGGAGAGGCCGTAGCCAGCGAAGACGTCGATGCCTCGCTCCAGCGCCGCCCTTGCCAGCGATCGCGGGAGCGCGGAGCCGCCTACGACCATCTTCATCTTGGAAAGGTCGACGTCGCGACTGCCGGGCGCGGTAAGCAGCATCTGCAGGATGGTCGGGACGCAGTGCGTGAAGGTCACGCCCTCGGTCTTGATCAGGCGCAGGAAGATTTCAGGCGTATAGCGGCCAGGATAAACCTGTTTGACGCCGCTCGCGGTCGCGGTGTAAGGGCAACCCCACGCGTGCACGTGAAACATCGGCGTCATCGGCATGTAGACGTCGTCGCGATGAAACCGGCCCTGGATCGGGGCCAGACCATAGGCGACCAGCGCCGAAAGGGTGTGCAGCACCAGCTGACGATGGCTGAAGTACACGCCTTTCGGCCGGCCGGTTGTGCCGGTCGTGTGGAAGGTCGACGCTCGCGTGTTCTCGTCAAAATCGGGGAAGTGGAAAAATGGCGAGCCCGCCGCCAGCAATGCCTCATATTCCGATGCCACCGGCAGGCGCGTGGGCGGCACCTCCGCGCGATCGCTCAGCAATACGAACTTGCGCACGGTCTCCAGCTTGTCGCCGAGTTTCTCCACCAGGGGCAGGAAATCCGAATTGATCAATACGGTGCCGGCGCCGGCGTCGTTCAGCGAGTAGAGAAGTTGCTCGGGTGGCAGCGCGAGATTGACCGTCTGCATCACCGCGCCCATCATCGGGATGGCGAAGTAGCATTCGTGGTAGCGGTGGCTGTCCCAATCCATGACGGCGACAACATCGCCCGACTTGACGCCGATCTGGTTCAGGCCGCTGGCCAATCGTCCGACCCGGTCGCGAAAGGTTCGGTAGGTGTGGCGCCGCAGATCCCGATAGACAATCTCCTTATCTGGCGAGCGGACCAGCGGTGAGTGAAGCAGATGCTTGATGAGAAGCGGATACTGATAGGCAGAGGGGCTAAACGTTATCAAATTGGGCGACATAGCATCTTCCCGGGGGCATGGCAAAACCCCATTTGCCGCGCACACGGATGACAGCGAACGCGCTCCCGGCGCGAAGGAACACCTCGTTGATTGGCGCCAAGCCGCGAGAGATCGGACCGTTGGACCCGCGTGGGACGCAGCCTTAGCCCATTGCGAAATTATAGTGAACGCGCGCTCGCGTTGTTGATCGAGGTCAATCGTGCTTGCTCTTGGCCGAAGGGGTAGGGATAGGCCCGCCGCTTCGTGCGGGCTTTCTCGGCCTCCGTGGCAGATGCTTCTCCACCTGAATCGCGGCCGCGGGCAAGGGCCGGAGGCTGACCGTCTCTCGGGCGGCGCGCGATGCGACTTCTCGCGGCGGTGCTTGCTCGGCGATGGCCGGTTCAGCAATGTCGATGACCTCGACAGCGCCGGCGTCGCTGATCGCATCGGTTGCGCGCTTGAGGACCGCCAACTCTTGGATCATGTCATTCGCGATGGCTTGCACGTCCGGGACCGCTGCCCTGCAGGCGGTCAGGCCGAATTCGATGTCATCGAGGTAACTTTGCGTCGTGATCTCGAGGGCAAGGCCATGGAACGGGATCGACACCGGGAAATAGTGCAACGCGCGCGCGCCGGCGCAGTACATCGGCTGTTGCGGGCCTGGAATACTTGAGATCCACAAGTTCATCACGTTGGGCAGGATCCCCGAGATGCGCGTGTACGCCGCCAGCCGGGCAAGTCCGGTCACCAGGACAGGCGCGCCGAAAAACGAAATATCCAACGGCCATATGTCCCTGATGTCGAAGAACCGCCGTTTCGAATCCACGGCGGAGGCCGCGATGGCGGCGAGGCGCTGCAAGGGGTCTGCGATATCGGTCGCCAGGCTGCACAGCACCGCCGCGACCTGGTTGTTCAACTCGGTGTGGCCGGGTTCGCGCAAGGACACGGGCACGGCGGCGATCAGGGGCTTCCTGGGCAGCGCCTTCCGGGCGCCCAGATAGCGGCAGAGGGCGCCGGCGCAGATCGCCAGCACGACGTCGTTGACCGTAGCGTTCCGCGCCTTGGCGATGCGCTTGACGTCGGTAAGCGAGATCGACGCGGTGCCGTAGCTTCGCTCGCTCGAGATCGACACGTTAAAGGGAGTTTTAGGAGCCAAGCGCACCGAATCGGGCAGGAGCCGGAAGGTCCTGGCCGTGCGCCGGGCAACCCTCGCAAGGGCCAGGGCGAATCTCGGCCCCGCCCTGACCAGCCGAAGATCCTGGCCAACGAAGTCGCGGAGCGCATTGCCCATCAGTTGCACAAAGTTCGGCTTCTGGGTCGGGCCTGTGGCCTTCGTCGCCGGGACGGGAGCCGGATCGGGCGAGAAATCAAAGACGACCGACACGGTGGCGATGCCGGATACCCCGTCCATGTCAGCGTGATGCACCTTGGCATAGACAGCGAAGCCGCCGCCCTCCAGTCCCTCGATGAGATGGTATTGCCAGAGCGGTCGCGCGCGATCGAGGGGCATCATATGCAGCTCCCCGATCAGGCTGCGCAGCTGCTCCATGCTGCCGGGGTGGGGCAAGGCCCGGCGCCGGATGTGGTAGTCGAGGTCGAGCTTTTCTTCGTCGACCCATACCGGGTGATCGATGCCGAGCGGTGTCATCTGCAGTCGCCGGCGGTAGGAGGGGAGCAGGTCGAGGCGCGCCACGGTATGGTCACGGAAGCGCTGAAAGATCGTGTCGCGAGAAGCGGTCGTCGGCGCGAAGATCGTGACGCTGCCGATATTCATCGGCGTCTCGGGTGTCTCCAGGTAGAGGAACCCGGCATCCAGCGCCGACAGCCGGTTCATCGCAAACTCCAGGTCGCGCGACTCTGCGGCCCGGACCTGCTTTCCGAGTCGCCGCGCGCCTTGCGGGCCGGGCTGCGGTCGGCAGCTTGACAGTGCTCCGCGATCGCCTCGACCAGAAGCGGCACCAGCCCCGGCGCCAAGTCGTGGCCCATACCCGGAATGATCCGCAAGCTGGCCCCCGGAATCTTGTTGGCGGTGTCCTCGCCTGCCGCAACGGGAATGAGAGGATCGTCGGCCCCGTGAAGGACTAGCGTCGGCACTCGGATCCGCCGCAGCATTTCCACCCTGCTGCCGGAGGCAACGATGGCGAGCATTTGGCGGGCGACGCCAGGCCGATAGTCGGAACGGGCGATCGCGCGCTCGACCTTGGCGCGGAGCTCCTCGTCCGAGGTCGGGAAGCCGGGGCTGCCGATGGCGCGAAAGAGCCGCATGCCCCGCTGGACGGCGCGCGTCCGACCGAACAGCGGCGTATTCGGCCACAGCACCGGCAGGAGCGCTCGGACGTTGCCGCGCGGCAGCCGCCGATCGCCGCTCGAGGACATGATCGAGACCAGGCTCCTCACCCGCTCGGCGTGCTCGGCGGCGATGACCTGTCCGATCATGCCACCCATTGACGCGCCGACGACATGTGCCCGCTCGATCCCAAGCGCATCCATAACGCCGATGGCGTCATCGGCCATGTCATGCAAGGTGTAGCGGGCCGCGACCCGGCCGCCTCTTAGCGCGCGGATAACCGCGGCAGCCAGAAAGATGACATTGCCTCCACCCATCTTCGAGGAGCGGCCGACGTCGCGATTGTCGAAGCGCACGACGCGAAAGCCGCGCTCGGCAAGACCTTGGCAAAACGAATCGGGCCAGCCGATCAGCTGCATGCCGAGCCCCATGATGAGCAGGATGGCCGGTGCCCGCTGATCACCGGTTTCGACGTATTCGATGTTTAAGCCGTTGGCCCGGACCGTTGGCATGGCGTGCTACTCCGCCCGGGTGATCCGCCTGTCGGCGCGGGTCAGGTCCATTGCCTGGCGACCAAGCCGCCCACCGTGCGCACGAGCGAACGGGGAAGATACTGAATGCCCCACGCAGCAAGGTCGTTCGAGAGGCCGGCGACGTGCAATGCCTTGCCGGCAATACATGCCGAATAACCCTGCTTGGCCACGGCTTTCGCGTCCATGACCATGAGCGGGGGGAGCCGAGTCCCGCGTGGCGAACCGCGCACCATGGCCGTGTTGGTAAAGCCGGGGCACAATGCGGTCACCGAGACGCCGGTGCCTTTCAGCTCTTCCGACAGCGCCTCGCTCAGAGACAGGACATAGGCCTTGGAAGCGGCGTAGGTCGCGAGGCTGGGGATGGGCAGGAAGGCGCCGACCGATGCGACGTTGAGAATGCGGCCGCGGCTGCGGCGCAACATCGGCTCGAGGAACAATCGAGTGAGCGCCGTCAGCGCCACAACATTGACGTGCAGTAGGCGCAGATGCTCATCGAGCGCGATCGTGGCGAAATCGCCTTCGAACATCAGGCCCGCGTCATTCACCAGAATGTCGACGTCGATCCCGCGCTCGAATAGCCTCTCGAAGACGGCCCGAGGCGCCTCCGGGTCGCTGAGGTCGGCCGGCATGACCGTAACCTTGGTGCCATGCGAGGTCTTTAACTCTTGCGCTAGCTGCTGCAGCTTGTCGCGACTGCGGGCGAGCAGTACCGGGTGGTAGCCTTCGGCTGCAAAGATCTTGGCAAGCTCCCGGCCGATCCCCGACGACGCACCGGTGATAAGGACGGAACCGGGATCAGTTGCCTTCGCCGCCATGTGGGCCCCGCACTCAGACAATAAGTTTAAGTCTAGCAGCCCGTCGGACGTGAGGTTTGCTGCAGACGATGAGTTTGCGGGAACTGCACGATTTTTGTCCGACGGGATGTTCCGCTTGCTCGCCAGCGTCGACGTTGTTCTGGCTGGCGTATCCGGCATCGGCGGTCGGCGTCTT
>JBKQTR010000301.1:0-12928 GCA_052143095.1 Allostellaceae bacterium
AAAGCGGTCGGCCGGGTTGCTGGTGCCGAGCGTAGCGACATGGGCGAGGGCTATCGGCCGCCTCTGGGACCCTACCGCAGCGGTGCCGGCGGGCAGCTTGGCGCCGCTCGCGCCCCGCGGCGGCTTCGAGGCTTGGTTATCGTCCATGGCGATACACCGGGGGAAGATGCCGCCGCCCGCATTTTCCCCGATTCGGAGGCAATTGAGCAACGGATTTGGCGAGGATGAGTCATCGGATTTTCCGAATCGAACGACGGGTCCATAATTTATTTTACACGGCAAAGATTCTCTGCAGAGAATTGCTTCGCCGGGACCGGCGGAACGCCGTTTGCTCGGCGCAGGGGTGGGGGAGCCGCGCACGGCTCCGGCCCGAGACAAAGAAAGAGAGGCTGCCAATGTTGCGTACTGCTATAGCTGCGGGAGCGCTCGCGGCGGGAGCCTTGCTCGTCCTCGCCGGCGACGGCGGCGGCGCCGAGGCGCAGAGCAAGAAATGGTATCCGTTCATGGTCGAGGAGCACGACCCGCCCTTCAACATGGACGGGCCGAAACTCGCCAAGGAGTACACGCCGCTCGACAAGGCGGACAAGAAATGGAACATCTGCGTGTCCTTCCCGCATATGAAGGACGCCTATTGGCTGGCGGTCGATTACGGCGTCTCCGAGGAGGCGAAGGATCTCGGCGTCACCATGCATCTGGTCGAGGCCGGCGGCTACACCAACCTCGCCAAGCAGATCTCGCAGATCGAGGATTGCGTCGCCGGCGGCGCCGAGGCGGTGGTCATCGGCTCGATCTCCTTCGACGGCCTCAACAAGACCGTCGAGGCGCTGCGCGCCAAGAACATCCCGGTGATCGACGTCATCAACGGCATCTCCTCGCCGCAAATCAACGCCAAATCGCTGGTCTCCTTCAAGGAGATGGGCTTCAACGCCGGCGCCTACATCGCCAAGCAGCATGCCAAGGGATCGGGCAAGGTCGAGGTGGCGTGGTTCCCGGGCCCGCCCGGCGCGGGCTGGGTCGAGGCCGGCAATCAGGGCTTCCTCGACGCGGTCAAGGACAGCGATATCGAGGTAGTCGACACCAAATACGGCGACACCGGCAAGGAGGTGCAGTTGAAGCTGGTCGAGGATTCGCTCCAGGCGCATCCCGGCATTGCCTATATCGTCGGCACCTCGCCGACCACCGAGGCGGCGGTGCAGCTGCTGCGCGAGCGCGGCCTCTCCGACAAGATCAAGGTGCTCGCCTATTACTTCACGCCCGGCGTCTACCAGGACATCAAACGCGGCCGCGTGCTGGCGGCGCCGACGGATTCGGCGGTGGTCCAGGGCCGCGTCGCCATCGACCAGGCGGTGCGCATCCTCGAGGGCAAGCCCTTCATCAAGCATGTCGGGCCCAAGATCTATGTCATCGACAAGACCAACATCGACAGCTTCGACTACGCCTCCTCGCTGGCGCCGGAGGATTGGAAACCGGTCTTCAACGTCAACTGAGCCCCGAGGCGCCCGGGTGACGCTGCCCGATCAGCCGACCGGCCCGGCCGCGCCCGACGCGGCCGGGCCGGCGCCGTTGCTCGCCGCTACCGGCCTCAGCAAGCATTTCCCGGGCGTGGTGGCGCTCGATGCCGTCGATTTCGATCTCAGGCCGGGCGAGGTCCATGTCGTCTTCGGCGAGAACGGCGCCGGCAAATCGACCTTGATCCAGACGCTCGCCGGCGTCCACCGCCCGACCGCCGGCACCCTCCACTGCCGCGGCCGGCCGGTCGAGCTCGACAGCGTGCATCACGCCCGCCAACTCGGCATCAGCGCCGTGTTCCAGGAATTCTCGCTGGTGCCGCAGCTCACGGTGGAGGAGAACCTGTTCCTCGGCGCCGAGATCGTCGCGCACGGCCTCCTCAACAAGCGCGCGCTGCGCCGGCGGGCGCAGGAGATCCTCGACCGGCTGGGGTTTCCGCTGCTGCCGCAGCAGCGTGTGCAGTACCTGTCGCGCGCCGAGCAGCAGATGGTGGAGATCGCCAAGGCGTTCCGCACCGAGCCCGCGGTGCTGATCCTCGACGAGCCGACCGCGTCGCTGACCGAGCGCGAGGTGGAGCGCCTCTTCGCGCTCATCGCGCAGGCCAAGCGCCACGGCGTCGGCGTCATCTATGTCAGCCACCGCATGGACGAGAACCGGCGCATCGGCGACCGCATCACCGTGCTGCGCGACGGCCGCCGCGTCGCCACCCTCGCCATGACCGAGGCCGATGACGAGCGCCTGCTGCAGCTCATGACCGGCCGCGTCATCACCCAGATATTTCCCAAGATCGCCTACGCCCCCGGCCGCCTGCTGCTCGAGATCGAGCACCTTGTCACGATCGACGGCGCCGTCGACGATTTCTCGCTGGAGCTGCGCGCCGGCGAGATCGTCGGGCTCGCCGGCCTCGTCGGCTGCGGCAAGTCCGAGATCGGCCGCGCCTGCTTCGGCGCGGCGCTGATCGCCTCCGGGCGCATCCGCTTCGACGGCGCCGACATCACCGGTGAAGGCCCCGGCACGATGCTCGACCGCGGCCTCTGCTACCTGCCGCCGGACCGGCGCGAGGAAGGCCTGGTGCTGGTGCGCAGCGTGCGCGAGAACGTCGCCTTGCCGGCGCTGTCGCGCCCGCCGCTGTCGCGCTTCGGCCTCATCGACCGCGCGGCCGAGCGGCAGAAGGTGCGCGCGCTGGCCGAGCGCCTCAATCTGCAGCCGCGCGTCATCGAGCGCGACGTGCAGTATTTCTCCGGCGGCAACCAGCAGAAGGTCATGCTCGCCAAGGCGCTGACGCGCGACATCAAGCTCTTCATCTTCGACGAGCCGACGGTGGGGGTCGATGTCGGCACGCGGGTGGCGATCTACGAGTTCATCCGCGATCTCTGCGAGGCCGGCGCCGGCGTGCTGCTGATCTCCTCCGACCTGCCGGAGATCCTGCACCTCGCCAACCGCGCCTATGTGCTCTATCGCGGCCGCGCCGAGGCGCATCTCGCCGGCGCCGAGATCACCCAGGACAACGTCCTCGGCCATTTCTTCGAGCGCGGGGCGGCGTGATGGACATCCCCGCGCCGCGCCGCGCCGCCGCCGCCGGCTTCTGGCGCCACGCGCTCCTCCGGCTCGGCGTGCTGCCGCTGCTGCTGCTCGCCGCGATCATCGTCTTCGGCCTGGTCGCGCCCAACTTCCTCACCGGCCAGAACCTGCTCAACGTCGCGCGCCAATCGACCTTCCTGGCGATGGTGGCGATGGGGCAGATGCTGGCGCTGCTCACCGGCGGCTTCGACCTCTCGGTCGGCAAGACGCTCGCCATCACCTCGGTGGTGGGCGCGCTGGTCATGGCCGGCAGCAAGGGGATGGTGCCGGGCTCGGAAGCGGTTCCGATCGCGCTGGGCATGCTGGCGGGGGTCGCCGCCGGCACCCTGGTCGGCGTCGTCAACGGCATCGGCGTCGCGCTGTTCGACGTCTCGCCCTTCATGATGACGCTCGGCACCGCCTCGATCAGCTTCGGCATCGCGCTGACCCTCACCAGCGGCGTGCCGGTCTACGGCATGCCGGAGGCGTTCGGCGACACTTTCGGCTTCGGCCGGCTGCTCGGCATCCCGGCGCCGGTCTATGTCACGGCGCTGCTCTATGTCGTGCTCTACGTCATCCTCGGTTGGACGCCGATGGGGCGCTATTTCTACGCCATCGGCGGCAATTTCAAGGCCTCGGTGCTGTCGGGCATCAACACCCGCTTCCATCTCTTCATGGCCTATGTGCTCTGCGGCTTCATGGCGGCGACCGCCGGCATCATCCTCACCGCCCGGCTCGAGACCGGCGAGGCCAATATCGGCGCCTCGATGCCGCTCGACAGCATCGCCGCCTGCGTCATCGGCGGCGTCAGCCTGCGCGGCGGCGTCGGCCGGCTCGGCAGCGTCGTGCTTGGCGCCGTCTTCATCGGCCTCATCCAGAACGGCATGGATCTTGCGAGGATTGAATCCTACCTGCAGGAGGTGGTGATCGGCGTGCTGCTGATCCTGGCGGTGATCGCCGACCAGCTGCGCTATCGTCTGATGCTCAGGCTCAAGGACTGATTCGGAAGGAGGAATGCGATGCCGGCACGGGAGAATAGGCGGCGGCTCGCCATCAATTGCGACATGGGCGAGAGCTTCGGCCTCTACAAGATGGGCGATGACGAGGGCATGATGCCCTATATCACCATCGCCAATGTCGCCTGCGGCTTTCATGCCTCGGACCCCACCGTGATGGCGCGCACCGTGCGGCTCGCCCGCCAGCACAAGGTCAACGTCGGCGCCCATCCCTCGCTGCCGGATCTGCAGGGCTTCGGCCGGCGCGAGATGAAGATGCAGCCGCAGGAGCTCACCGACTGCATCCTCTACCAGGTCGGCGCGCTCAAGGGCTTTCTCGACCGCGAGGGCATGGCGCTCTTCCACGTCAAGCCGCATGGCTCGCTCTACGGCATGGCGGCGCGCTCGGCCGAGGTGGCGCAGGCGGTGGCGGACGCGGCGAAGGTGTTCAACGTGCCGGTGCTCGGCATGGCCGGCACGATGCACGAGACGGTCTACGCCGCCGCTGGTCTCGACTTCATCTCCGAATACTATGCCGATCTCGACTATGCCGATGACGGCACGCTCATCATCACCCGCGAGCATCACGCGGTCGATCCCGCGCGCGCCGCCGAGCGCGCGCGCCGCGCGGTCGCTGAAGGCAAGGTCAGCTCGATCAACGGCAAGGAGGTGCGGGTGCGCGCCGATTGCATCTGCGTCCATTCCGACACGCCCAACGCCGTCGAGGTCGCGCGCGCGGTCAAGGCGGCGGTCGCCGACCAGCTCGGCTGACGGCCAGAGCAGAACAGGAGCCCAAGCATGGCGCAGCATCAGGTGATCAGCCCGCTTCCCGGCATCTTCTACCGGCGGCCCTCGCCCGAGGCGCCGCCCTACAAGCAGGACGGCGACAGGGTGAAGGCGGGCGACGTGATCGGACTCGTCGAGGTGATGAAGCAGTTCACCGAGATCGCGGCCGATGTCGACGGCACGGTGGTGCGCTTTCTCGTCGAGAACGAGGCGCCGGTGGCGCCCGAGGACCCGCTGCTGCTGATCGAGACCGCCTGAGACGTGCACCCGATGTTCGACAAGCTGCTGGTGGCCAATCGCGGCGAGATCGCCGTCCGCATCATCCAGGCGGCGCGCGAGCTCGGCCTTGCCACGGTGGCGGTCTATAGCGCCGCCGATGCCGACAGCCTCGCCGTGCGCCTTGCCGACGAAGCCGTCGCCATCGGCCCGGCGCCGGCCGCCAAGAGCTATCTCGACGGCGCCCAGATCATCGCCGCGGCGCGGGCGAGCGGTGCCGGCGCGATCCATCCCGGCTACGGCTTCTTGTCGGAAAATCCGCGCTTCGCCGAGGCGGTGGAGGCGGCGGGCCTGGTGTTCGTCGGCCCCCGGCCCGAGACCATCCGCCGCATGGGCGACAAGGCCGCGGCGCGCGCAGCGGCGGCCGAGGCGGGCGTCCCCATCGTCCCCGGCAGCGCCGGCGAGGTCGCCGACCCCGCGGCGGCGCGCCGTGCGGCGCGCGCCATCGGCTATCCCGTGATGATCAAGGCTTCGGCCGGCGGCGGCGGCCGCGGCATCCGCATCGTCGAGGACGAGGCGGCGCTGGAGCAGCAGTTCCGCACCGCCGAGACCGAGGCCAAGGCGGCCTTTGGCAGCGGCGCGCTCTATCTCGAGCGCTTCGTGCGCCGGGCGCGGCATCTCGAGGTCCAGGTGCTGGGCGATGGCGAGCGCGTCGTCCATTGCTTCGAGCGTGAATGCTCGCTGCAGCGCCGCCGCCAGAAGATCTGGGAGGAGGCGCCGTCGCCGGCGATCTCCGCCGGGACGCGCGACGCGCTCTGCGCCTCGGCGCTGCGGCTGGCCGAGGCCGCGCGCTATCGCGGCGCCGGCACGCTCGAATATCTCTATGACGACGACAGCGGCGAGTTCTTCTTCATCGAGATGAACACCCGCATCCAGGTCGAGCATCCCGTCACCGAGCTCGTCACCGGCATCGACCTCGTGCGCGCGATGATCGAGATCGCGCAAGGCCGGCCCCTGCGCTTGGCGCAGGCCGACATCGCGCTGCGCGGCGCCGCCATCGAGGTGCGCATCAACGCCGAGGATCCCCGGCGGAATTTCGCGCCGTCCCCTGGCCGCATCACCGCCTTGGCCTTTCCCACCGGGCCCGGCGTGCGCATCGACACCTTGCTCTATCCCGGATATGTCGTGCCGCCCTATTACGATTCGCTGCTTGCCAAGCTCATCGTCCATGCCGAGGATCGCGAGCGGGCGCTGGCGCGGCTCAACCGCGCGCTGGGCGAACTCAGGATCGAGGGTGTCGCGACCACCGCGGCGCTGCATCGCGAGCTCGCGCAATCGGCGGAGGTTGCCGCGGCGCGGGTCGATACGGGGTTCATCGAGCGGCTTTTGGCCGAAGCGCCGCGTCAGGGCGGCGAGATCCGGAGGGGATGATCATGAGCGCGGTGCGGTATTCCTTCGGCGGGGACGAGCATGTCTTCGTTGAGCTCAGCGAGGAGATGTCGCTCGAGGCGTTTTTCAAGGGCATGGCGATCTGCGCCGAGCTGCAGCGCCGCGCCGTCCCCGGGGTGGAGGAGATCTGCCCGGCCAACGCCTCCTACCTCATCCGCTTCGACCCCGACGTGATCCGGCCGGAGGCGATGCTGCGCACGCTGCAGGAGATCGAGGCGGCGGTGGGGTCGGCTGATCTCGAGCTTAAGACCCGCATCGTCGAGATCCCCGTGCTTTACAACGATCCCTGGACGCGCGAGACCCTCATGCGCTTTCGCGAGCGCCATCAGGACCCCGCCGGCACCGATATCGAATACGCCGCGCGCATCAACGGCTACGGCTCGGTCGACGACTTTGTCGCCGCCCATTCCGGCGCGCCCTGGTTCGTCTCGATGGTGGGCTTCGTCGCAGGATTGCCCTTCCTCTTCCAGATGGTCGACCGTGCCCGCCAGATCGAGGTGCCGAAATATCTCCGGCCGCGCACCGACACGCCGAAGCTGACGGTGGGCCATGGCGGCTGCTTCGGCTGCATCTACTCCGTGCGCGGTGCCGGCGGCTATCAGATGTTCGGCATCACCCCGGCGCCGATCTACGACCCCGCGCAGAAGCTGCCGTATCTCCGGGACTTCATGGTGTTCTTCCGCCCCGGCGACATCGTCAAATGGAAGCCGATCACGCGCGCGGAATACGACCGCGACCTCGCCGCGGTCGATGCCGGCAGCTTCTCGCTCGCCATCAAGCCGGTGAGCTTCTCGCTGAAGGCGTTTCTCGGCGATCCCCGCGGCTACAGCGACAAACTGGTGGAGGCGCTCCATGGCCATTGAGGTGCTGAAACCGGGCCTCGCCACGACGGTGCAGGATGCCGGCCGGCCGCACTATTACCATCTCGGCATTCCGCTCTCCGGCGCGCTCGACCAATACGCCTTGCGGCTCGCCAATCTGCTGGTCGGCAATGACGAGGGCGCCGCCGTGCTGGAAGCGGCGTTGCTCGGGCCGGAGCTCGCTTTCCGCAAGCCGGCGATCATCGCGGTGACCGGCGGCGAGGCGACGCCGAGAATCAACGGCGCCGCGGTGGCGCGCAACGCCGCCATCGCCGTCAAAGCCGATGACCGCCTGTCCTTCGACTACATGAAGCTCGGCGCGCGGCTTTATATCGCGGCGGCCGGCGGCATCGACGTGCCGTCGGTGCTGGGCAGCCGCTCGACCTATGGCCTCGGCGCGCTCGGCGGCTTTGCCGGCCGCAAGCTCGCGGCAGGCGACGTGCTGCCGCTGGGCAACGCCGCCGCCGCCCGCGCCGGCCGTGCCGCGCCCGACGCGCTCGTGCCGTCTTATCCCAAGGCGCTCGAGCTCCGCGTCGTCACCGGCCTCTATTTCCATCGCCTGACGGCGGAATCCGCCGCGACCTTCTTCGAGGATACCTGGACCGTGGCGCCCGAGGCGGACCGCATCGGCTATCGCTTCCGCAAAGGCCGCGCTCTGGCCTTCCGCCCGCGCCAGCAGCCTTTCGGCGCCGGCTCCGATCCCTCCAACATCGTCGATGCCGGCTATCCCTACGGCTCGATCCAGGTGCCCGGCGGCGTCGAGCCGATCATCCTCCATCGCGACGCGGTCTCCGGCGGCGGCTATGCCATGATCGGCACGGTCATCAGCGCCGATATGGACCGCATCGCCCAGCTGCAGCCCAACAACACTTCCCGCTTCGTCGCCGTCGACATCGCGGCAGCACTGGCCGCGCGCGCCGAGTACAAAGCGCGGCTTGCGCGATTGCGCGCGGTGCTGCAGACCTAAGGTGCGTCCTTCGAGACGCGCGCTTCGCGCGCTCCTCGAGATGTGGAGGATTGGGAATGGCATCAAACGACGATGCCCGATTCAATTTCTCCTCATGCTGAGGAGCGGCGCGTAGCGCCGCGTCTCGAAGCACGCACGACCGCTTATGCAGCGCGCTGGCTCGTTGCCCGCTGGCATGATAAAACGACCCGAGCTTCACCGGGAGAGCGCCATTGTCCCCCACGCCCTGCGCCTGCACCGCGCCGTCAAGCCGCCGCCATATTCTACGGCTGCTGGCGGGCGGCGCGGGCGCGCTCTGGCTCGGCGCCGCGGCGCCGCGCCTGGCGCGCGCTGCCGACGGCACCGACACGCTGCTGCTGAGCTGCATGGATTACCGGCTCATGGACAAGATCGCCGCCTTCATGGACGGGCGCGGGCTTGCCGCGAATTACGATCACGTCGTGCTGGCCGGCGCCTCGATCGGCGTCGCGACCGACGCCAAGCCGGATTGGCGACATACCTTCTGGGAGCATCTCGCCATCGCCCGCGATCTCCACCATGTCAGCCGTGTCATGGTGATGGATCATCGCGATTGCGGCGCCTATCGGCTGATCCTGAAAAAGGATCTCACCGGCGAGGCCGAGCTCGCCGCCCATGAGCGCATGCTGCACCGCCTGCGCCACGCCATTGCGGCGCGCTATCCGGCGCTGCAGACGGAGCTGCTGTTCATGGAGCTCGACGGCAGCACCCGCGCGATCGCCTGACCGCCAAGAAGAAAGCGGCGGCCTCGCGCCGCCGCTTTCCCTTCCTCCACCCCCGCAACAAACCCGTCAGCGACTGAACATGTCGCCGAGATAGACGCGCCGGACATCCTCGTCGGCGATGATCTCGTTGGGCACGCCCTCCATCAGCACCTGGCCCTCATGCAGCACATAGGCGCGGTCGACGATCTCCAGCGCCTCGCGCACATTGTGGTCGGTGATCAGCACGCCGATGCCGCGGTCCTTGAGATGCGCCACCAGCTTGCGTATCTCGCCCACCGCGATCGGATCGATGCCGGCCAGCGGCTCGTCGAGCAGCATGAAATGCGGCTGGGTGGCGAGCGCGCGGGCGATCTCGACGCGGCGGCGCTCGCCGCCCGACAGCGCCATCGACGGCGCGCGGCGCAGATGGGTGATCGAGAACTCCGCCAGCAGCTCGTCGATGGTGGCCTCGCGCACCTCGCGCACGGGCTCGTTGACCTCGAGCACGGCGCGGATGTTCTGCTCGACCGTGAGCCCGCGGAAGATCGACGCCTCCTGCGGCAGGTAGCCGATGCCGAGCCGCGCGCGGCGGTACATCGGCAGGTCGGTGATGTCGTGGCCGTCGAGCGTGATGGTGCCGAAATCCGGCGCGATAAGGCCGGTGATGATGTAAAAGCAGGTGGTCTTGCCGGCGCCGTTCGGCCCGAGCAATCCCACCGCCTCGCCGCGCTGCACCGAGACGTTGACGTTGCGCAGCACCGGCCGCTTCTTGAAGCTCTTGCCGAGATTGTGGGCGATGAGGCCGCGATTGTCGGCGACGAGCCGCGGCCCCGGGCGGGACGACGCGTCCGGCGGCGCTGCCTCGGGCGTCATTGCGGCGCCGCCGGCGCCGCTTTCTCCGGCGCCGTCGCGGTCGATTCCGGCGCCTTCGTCTTGTCGGTCGCAGCCGGCGGCGGCGTCGGCTTCGCCCGCGGCATCAGGATGCCGGAGACGCGCGGCGCGCTGCCTTCGGTGAGCTTGGCCGAGGGCGGCGCGCTCAATATCCGGTTGACGTTGTTATTAAGGTCGACCACGCCGTATTGTCCCCTCAGCTCGTTGTCGCCTTTGGTGAGCGTCACGCGCCCGGTCAGCGTGGCAATGCCGGTATCGACGTTGTAGATGCCGGCATCGCCGCGGGCAATCTGCTCCAGAGACGATACCAGAACATTGCCTTGCGCGTCGATGCGGCTGATATGTGACGAGCCTTTGTCGTCCTTCTCGACATCGGCGGTCAGCACGTCGCCGGCAAGCCGCTTGCCTTCGCGGATCGCCACCGCGTCGCCGCGCGCCACCGCCAGCTGCTTGCCGTCATACCATTCGAGATCGTCGCGCGCCGTCACCGTGTCGCGCGGCGTCTCGAGCTTCAGATGCTTGCCGGTCATGACCAGCAGCTCCTGGTCGACGTCATAGACCGCGTGATCGCCATAGACCGTCTGCGTCTCGGTGGCGATGCGCACATTGCCCTCGGCCTCGACGCGATAGATCTCGGTCGAGCCGCCGCTGACGGGATCGCCGCCGGCGGCGGGCTTGGCCGGGTCGGCGGCGCCGGGCTTGGCGGCATCCGCGGCGGCGGCCTGCGTCGGCGCGGCGGCGGGATCGGGGCAGGTGGGCGCGGCGGCGGGCTTTGCCGCGGGCGCGGGCGGCGGCGGCGGGGGCTTCCCCACCTTCTTCGCCTCCACGATCTGCACTTGTCGCTTCGCCTCGGCCTCGGCGGCGTCCTGCGCCTGCATCGCCTCGTGCTTGGCCGCCGCGGCGATCGCCTCCGGGCTGCAGACCGGGCGGTAGAACGCCGTCAGCGTGTCGGCGAAGATGGTGGTCTGGCCGCGCGTCGCCCGGGCGTTGCCGCGCGCGATATAGACGTGGTTGTTCTGCTGCCACTCGATGCCATCATCGGCCTCGATGTCGATCGGCTTGCCGTTGTCCTGGCCGCTGAGGCCGAGGCCGAAATTCTGCGCCCGGGCCATCGGCGGCGGCAGCGTCAGCGACCCCAGCGCCACTGCCAGCGTCAGCAGCGCCGCGGCGCCTCTCATGGCACCTCCTTCTCATGCGGCACCAGGATGAGATGGGCGTGGCCGGTGAAGATGATGATGTCGCCATGGTCGCGGATGCGGAAGCCCTGGCCGGTGATATGGCCGAACGGGCCCTGGCCCTCGACGGGGTCGTTGCCTTCGGCGTTGCCGCCGGCCATGTCGATATGCGCGCTGTCGGTATGGAACTCGTTACCCCTGTCCTGGAACAGCTGGACGTCGCCGAAGAGGTCGAGCAGCTGCGCGTTGGGCTGGTAGAGGCCGGTATAGCCGTTGAGCTCGAACCAGGCGCCGCTGGTCGAGGTGAGGTCGCCGCGTGGGCCTTCGAGCGCCACGAGATCGTCGATATTGGGGTTCTGCCGCGCCACCTCGGCGGTGACGATGAACGGCCGGTTCTGCCGGTCGATGCCGGTATAGCGCGCATTGACCATGCGCAGATCCTGCGCCTCGCGCGGATCGAGCCGCGGCACAGGGAAATGCACGCGCTCCATCTCGGCCTGGAGCCTGGGCCAGATCGCCACCAGCGCCAGCAGCACCACCGCCACCCCCGGCAGGATCCGCTTGGCGAGGCCGACGAAGCGGCTGTAGCTGCGGTTGAGGCCGGCGCGTGGCCGGACCTGGGCGGCGATCTCGCCGGCGGCGACGCTGTCGGGCGCGACGCTCATGCCACCCCCGCGCGCAGGCAGTCATGGATGTGCAGGATGCCGAGCGGCCGGCGCTGCTCGTCGACCGCGAACAGGCTGGTGATCGAGAGCGCGTTCATCAGCCCCAGCGCCTCGGCGGCGAGCGCCTGCGGCCGGATCGTCTTCGGCCGCGCGCTCATCACCGCGTCGACGGCGGTGCCGAGCATGGCGTCGCCCATATGCCGGCGCAGATCGCCGTCGGTGACGATGCCGGCGAGCCGGCCGGACTCGTCGACGACGCCGACGCAGCCGAAGCTCTTGGCCGTCATCACCAGGATCGCCTCGGACATGACCGTGCCGCGCTTGATCAGCGGTATGGCGTCCTTGCCATGCATGATGTCGGCGACCCGCAGCAGCTGCCGGCCGATCTGGCCGCCGGGATGGAGCGCCTGGAAATCGCTCGACGAGAAGCCCTTGCGCTCCAGCAACGCCACCGCCAGCGCGTCGCCCAGCGCCATCATCATGGTGGTCGAGGTGGTCGGCGCGAGCCCCATCGGGCAGGCCTCGGCCGAGGCCGGCAGCAGCAGGGTCACATCCGCCGCCTCGGCCAGCGAGCTGGCGTTGCGCCGCGTCATGGCCAGCAACGGGATGCGGAAGCGCTTGGTATAGGCGACGATGTCGGCGAGCTCGGCGGTATCGCCGGAATTGCTCAGCGCCAGCACCGCGTCGTCTTCGGCGATCATGCCGAGATCGCCATGGCTCGCCTCGCCGGGATGGACGAATTGCGCCGGCGTGCCGAGCGAGGAGAAGGTCGCGGCGATCTTGCGCGCGATATGGCCGCTCTTGCCCATGCCGCTGACGACGACGCGGCCCTTCACCTTGGCGAGCAGCTCAACCGCGGCGCTGAAGGCGCCGTCGAGCCCGGCGACCAGGGCCTCGAGCCCGGCGATCTCGGTGCGCAGCACGCGCCGCGCAGCGTCGATATCGGTCGGTTTTCTCAACACGCGGGCCAAGGCATCCCCCTAGCGGCGTCGGCGTGTAGATCGAGCGATCCGCAGTGCATGTTACGCGGGGACTATGCTCGCCCATCCCCAAAAGTCAATCAATCCACAGCACGTTTCCGTTTTGTACCGCCGCGAGCGCGCAGCGCTCGTCGGCGGCGGGCGCCAGCGGTT
>JBKQTR010000302.1:0-13002 GCA_052143095.1 Allostellaceae bacterium
AGAAAGACCTTGCGGCCTTTTGGCGTCACTTTCACGCCGAAACCCGGCAAGGCGGCGTCCCAGTAAACCGTATCGTTTTCGAGGACAGGTAGATTGTCGATCGTCGACTTGGTCAGGCGAACACGGGGAATGGGCCCCTCCTTCGTTCAGCTACCTTGACCTCAGATAGGTAGCACTGACGAGGAAAGAGCGGAACAGTCGAGCAATTGCCGTCAACAAGTTCAGGAGAAATATCGAATAAACATCAATCAGCAGCCATCAGGGGCAACGTAACGCAATCTGCTGCCCGGGTCCGCCCGGGAGCGGTTTGCGAGACCTATTCGTTGACGTCGATGCCACTCGAGTGGGGTCGAAGAGCCTTGATTTTATTGTATTTCGTTTGATGGGCATGTATCTACTTTGGCGAGGCTTGAGCCAAAACGGCTCTCAGGGAGCCGCCTCGCTGGTAGACGATCATGCCAAAACTCACCGAAAGCTTTGTCCAGTCGCTGAAACCCGATGGTCGCGATCGGCTGTGGACCGACAGTCAATTACCGGGCTTCGCGCTGCGGATCACGTCCAACGGTACCAAGATTTTCATCGTCCAGGTGCGGATCAAAGGGCGGCGACCCAAAGCTGTTCTTGGCCGGCATCCCGATCTCACTGTCGCGCAGGCGCGTGGGCTTGCCCTGCAGGCCCTGGCCGATCTGCGCCGTGGCACCGATCCAAAGGCGGAGCGCAGGCGCCGCGCCGCCGGCGGCATCACGGTTGCGGAGCTAGCCGACAAATGGATGGCGGAGCATGTCCGCCCTAAGCTCAAGCCGCGCACGGTCTCCGACTATGAACAATTGCTCACGCAGCGGATCTTGCCGGCGCTCGGGCATCTGCCGGTTGCTGCCGTTAGCCGTGACGACGTCAATCGCCTGCATGTCACCATGCGGCCAATACCGCGACGGGCGAACTACACCGTCTCCACCGTCCGCGCGATGCTCAATTTCGCCATCGATCTTGGGCTCCGGCCACCGGCCACCAATCCTGCACATCGCATCAAATTCTATCGCGAGCGCAAAATCGAGCGCTTCCTTTCTCAGGCCGAGATCGCGGGTGCGGCCGAAGGCATTGCCGCGGCCGAGCGCGCCGGGAAGATCGGACCCCATATCGCGGCCGGCTTGCGCCTGGCGCTGTTCACCGGTGCACGCTCGGGCGAAATCGCCGCAGCGCAATGGCAGCATGTTGACCATGAACGTCGGTTGATCCGGCTACCGGACAGCAAGACCAACGAGCCCCGCACGATCCACCTGAGCGACGCGGCGCTTGAGGTTCTGCGCGCCATCCCGCACGTCGGGCCGTACATCATCGTCGGCGCCCTTCCGGGCGAACCATGCAAAAATCTTAGTCGTGCTTGGATCGTTGCCCGCACCTATGCCGGGCTCGACGACGTTCGCTTGCATGATCTGCGACATTCCTACGCCAGCCTGGCGGCCGGCCGCGGCGTCTCGCTGCAGATGATCGGCAAGCTTCTCGGCCACCGCAGTCCGCAGACCACGGCGCGCTACGCCCACCTGGCGCGCGATGCAGCGGCCGCCGTCAACGATGAGCTCGGCGCCGCAATGGCGGCGGCGATCGAGCAGGGCACGCCGGCGCCAGCCGAGGTGATCAAGCTACGCAAACCGCGTCGTGGCTGAATTTCCCGAGCTCGAGTGGCGCATCGCGCGATTGCCGCCGCTGTCGCGCGGCCTGCACCTGGCCGGCCCGCGCGCGCATGCCGAGCGTCTGGTCGTGCTGTGGCGCAGCGACGGTCCTGTTCCCCTGAGTGAGGCCTTTCGTTTGCTCGACGCCGACATGGTCGCCGGCGCCATCCTGCGCACCATCGCCGCTAGCGAAGACGGTTATCCCGATCCGCGGCATTGGCGCTTTCCCGATCTGGAAGCGCTGCTGCCGGAACTGCGGGCATGTTTGTGGCAGGAAATTCAGGCCGGTCACTTGCTGGTCAAGGCCGACCGCCGAACGCTCCCGCCGAAAGACCTGGCGCGGTTGACGGCCGACTGGCAGCTATCGGAACTTTGCCGGAGCGGACGTGCAGAATTTGTCGGAGTTACCGCTCGCCGCCGGCCGCCGGCTGCTTCACCCCAGCAGAAAAAGCAGAAAAGGCACAAGCCGATCGCACAGGACGCCATCAAGGCGGCCACGATGACTGTCGCGGAATCCTACCCCGCTGATGCCAAACCGCCCTTCGACGAGTTTTGGGGAAAGCTGAAAAAGCTACTGCCCGGCATTCCGCGACGCACGGCACTGGCTGCGCTGAACGATTACGCACCGCACCTTAAGGGTAAGCGTGGCTATCAGAGTAAACAGGCGGACAACTAACCCGCTGACATCAAATCGCCAGGCGCAAATCGCCAACTTATCGAGCAAAACGGGCAAGCGACTAACTTGTTGACCGTAATGGTCAATCAAATCGCCAGACGGCAAATCGCCAACTTTCTCGCGTCGATGGTGCGGCGATTTTAGGAAATCGCCGCGACCTGTATAATTTATGCGTCCACCGCAACAAGCCCGGTGTGACACATGTCCGACGATCCCCAACTCCCCGACGATCTGATCCCGTCTAACGAAGCTGCTGTCGAGCTCGACGTCAAAGAGGCGACGCTCGCCTCGTGGCGCTCGATCGGCCGCGGTCCTGACTTTTGGAAGTGGGGACGGCGCGCTTGGTATTCCCGCGCAGTCATCGCCGCTTGGAAAGCGAAGCATCGTCGTCAGCCGCGCAAGGTCGCCGCCTAAACGCTTCCGACCGCGCCGTTCGCCGGCGGAGCAACAGGCGAACACGACCGCGGCCAGACCCCCTTCGCTTCTGAAACTGAGGGGCTGGCCGCAAAGGTCCGAAAGGAGGTTCCTTATGCCGGACCATGTATCGAACGGCGCCACCGGCGTCAAACTCCTCAACCGCCGCGATCTGCGGGCCATTCGCAAAGATTACGATGCCGCAATCGATGTCGCATTGCTCGAGATCGGCATCGAGAAGGTGCTGCAACGCCTCGACTGGCTGACCGGGCCTGCGCAGAGGGCCAACGGCCACAATGCCGCGGCCGATGCGCGGGCCGCAGCCGCCATGGACCGGCTGCGCACCATCCGCGGCCGGTGCAGCCGGATTGCCGAAGGTCTCGGCATCACCCCGCAGGCGGTCCACCAATGGGAGGTGGTGCCGCTCGATCGCGTTCCTGAGGTTGAACAGCTAACCGGCGTCCCGCGCCATAAGCTGCGCCCCGATTTTCACCTGCCGGCGCGTCGCCGTCGCCGCGACCCCAACGACTATAAGCAACGCACTGCCGCTTCCTAACAACCAACCGCGCCGCTCCATCTCGGGGCGGCGCTCTCTTTCAGATCAAGGGAGCAACGCAATGAAACAGACAAGGAAGCCACCCGAGCCTGACAATTCATCACCGAAATGGACGTTTGTCGCCAAGTTCGACGACGGCGTCTTCACCCGCATGACGACGTTCTGTGCTGACGGCAAATTCGACTTGGAACGCGGCATCGCCGTGGCTCGTGCCGCCTACGAAAGCAAGACCGGTGGCAACACATCGCCTGCGATCGTCGCCGCCAAGTTCATCGAGCCCGGCTACGACGACACCATCCTGAAAGAGTACGACGCGGAAGCACTGGCGGCAGCGCGATGAGCGAGCAACCCAACACCAACCTGTCCGACATTGTCGCTGACGCTGTCTGGTCTGCTTTCGACACCTTTGGCATCGATGACAATGACCGGTTGGTCGATCTGTTGTGCCAGAAGTTTCAGGACGTCCTTGCCAGCGATCCTCGCTTCCCACGGCTGACAAATCTGGAATTCGATCTGCTCGTTGCTGATCTGCGCCGCGATGCTCAGCGCATTGCCGATCAAGCGGAGCGGATCGAGCGCAAACATACCGTCCGCGCCATCGTCGAGGACGTGCTCAGCGAACTACAGCCGGGACAGGAACAGACAAGCTGAGACTTACGCGCCGTTCCCGATCGGCGCGCTTTTTGTTTGTTGGAGTTGCACCATGCTGGACAAGAGCGCGCAAGCTGGGCGACACACAAATCGCGTGCGTGGTCTCGATCTGTACGAGACTCCCCGCATCGCGGTCGAGGCACTGCTCGCCGTCGAGCAATTGCCGGAAGTGATCTGGGAGCCGGCCGCCGGCCGCGGGGCGATCACTCGAGTGCTGGAAGCCGCCGGCTTTGATGTGATCAGCAGCGACATCGTCGGCTATGAATTCCCGCTGGATTTTGTCGCCGATTTCCTGACGTGCGAGCAAGCCCCGCGCGGCTGCACTGCGGCCCTGACGAATCCCCCCTACCAACACGCCGAAGCCTTCGTGCGGCACGCGCTCAAGCTGGCGCCCAACGTCTTCATGCTGTTGCGGCTGGCCTTTTTGGAATCACGACGCCGCGCTGACATCTTCGGACAGTGCGGACTCCGCACCGTGCACGTTTTCAGATCGCGCCTCCCGATGATGCATCGCGACGGCTGGAACGGGCCGCGCGCCTCCTCAGCGATTGCCTTCGCCTGGTTCTGTTGGACTCGCGGCTATCGCGGCCGCCCGACACTGAGTTGGCTGTGACATGTCGAAGCGCCTTGACCAAACAAAGGAGACATCATGAGCACCCCCATGCAGCTTTCACCGCGCGTCGCCGCGCTGCTCAGAAAAACGCAGGGGGCGCGCGGGCGTTTGATCTTTGCCCTCGACGCGACGGCGAGCCGCGAGCGAACCTGGGACCTGGCCGCGTCACTGCAAGCTGCGATGTTTGAAGAAGCGGCAAAGATCGGCGGCCTGGATGTGCAGCTTGTCTACTATCGTGGTGACGAAGTTCAGCAATCGTCGTGGTTCTCCGATGCGCATGAGCTCGTCAGCCGGATGCGCACAATCAGATGCATGTCCGGCGAAACCCAGATCGCAAAGGTGCTGCGGCATATCCGAGCAGAGAACGGGCGAGAGAAGGTTGGCGCGGCGATATTCGTGGGCGATGCGTGTGAGGAAATTCCCGCCGAGTTGTACGACGCTGCCGTCGGACTGCCGCCGGTTTTTATATTTCACGAGGGGGATGGTCTAGCGATCTATTTCGATCAGCATGGTGGTCATCCGCCGCAGAAGGTCGAGCAGGTCTTTCGCGAGCTCGCGCGGCTCACTGGCGGCGCCTACGGCAAGTTTGATGCCGGGGCCGCAAAGCAACTCGGAGATCTGTTGCGCGCCGTTGCCGCCTTCGCGGTCGGCGGCGTCGCTGCGCTCGCCAATCAGCAAACCGACAGCGCGCGCAGACTGCTCGGTCAGATGAAATGAAAGGGGAAAGCATGGTCACGACCAAAGCTACGGGCGCCAGCAAAAACGGGCTTTGGTGCAAAGGCGACTTTATCGCCCTGCTACGTCCCGACGGCACCAACGTCACCCAAGCCATCCGCAGCATCGACAAGCTCATGCCGCAGTTGACGCGCGACGACCTGAAGGAACTTCACGAGTGGCTGACCCGCCAAGCACTTATGGATCCCGACACAGATCCGGAAACTCGGCGCAAGATCCTCAGCAGAATGGACGTCTGTCCCTGCTGCCAACGCTGGCTCGGTCACAACAATCCGCCTGCCGTCGCCCGGTTCTGCGAACGTCGGACTGAAGTGCGTTGCGATAACCCAGAAAGATGAGGAGAAAAGCAAATGGTTGATGCTCGAAAATATGCTTCGAAATATGTCAAGCCGGACAACGTGCGTGATGGCCCGATCCACACCCGCATCATCAGCATTTTTGAGGAGGAGCGCTATGGCCGGCTGATGCTTGAGCTGGAAACCGGCTCTCAATTCACGCTCAACGACGGCAACACCAACGCTCTGATCAAGGCCTGGGGCCATGATACCGACGCCTGGATCGGCAAGGAGCTGGTGCTCGAGCTCGGCCACTGGAAAGACTGGCGCGACGACCCGCCGACGGAAAAAGAAACCGTGCGGGTGCGTACCGGCTCGCCGGCGACCGCAGCGCAGAACGGCAGTCCACCGGCGAGCAAGCCACTGCCACCGAGCAGAGTGGCGACGTCGCCCAAAGAGATGGACGACGAAATTCCTTTTAGTTGAGGGGGCGAGAGCGCGAGAGGCCGATCAACCAAGTCGGCTCTCTCGCTCCCTTTTTTGCAACGAGCCAATAGCGGGCAATCAAAGGCGAAGTCCGTGGCCGCACGGGCGACAACAGCCCGGCCGCCAAAGCTCGGGCGAAAAAACTGTCTGATCTTCGAGGGTTGTCGTGGCCGATCTTGATTACGAGAAAAAGATCAAGAAAAAGATCGCGCAACTCCTGCGCATGCTGAGCTCCGCCGGCGGCGAGCGCCGCAACGCGTGGGCTGCTTTGGAGCGGCTCATGCAGAGCGAAGGCATTGGCTGGTCCGATATTGGCAACATGATCGAGCCCGGCGCCGAATGCAACGACGGCAAATTTAGTGAGGCCGAATTGCAGCAGTTTGGCCAAGCCATGCGCGCCGAGGGAGTTGAGGCGGGGATCAAGATTGGCATGGCGAGAGGCAATGGCGGTGGCCATGGTCACCTCACGCTGCCGAAACCCGCGGAGATGGCGGAGTATTGCCGCAACCGGCTCGGGCAACTCAAGGACGACAAGCAGCGCGAATTTGTCAGCGACATGCATGAGATCGCGCAGCGGGGCAGCATGCTGTCTCGCGGGCGGCTGGGATACCTCGCCAGCATCTACATCCAAATCGGCGGGAGAATTTGATGCTGGAGCCCGACCGCGATCAGATCGAGATTTTTGTTGATGCGATCTTTCGCCATGCCCAAGCCGGCTTTGTTTCACTACGGGCTTTCGTCGAAGGCTCCAACCATGTTTTCCGCAAGACCCCGATCCGAATTATCAGCAACGATCTGAAATTCCTTTGCGACGCCGTCGAGGATGACGCCCGGCGCGCCGCGCAAAATCCAAAGCCCATCGTTTTTTGTCCGCCGCTGGCGACGTTCGGTAATGACAAAACCGCGACCGAGCAGGACATCATCGAAGGCTTTACCGTCACGGTGGAGTGCGACGAATGCCCGCAAGCCGCGCGCGGGAAGCTTGAAGCTATTCTCGGCCCGGCGACCACAGTGATCCGCAGCGGCGGCGTCTGGAACGACGGCAACGGCGGCACTCAAGACAAATTGCATCTGCATTGGCGATTGGCCAAACCCGCGCAGGGCCGGGGCGATCTGGAAAAGCTCAAGCGAGCGCGGGAAATCTGTGCCCATCTCGTCGGCGCCGATCCGACATCGATCCCGATCAGTCATCCAATTCGGTGGCCGGGCTCTTGGCATCGCAAAGCCCAGCCGCGACTAACCGAGATCGTCGCCTGCAATCCCGACATCGAGATCGAGCTCGATGCCGCGCTGGCAAAGCTCGAGCCGCTGGCACCGACGCCGCCAAGGGCGGACAACCGCGCCGCCCAGCCCGGCGGCGAATGGGATGTGCTCACCGCCAATATCCTGGCGGGCAAGAGCCTGCACAATTCCATCACGCGTCTGGCGATGAAGCTGCTGCGCGGCGGGACGCCGGAAGTCATCGCGGTGCAGATGCTGCGGGCAATGTTGGATAACTCACAGGCGCCGCGCGATGACCGCTGGCGCGATCGCTATGCCGGGGTGCCGCGCGCGGTCGGGTCGGCTGGCAGGAAGCTTGCCGATGAACAGGAGGAAGCCACAGCGGCAGCGCAGCCGCAATCGCAGCCAGCACCAATCACAACGCCCGCAGCGGCGGTCGGGAGCGCGCCAGGAGCGAGCTCGCCGATCGAGGATACGCTGCGGACCTTCGAGCGCTGGCTGATCCTGCCGAGCCGGACGCCGGTCTACGCCATGCTCGGTACGATAGTGGCCAATCTGTTGGAGGGTGACCCGGTCTGGCTCGGTCTCGTCGCGCCGCCATCGAGTGCGAAGACCGAGCTCTTGAACGCCGTCTCCGGCTTGCCGTTCGTGGTGTCGGTCTCGACGCTTACACTGGCGAGCCTGCTCTCGGGTACGCCACGGCGCCAGCGCACGCCAGGAGCCACCGGAGGGTTGCTGCGGCAGGTCGGCAATCCCGGCTTGCTCTGTCTCAAGGACTTCACCTCCACCTTGACGATGCGGCCGGAGAGCAAATCCGAGGTGCTGAGCGCGTTGCGCGAAATCTACGATGGCAAGTGGACGCGCTACGTCGGCACCGACGGCGGCAAGCCACTACACTGGACCGGCAAGCTCGGCCTGGTGTTCGGCTGCACCGGCGCCATCGATACTCAGCATTCGGTCAGCGACGCGCTCGGCAATCGTTTCCTGCTGTCGCGGCTGGAGCCCGGCAAGGGGCAATTGCGGTGGGCTTTTCGACACGTCGGCGGCAAGACCGCGGCCATGCGGCGCGAGCTCGCCGAAAGCGTCAACTTGCTGTTTGCCGCGCCGCGTCCCGATCCGCAGGAGCTTTCCGAGCATGAGATCGAGCGCTTCGAGCGCGTGACCGAACTTGTCGTCCGCCTCCGCGGCGCTGTCGAGCGCGATCGGTATCGCCGTGAGCTCGATGCCGTCTATGGTGCCGAGGGCCCGGCCCGCTTTGGGCTGAGCCTGGAACGGCTCCTCGCCGGCCTCGATGCCCTCGGCGTCGAGCGTAAGAGCGCACTCGAAGTCGTCATTTCGGTCGCGCTCGACAGCACGCCGCCCCTGCGGCGCAACATCTACCGATTCCTATGCCAGCCGTTAAACCCGCTCGATCCGCCGCCGGCACACACGCCGCCACTGGCAACACGCACCACGAAACAGGTGGCCGAAGCCATCGGGCTACCCTCAGTGACTGTTCGCCGTGGGCTCGAAGAACTGACCAGCTACGGCCTCGCTCACAGCTACCCCGCGAAGCAAGGAGCGGCCACGCAGTGGCAGGGGATTGTGCTCCCTTAGAAAATGTAAGCCATTGAAACATAATGACTTAAGTCTATGCGCAGAGGTCAAAGGGGGTTTTTCCGCAATTTAGCAAGACATGTGGAGAGCAGTGCTCCTCAGAGAGCTTTCAGCTCTCTTCTCTCTATAGTTATGTAAATTGCGGAGAAGGTTCTAAAGGCCGCGAATAGGATCGGCGCCGCGATCGCGCGCTCCTACTCACAAGTTTGGTTTGGACCTTGGTCGATGACCAGCTCGACCGACGATGGGGATGGGGCAAGGGGAATCCGACTGTTTCCCTCGGATCGAATAAGGGTTCTCACTGCGGTTGCAAATGGAGGGGGCACTCGTAAAAGTAGAGTACCCCTCCATCAGGCGCGGCGCGATTGCATTGGCGGCTAGCCGGATCTGAGCGCTCCGGGCAAATTCAGATTCGGGCAAAAAAATTCGGGGCGAAAAATTTCGGGCAAGATCGTAAGCTGGACCATGACCAAACCGCCGCTTAGCGTCGTCGCTCCGGGATCGAACTTGCCGCAACCGCCTCGCGCGCTCGGCCCTCACGGGCTCGATCTCTGGTCGGCGGTCATGCGGGAATATACGATCACCGATCCCGGCGGCATCGAGCTCCTGCAGGAGGCCTGCACCGCGTTGGATCGCGCCGAGGCGTTGAGCGACGCGATCTCCGAGGACGGCGTCGTCGTCCGCACCCGCAGCGGAATGCCGAAGCCGCACCCCGCGTTGCCGGCCGAGTTGTCGAGCCGCGCTTTCGTGTGCAAGCAGCTTGAACGGCTCGGCCTCAATCTCGAAGCCGTGCGGCCCATCGGCCGACCGCCTGGGCGCCGTGATGTCGACTAAGCGGTCGTTCCTTCGCCACCCGTACCGCGCCCGCCTGACGGCCGATCAGGAGATGGACCTGTGGCTGGGCAGCGGTCCACAGGGCGATCCGCAGCAATTCGCCGGCGCCGCGGCCCGGCGAGCCGCCTGGCTGCTCCATCGCGATCGCCTGGCCGGCGTGCTGCCGTCGTCCCCTGGTCGGCGCGCTCAGGCGTGGTGGCAGTACGAGGCGCCGATCCCCTGGCCTGGCTACGAGGCCGAACGCAGCGCGCTCTATGCAGCCGGGTTACTGAGCGAGGAGGAGCGGACGGTCCTCGAAACCGAATGGCGTCACGAATTCGAGCGGGGCTGCGACCCCGGCTTTACCCTCTCTCTGGGGCCTGATGAGCACCTGACCGGCGCGGCTGCGCGCCGGGCGCTGTATCGCTGGGCCGACATCCCGCGGCAGTTGGTCCGCCAGTGGACAGCTGAGCGCAAGCGTGCCGCGCAGACCATCCACGAGCTTGAAGCATCGGCTACAGGTTGCCGGTAGGTTCCGCGGGGCGGGCCATCGGTGCTGCCGGCCACTTCGGTTTGTCGGCAGCTTTTGCAGGCTCGTCGGCAGCTTTGCGAGCTCGAGGGACACTGAAAAAGCCCCCGCCAACCCGGTGCGGCCGGCAGGATTCTTCCCGAGGCCTGGCGTGCTCAAATGTCTGCTACGCTCGGCCTTGTTCCGCCAGACGATCGCGATGGCTGCCTGCAGGACGTGCATTGGTTTTCTGGAGGCATCGGCGGCGCATTCCAAAGCTACACGATCGGCAATGTTCTTAGTGCTCAGCTGTATGATGCCGCCTGCAAAACTCATCCGCAAATTCCGAGCGAGATCGAAGTCGGCAGGTTTGACATGCTGCATGAATGGCTCAAAAGCCACCTCTACCGGTATGGTCGCAAATATCGCCCCAACGAGCTTATGGAACGACTGGTTGGAGGATTAAGCGTGCGGCCGTACCTCGCCTACCTTCGGTTTCCGCGTGTTGACGGCGCAGTACAAAGCGATTGTTTATCTGGCGGTTTGCCACTCCGTAGCGCATGGAGAAGGACACCCAGTCATGGAGATCCTAAGTGGCTTTGAGCTGGTTCGCGAGCAGGCGCTTCCCGAACTCAACTCAGCCGCGCGATTCCATCGTCACGCCAAAACCGGCGCCGAGCTGCTATCGCTGGTCAACGACGACGAGAACAAGGTGTTCGGCGTCACCTTTCGCACGCCGCCGTTCGACTCGACCGGCGTCGCTCACATTCTCGAGCACGCCGTGCTTTGCGGTTCGCGCAAGTACCCAGTCAAGGAACCATTCGTCGAGCTCATGAAGGGCTCGCTGAACACCTTCCTTAATGCGATGACCTTTCCGGACAAGACTTGCTATCCGGTCGCAAGCCAGAATCTTAGGGACTTCTACAACCTGATCAATGTCTATCTTGATGCGGCTTTTTATCCGCTGATCACTCCCAACGCCTTTCAGCAAGAAGGCTGGCATTACGAACTCGACGCCATTGACGAGCCATTGGTCTACAAGGGCGTGGTTTTCAACGAAATGAAGGGCAGCTATTCGTCGCCCGACGACAGGCTCAACGAGTTCTCCCAGCGCTCGCTGTTCCCGGATATGGTCTACGGCCTCGATTCAGGAGGCGATCCTCGGCACATCCCTGATTTGACCTATGCCGATTTCAAGGCTTTTCACCAGCGCTACTACCATCCTTCCAACGCCCGGCTGTTCTTCTACGGCGATGACAATCCCGACGAGCGTTTGCGCCTGCTTGATTGTTGGCTTAGCGCGTTCGACCCGATTGTGGTCGATTCAATGGTGGCCCGTCAGAAGCGCTTTTCCGCCCCGCGGCGATTGACGCGGACTTTCGCTGCGGACGCCGGTAAGTCCGAAGCGGACAGCAAAGGGATGGCGACGGTCAACTGGATGATCGAACAGATTCCCGACGCCGAGACCGACCTCGGCATCAACATACTTGAGCACATCCTAATCGGGACGCCGGCTTCGCCCCTGCGCAAGGCGCTGGTTGATTCCGGACTGGGCGAAGATATTGCTGGTCGCGGGCTCGATGATCAGCTCTTGCAGCCAATGCTCTCTGTCGGGCTCAAAGGCATCGATCCCGGCGGCACGGAAAAGGTCGAAGCACTCGTCCTCGAGACGCTCCGTACGCTGGCCGACAAAGGCGTCGACCGGATGACGGTTGACGCCTCGTTGAACACGGTCGAATTTCGCTTGCGCGAGAACAATTTCGGCTCCTTCCCGCGTGGGATCGCGGCTTTGCTGCGCTCGCTCAAGACTTGGCTCTACGATCGCGACCCGCTGGCGCCGCTGGCGTTCGAGGCGCCGCTCCACTCGCTCAAAGCCCGCATTGCTGAAGGCGAGCGTTATTTCGAGAACCTGATCGCCAACAATCTCCTGGATAACCCCCATCGGACCACGTTGACGTTGCGGCCGGATCCCGAGGAGGCCGAGCGCGAGGCTACCGCGGAACGCCATCGGCTCGATGCTGCGCGTGCCGCAATGAGCAGGTCCGATCTTGAGGCGTTAGTTGAGGCGACCTACACACTCAAGCGCCTGCAGGAGACACCCGACCCGCCAGAGGCGCTAGCCACTATTCCAACGCTTGCTCTTGAGGACCTGCCGCGCCGGAACAACGTCATTCCGACCGAAGTGGCGCGCGTGGCCGATACCCAGGTGCTCTATCACGATCTGGCAACCAACAGCGTGCTGTATCTCGACCTTGCCTTGGACCTCCACGTATTGCCCGCCGATCTGCTCCCTTATGTCCCGCTGTTCGCGAGAGCGCTTCTGGAGACCGGCGCCGGCCAGCAGGATTTCGTGAGCCTCTCGCAGCAGATCGGAAGCACGACTGGCGGAATTCGACCACAGGTTTGGATCTCGGCCGTCCTTGATTCGCAGTTCGCTGCTGCGCGGCTGTCACTGCGGGCCAAGGCGGTACCAGAAAAGGGGGCTGAACTCCTGGCAATTCTACGCAATGTGCTTCTTGAAGCGCATCTCAACAACCGGGAACGCCTAGAGCAGCTGGTTCTTGAGGAGAAAGCATCGAAGGAATCCTCCCTAGTCCCCGGTGGATCGCGTTTCGTCGACATGCGGATCCGCGCAAACTTCCATGAAGCGGATTGGGCCGCAGAACAGATCGGCGGCGTCAGTTATTTGTGGTTCCTGCGCAAGCTTGCTGACGGATTCGAAGCGAGCTGGCCGACCCTAAGTGCCGCAATGGAGCGGATCCGCTCACTACTCGTCACCCGCGCGGGA
>JBKQTR010000303.1:0-2738 GCA_052143095.1 Allostellaceae bacterium
GAGCGCTGCCACAGCTTGTTCTTGTAGATTTGCGGTGTGATCACTTCGTCGAAGCCGTAGCGCCGGTAAAGCCGCCGAATGTACTCGACTAGCTGATTGTAGATAATCGCGCCCTTGGGCAGGAAAAACGGGGCGCCCGGCGATATCGGGTCGAAAAGGTAGAGCCCCATCTCGCGTCCGAGCTTGCGATGGTCGCGGGCGCGCGCCAACTCGAGCAGCCTCAGATGCTCTTCCAGCGCGTCCCTGGACGGGAACGAGGTGCCATAGATCCGCGAGAGCATCGCGTTGCTCTCGTCGCCGCGCCAGTAGGCGCCTGCCACGCTGGTGAGCTTGAAGGCCTTGAGATGCCCGGTTGAAGGTACGTGCGGCCCACGGCAGAGATCCATCCAGTCGCCCTGCTTGTAGATCGATACCCGATCGTCGGCGATTCCTTTGAGGATCTCGACCTTGTAGTGCTCGCCCATCGACTCGAACAGCTTGATCGCCTCGGCGCGATCCATCTCGATGCGGGAGACGTGGAGGTCGGCCTTCGCCAGCTCTTTCATCTTCGCTTCGATCTTTGGCAGATCGTCAGCAGTGAAGGGCCGGGACGGCGCGAAGTCGTAGAAGAATCCGTCCTCGATTACGGGCCCGATCGTGACTTGGGTGCCGGGGTAGAGCGACTGGACGGCTTGGGCCATCAGATGGGCGGTCGAATGGCGCAGGACTTCGATCCCTTCAGGGCTGTCGGCGTAGATCAACTCGGCCTTGGGATCGTGGTCCAGCGCGCGGCTCAGGTCGGCGAGTTTCCCGTCGACTCTCACCGCGATCGGCTTGCCGTGCTCAGCCACGCCGGACCACGTAGCGCAGGCCGGCGCCGCGCGCCACCGGGCGCTGCCCGCTTGGGACGATGACCGTGATTTCCGAACTCATCTAGAAGAGACGGGAAGTTTCACGGAAGACAACACTGCCGAACGCATCATCTTGATTAATACCCGCATTGTAGCGTCGATGCGAGCCGTCGCGTCAACGCCCGGGGGCCGGGCGGACCGCGGCGATTGCCCTGGTAGGCACGGGCGGGATTGAACCGCCGACCCCTTCCGTGTCAGGGAAGTGCTCTCCCGCTGAGCTACGTGCCTTTTTAGCTGCCTGGCGTTTAGGGAACCTAACAAGCAGGGGAAAGCGCTAACAGAAATCCTGCTTTTGGGCAATCGAGTTCCACCATCTCTACTTTCTGCTAAGCTCCCTATTCGGGATATCCCATGGATCGCGAGCGAATCGTCCAGATTTTCTTCTTCGGCTTTCTGGCCCTGATAGTCTACTTTCTGTACCAGATTCTACAGCCGTTCCTGATTCCGATCCTGTGGGCGATGCTGCTCTCGTTCCTTTTCAATCCCCTGATGGTCCATGCCCATCGGTACGTGCGGAGCCGCTCGCTGGCCGCCGCGCTGTTGGCGGTCGCGACCGCGCTGATCGTGATCATCCCGTCCATCTGGTTCATGGTGCGGCTGGCTCAGGAAGCCGAGGCGCTCTCGATTTTGGTTTCCGCCAAGGTCGGCACCGCCGATTGGGGCAAGGTGCTGGCGGACTGGACCGCGCACCTCCCATTCGCCGACCGGGTGAACGCGTCGCTCGCGCGGATGAATATCGCGCAGCGCGATGTGCAGGATGCCGCGGTAAGCGCGGCGAAGTTCGTCAGCCAGTACCTGGCGACGCATGTGACGGAGGTGGCCCGCAACCTGATGGCCATGATCTGGGACTTCTCCATTCTCATCTTCGTGCTTTTCTACTTCCTGCGCGACGGCGAGAGCTATTACGAGGGGCTGCGCAATCTGACTCCGCTGCACGAGGAAGACAAGCATGCAGTGTTCGAAACGCTGCGCTAGACGCTCTCCTCCGTGATGCGCGGGCTGATGCTCACGGCGGGCCTGCAGGCGTTTACGATTGGGCTTGGATTGCTGGTTTTCGGCGTGCCGTATTGGGCGTTTCTTTCGGTTCTGACCGCGCTGTTCGGAGTGATGCCGATCGGCGGCACGGCATTGGTGTGGGTGCCCGCCGCCGCCTACCTCGCCTACGCCAGTGGATGGAGTATTGCGATCGGTTTTGTAATATGGTGCTCGGTCGCGGTCGCCGCGATCGACAACTTCATCAAGCCGTGGGCGATGCGGCACGGCACGGAGTTGCCGACTATCGCGCTGTTTCTGGGGGTCGCGGGCGGGCTCTACGCTTACGGGCCGATCGGCCTTTTCGCCGGACCGGTGGTGATTTCGATCTTCATGGCGCTGCTCCAGACATTCAGAAGGACCTACGGCGCCGCGGAGCGCGAAGCCGCGTGAGGCATATGACAGCGATCGGCGGCGGAATGTAGACTGTTCCGGTGCTCTCCGAAAAGGAAGATAAGGCGCTGAGCATCGTGCGCCGCCTTCACGAAGCGGGCTTCAAGGCCTACTTCGCCGGCGGATGCGTCCGCGATCGGATGCTCGGGGTCGACGCCAAGGACTACGATATCGCGACCGACGCCCGCCCCGAGGTGGTGCAACGGCTTTTTGACGAAACGATCGCAGTCGGCGCGCGCTTCGGCGTGATCGTCGTGCTCGCGGAGGGCGATCAGTTCGAGGTGGCCACCTTCCGAGCCGACGCGCCGTACACCGACGGCCGCCGTCCCTCCGCGGTTCGCTTCGGCACGATCGAGGAGGACGCGCGCCGGCGCGACTTCACGATCGGCGGCATGTACTTCGATCCGCTCGGCGACCGCGTGA
>JBKQTR010000304.1:0-3089 GCA_052143095.1 Allostellaceae bacterium
CCCTCCTCACCCCTTCCGCCGCAGGGATCACACCCCCTGCCGACCGATATCGCGGGGTGGAGCAGCCCGGTAGCTCGTCAGGCTCATAACCTGAAGGTCGCAGGTTCAAATCCTGCCCCCGCAACCAGCGTTACTTGCAGCCCGTCACGGCCCCCCGCGGCGGGCTTCTTGCTGCCCGCCGTAAGCGCCAGGATGCCCGCGAGATCGCCGGTAAGCTCGATCTGAAGCTGCCCGTTCTCCGGCACGAGACGGATCTCGTCGATGAGGTTGCGCAGCGCCTCGGCAGCTTCCACGCGCGTCGTTTCGGCATTGAGCGATTCCTGTAGCCGCTCGACCTTGTCCCGGTAGATGTCGGCCAAGCAGGGATGGAGCCGGGGTGCCGGGTCGGGCGCCTGCCTCACTGTTGCCGCGAGCTCGGTTCTCCGCGCATCGAGCGCCAAGAGCTCGTCCTTCATGCCGGGCGTGCGCAGGCCATCTTTGATCGCCTCGATGATCGCGCGGATCTGGCGCTCGACGCGCGCGAGTTCTTCTTTCTGCTGGGCGTACGCGCCCTCGCGTGCTGCGTTGAGGCGATTGAGCTCGCGGTGATACTCGGCGGCAAACTCCCTGACGAGCTCCGGCTGCATGAGGTGGGTCCTGAGCCCCGACAGGACGCTCCTCTCCAGCACGTCACGGCGTATAGTGAGGAGGTTCTCGCAGGTGCCACGGTTGCGCGCGTTCGAGCAGCCGTAATGGTGGTTGCTCACCTTCGAGAAGCCGCCGCCACACACGCCGCACTTGATCAGGCTCGAAAGCAGATAGGCGGGCCGGCGGGCGCGCTCGGAGCGGACGCCGGCGTCGTCGCGCGTCATATCGTGACGGATGTGCTTCTGCCGCGCCTTGATCTCGTTCCAGAGCGTATCGTCGACGATCCGCAGCTCCGGAACCTCTTGGACGATCCAGTCCTCGCGCGGGTTCGGTCGCGCCTGGCGCCTGCCGGTCGACGGATCCTTCTCGAAGCGCTGTCGGTTCCAGACGAGCCTGCCGATGTAGAGCTCGTTGTTGAGGAGCCCGGTGCCCCGACGCCAATTGCCATAAATGGTCGAAGGGCCCCAGGTGTTGCCGTTGGGCCCAGGGACGCGCCCGGCGTTCAGTCGAACTGCGATCGCCCGCGGCGAGCTCCCCATGGCGAACTCCGTGAAGATGCGCCGTACGATCGCGGCTTCGGCATCGTTGAGTTTGCGGCCGCCACAAACGGGCTCCCCGCGGCGGTCGAACTCGCGCACGACGTCGTAGCCGTAGCAGAGACCGCCCCCCGACCTTCCCTCCCGAACGCGACCTTCGAGGCCCCGACGGACTTTCTGCGCGAGGTCCTTTAGGAACAGCGCGTTCATCGTGCCCTTAAGGCCGACGTGAAGCTCGGTGATCGCGCCCTCGGCAAGGGTGATCAGCGGTATGCGGGCGAAGGCGAGGTGCTTATAGAGCGCCGCGATGTCCTCCTGGTCACGGGAGAGCCGGTCGAGCGCCTCGGCGACGACCACATCGAAAGCACCGGCGCGCGCGTCCTCGATGAGTTTCTGATAGCCCGGACGCATGCGGATCGAGCCGCTGATCGCGTGGTCCGTGTAGGTGCTAACCAGCGACCACTTCTCCGCTTCGATCCGTCTCCTGCATAGCCGGATCTGATCGTCGATCGAGGCGTCGCGTTGAAGCTCGGTGCTGTAGCGGGCGTAGATGACGGCGCGCATGGCGGCTCCTATCGCTGTTTGCTGCCTGGCGATGTCTCGTGCTGCGCTGCGCGGTTGAGACAGCGACCATGAGATGCGAGCCCGAGTTCCCGCTGGATGTCAGCGAGCATCGCGCTCTGAGCACGGGACGCCTCGAGGCTGCCGGCCAGATTGTAGTAGCGCTCGCCAGCCTTGTGTGACGAGTGGGCCAGGACGGCGGGGATGATGTCGATCGAGCCGGGCGCGTCGACTGCGATCGAGGTCGCGGCGCAGTGGCGGAAGAGATGCGGCCAGAGGGGCAGACGGCCGGCGCCGCCGGTCCGCTTTTGAATGATGTTCCTCAAGGTGATGTCGCTGCACGGCGAGCCGTCCTTGGAGATCCAGAGCGCGCTCCCGACCGGCGCGTGCCAGCGGCCTCTCGCCCGCGACAAGACGGGCCAATAGTGCCGAAGATAGCGCCGCAGCGGTTGCGCCAGCGCCGTGGCAATGACCGCCTCATAGATGCGGCCGTTCTTGGTGCTGGCGAGCTTCAGGAGCAACTGCCCTCCATGGTCGAACAGGTGGTCTCCCAAGCGCAGGGATGCGAGATCGCGCAGGCGCATGGGATGGAAGCTGAGGAACGCCACGAGCAGGCCGTCGCGGTAAGCCACGGCGCGGCCGAGATCCGATAAACCTTCGGCGGTCTCCGCCTCGGCCATCAGGCCAAAACCAGCGGCCGCGAGCTCCTGGATAGGACGAAGGCGCGACCGCTTGTCGCGAGCAGGCACCGTATCTGCCCGCAGGCGGCCGGCAGCACGGAGAATCCACCTCCAGTCGCGGTCCGGCGCGAGAGCCCGCATGGCGTCGCCAAGCTCCTGAATACGGTTCTGGATCGTGTGGCCGGCGTTGCGGCGTTGGAGTTCTTGGAGGTACGCCAAAGCGAGCTCTGGCGTAACGCGACTGGCGGGGTCGACTGTCTCATCGAGCTCGCCGCGTTCCCGGAGCCAGAACAGGAAACGCCCATACCCCCGTGCCGTCTTGCGCTGCGTCGCCGACGCCCAGGATGAGGCGACGCCGCCAGGATCGAAGACGTTACCTGGCGTCAGCGCGGCCTGCCACGCCAACCTATCCGCCGGCGGCCAGAGTTCCATCGGCAGGCAGTTCGACCAACGTCGCTCCGCCCGGCGGTTAGCGGTTGCCACGTCGGCCACGGGGATGGGAGCGGCACGCCGGCACAGACGGCAGATCGGATGCTGCGTCCTTAAGCAGCGTTTGAAGGAACTCACTATAGCGTGTGGTTGCGACCACGGACTCGAGCTCGTGATAGAAGCGCATGGTCGTGGTGATGCTCTTGTGACCCAAAAGCCGCTGGACTGTCTCGAACCCGGCGGGGTTGCGGTCGAG
>JBKQTR010000305.1:0-7212 GCA_052143095.1 Allostellaceae bacterium
GGCCGACCGCGAAGCGGTCGGCCGGGGTGTCCGCGACGTGCATCAACAATAGAATCCCGTGCCGCGGAGCTTGCGTCGGCGAGTGCCCTTGGACGGCCCCCCGCCACGCAACAGTCGCGATGTGCAAGCAGATCGCATCGTGCCGATAACATGGCGAAGCGTTGTGCGGCGGCGGTGTCTAAGGCCCTGCCCTGCCATCGCGATCCCATGCTCAAGCATTGCGTCGCGTTCTGAGGCCGCCTAGGGTTTGTCCTAATGACGAGCCGGAATGCCTCCGGGCGGATTTTCGGCCGCCATAAGGAGCCAACCAAATAAAGAGGGGGGAATTCGGTGCAGGACACACAGAGTTTGAAGCTCGCCGGGCCAGGCGGGACCGCGGCCGACGGCTTCTGGCCGACCGGCTGGTGGTCGATCGTCGATTTCAAGATCGGCATCGTCCCGTTGCCGGTCTTCGTGATTTTGCTCGCGGTGATCGCCCTCTATGCGCTCACGGGGAGCGTGCCTTCCGACATCCTGATGGCCATCGTCTTGCTGTCGATGGGCGGCTTCACCTGCGCCGAATTGGGCAAGAGCATCCCGATCATCCGCAACATCGGCGCCGCCGCGATTTTTGCCACCTTCATCCCCTCGTTCCTCGCCTTTCATCATCTGTTG
Source organism: Allostellaceae bacterium (assembly GCA_052143095.1). Classification (GTDB taxonomy): domain Bacteria; phylum Pseudomonadota; class Alphaproteobacteria; order ATCC43930; family CGMCC-115725; genus DAHUYF01. The sequence goes on from JBKQTR010000305.1 coordinate 655, forward strand.
CCGAACTCCGTCCTCGGCTCGGTGATGGAGTTCACCAAGAACTCCAATTTCCTGTACCTGTTCATCTCCTGCATCATCGTCGGCAGCATCCTTGGCATGGATCGCGGCGTCCTGATCAAGGGCTTCCTCAAGATTTTCGTCCCGCTTGCCGCCGGGTCGATCGCCGGTGGGATCGTCGGTACGGTTGTCGGGTTTCTCCTGGGCCTCGGGGTCTTCCACACCTTCTTCTTCGTCGTCGTGCCGATCATGGCGGGCGGCATAGGCGAAGGGGCGATTCCGCTGTCGATCGGCTACGCGCAAATCTTGCATCAATCCCAAGGCGATTTGTTCGCGCAGGTGCTTCCGCCGGTCATGCTTGGCAGCCTGACGGCAATTCTGCTGGCCGGAACTCTCAATTATGTCGGCAAGAAATTTCCGCGGCTGACTGGCGAAGGCCGTTTGCAGCCGGGCGGGCACGATGAATTGCTGCGGGAGGAGGAGGACCCAGGCGGCCAGGTGGACGTGACCACGATCGCGGCGGCCGTCGTTACTGCCGTGACACTCTATCTGATCGGCGCGCTGACGCAGCGTCTCTTCAGCTTTCCGGCGCCGGTGGCGATGCTCATCATCGCAGTCCTGCTGAAGCTGGCACGGGCGGTGTCGCCATCCCTGCAACAGGGCGCCTTTCACGTCTACAAATTCTTCTCGACGGCGGTCACCTATCCGCTGCTGTTCGCGATCGGCGTCTCATTGACGCCTTGGGACAAGCTGGTCGCCGCCTTCACCCTGCCCTATCTCATTACCATCGTCTCGACGGTGGCGACGATCATTGCGACCGGGTTTGTGGTCGGAGGCTGGCTGAAGATGTATCCGATCGACACCGCCATCGTCACGGCCTGCCACAGTGGACAGGGCGGCACCGGCGACGTCGCCATTCTCACCGCGGCCAATCGGATGCAGCTTATGCCCTTTGCGCAGATCGCCACGCGCATCGGCGGGGCGACCACCGTGACGGTGGTGCTGATCGTCTTGACGCAGTTGGTTTAGCGTCGGCGACTCAGCGGAGATTGCGCGCGTCCGGGATCGCCTCCGCCAGATCGGCGCCGGGCGCCGCATCGACCCCGCTTGCGGGAGAGGGCTAAGTCGGCGCGCCGCCCGCCAAGCATCGCCATGGCTGGTGATACCAATGATGTAGCGGCGAATCTAGCGGTCTACCGACAGCTAGCGAGCGTTTTGAGTAGATCGAATCGTCATCCTCGTTTTCCCCGCGAAAGCGGGGACCCAGGGCGACCGGCGTACGGTTGCTGATGGGCCCCGCTTTTTCTCGCGTGGTTCCACCTCCCCGGAACCTGCCCTCTTCGCGAGCTCACCCTCGGGGCAGAAGAGCGGGTCACCGCGCGAGGGCTGCGTGTGCGCGGAGCCGCGGTGGCACGGTCGAGTCGGCGGCGGCATCGGTGATTTACGAGTCGCGTCGCTCGGCATGTCCATCGCGAATCGGCCCTGCGCCGTGATGGCGGCCGACAAGGCGCCGGTCGCTGTATGCCTACCGCGCAGCGTGCTATAAGAATATCGGGCGACGGATGAAGGGGGAGGACAATGCTGCGAGAACGAGGCGGGCGAGATGCGGGACGTGCTCAATCCAGACAGAGCTCTGATCTTCCGGATCGTACATCGGCTCAACCTCCCCTGGATACTCGAGCACGGGCTGCACTGCCGGAACTCCCACAAGCTTGATCCGAACTTCGTGGCGATCGGCAACCTCGACCTGATCACCAAGCGCCATTTCCATCCGGTGAAGGTGGCGCCAGGGGGCACCCTCGGTGACTACGTGTCATTCTACTTCACCCCATTCTCGCCGATGCTGTACAACATCAAGACCGGCTATAACGGAATTCGACGCCGGGACGATGACGAAATTTTGATCCTCGTCTCTTCCCTGCGGCATCTGCAAAAGCAAGGGGTGCCGTTCCTCTTCACGGATCGGCATGCCTCGTTGGTGACGGCGCGGTACTCGTCCCAGCTCGACGATCTCGACTGCGTAGATTGGACGATCTTGCAGAATCGCGATTTCAAGAGGGATAATGACGATCTTGGCAAGATGGAGCGCTATCAAGCCGAGGCGCTGGTGCACCGGCATCTGCCGATAGAGTCGTTGCTGGCCGTGGTATGTCATAACGACGAAACGGTCGAGGCAGTGACCATCCTGATGGACCAGATGGGGGTCGAGTTGAAGGTCCTACCCAAACCCAGGTGGTATTTCTGATGATGATATTCACCGAGGGCAACCTATTGGACGCCGAAGTGGAAGCGCTTGTGAACACCGTCAACACCGTTGGCGTGATGGGGAAGGGCATCGCCCTGATGTTCAAGGAGGCGTTTCCAGAGAACTTCAAGGCTTACGAGGCGGCATGTCGTAACGATGAGGTGCGCGTCGGCCACATGTTCGTGACCGAGCGTCGACAGCTCATGGGGCCGAAGTGGATCATCAATTTCCCGACAAAAATGCATTGGCGGGGTTCGTCGAAGATCGAGTGGATCAAGGATGGATTGGTCGATTTGAAGCGGGTCATCGCTGAGCGCCGCATTCGGTCGATCGCCTTGCCGCCTCTCGGCAGCGGCAACGGCGGCCTCGACTGGGACGACGTGCGGCCGGTCGTCGAGGACGCCCTGAATGAGCTGGGAGACGTCCGGATCATCGTCTATGAACCGACTGCGAAGTATCAGAACGTCGCCAAGCGTGAGGGCGTCGAAAAGCTGACGCCTGCCCGTGCGCTGGTGGCGGAACTGATCCGCCGCTATTGGATTCTTGGGATCGAATGCACGCTCCTGGAAGTGCAGAAACTCGCCTATCTTCTTGAGCGCACCATCGAAGCGAGCGAGCTTCAAAACCCGCTCAATCTTGGTTTTGAAGCCAATCGGTTTGGGCCGTTCTCGCCCAAGCTGCGGCACTTGCTGAACGCCCTCGACGGCAGCTACCTGCACTGTGACAAGCGGCTCCCCGATGCCGGACCCTTGGACGTGATCCGTTTCGATGATACCAAGCAGGACCGAGTCGCCGCTTATCTCGGTTCCGAGGGCAAAGAGTATCGAAAGGCGCTGGATGCGACGAGCGAACTCATCGACGGATTCGAGTCGCCGCTAGGGATGGAATTGCTGGCGACCGTGGATTGGTTGATCCATCGTTGCAAGGTCGCCCCTCGGACTGAAGACGTTAAAGTCGGGTTGCGTGAGTGGCCCGGCGAGGACCACCCCGGCGAGCGGAAGCTCAGGCTGTTCGACGATCGTCTAATCGAATTGGCGCTTGATCGGCTTGTGCCGGACCCAACCGGACACCTATAGCTGCCGGGCCAAACCTGACTCGGCCTTAGACTAGGTCCCTCGTCGATCCGCTTCGCGGCACCCCGCTTGCGGCGAATCCAGCGGCCTACCGACCGCTCTTCGCACGCTCAGCCGCGGCGCAGAAGAGCGCCGCTACTACGCGAGCGCTGCCCGTGCGCGCAGCCGCGGCAGGAACGGCACGACCGCGCCCAGCCCGACGGATTTGGCTGCGGCGACCCGCGTCGAGACTTCGACCCACGCCGTCCCGCCATAGAGGCAGCTGCGCTCGACCTCGAGGCCCGCTTTTGCCGCAACCGCGCAAAGCGCATCGAGATCACCGGTCTCGGTCTGCTCGCAGAAAAAATGAACATAGACGAATAAGATCTTGGGTTTGTTCGGAAACACGCGGAAGTCGATCAAGCCGCGTCCGTGAAAGTGCTCGAACACCCCTGGTGCTATTCGGGCGATTGCCTGGTTCGACGTAAGCTCGGCCATCCCAAAATCCCCTCGCAAGCCGTGAGCGTCGCAAGGTAATCCGCCCGCCCGATCGCTACTCGTGAGCAAGTGTCATGGATGCGTCTTTTGTCGTGCGTGTTGCAAAAATGCATCGCAAAGCAACCGCCGATTCCCTTAAGGATCAAGGCGGTCTAAAGCAATTTTTTCCGTTATTACAAATAGCTGCCAGAACTATCTAAAGCAGTACGAGAGATCACTCCTGCGCCTTCGACGCCGGTCGCCAACCGCCAGACCGCGTAGGCCCGTGCGTCGCGCGAGTTGGCACCGATTTTAAGGAAGCCTTTCGACATGCGCTTGGAATCCATTTTTCATCATTATTACAATTCACTGCCTGAATAATCTAAAGCGGCATGAGAGGACTTTCCTGTCGAGAGTCGTAACCGCTGACCGCGCGACCGCGTAGCCCTGCATGCTGGGTAGCGCCGCATCAAGTCGGATTTCATGCACAGCGTGCGCTGCCTCGCAGAACTCCGACCTCACCGTGACCGAAAAAGGCCCCACAAGGGCCTTTTTCATCTCACAAGCCTAGGGAGGAGGTCATGCCTATCCTCACCATCGTGGTCCTGCTGCTCGCGCTGAACTACTGGGGGGCATCGAGACTACCAGTCGATCATCGACGTCACCGCCTCTACGCAGGCACGCAGTCGGCAGGTGAGAACTTTTTGTGTGGAGGCGATCATGCCCGGTAAGCGGTTGTTCCTGGTCGTGGAAGCCATCGCCTGGACCAGTTGCTTCACCGGGCTGGGGCTTCTGGTCTTCATGCTCTACCTGCCCAGCAGCTGAACCTTTCGCAGTGACAAAGACGCCCGCAACTAAGTGACCTAGAGATATCAAAGGCTGGCAAAGGCGATCAACGCCCGACCGCATAGCCCTGCATGCCGCGCGGGTTGGCGCCGGCCTTGAGCACGGTGCCTTCGGGGGTGCGCTCGGCGGCGCAGGCGGAGAGCCGGCCTTCAGACCAGTCGTCGCCGAGCTGGATCTGGTGGCCGCGCTTGCGCAGCGCCGCGACCGTGGCGGGCGGGAAGCGGCCTTCCAGCGCGACGAGGCCGGGCTTGGCCGCGCGCGGCCAGAACGAGCTCGGCATGTGCTCGGTGTGGAAGGCGGGGCAGTCGATCGCCTCCTGCAGGTTCATCCCGTGATGCACGTGATGCAGGAAGAGCAGCAGCGACCACTGCTCCTGCTGATCGCCGCCGGGCGTGCCGAAGGCCATGTAGGGCGCGCCCCCCTTCAAGGCGAAGGACGGGGTCAAGGTGCTGCGCGGCCGCCGCCCCGGCGCCAGGCTGAGCGGCAGCCCCTCCTCGAGCCAGAACATCTGCAGCCGCGTGCCGAGCGCGAAGCCCAGCTCCGGGATCGCCGGCGAGCTGTGCAGCCAGCCGCCGCTCGGCGTCGCCGCGATCATGTTGCCCCAGCGGTCGATGATGTCGAGATGGCAGGTATCGCCCACCGTCATGCCGCGCGCATCGATGCTGAGATCGGTGGTGGGCTCGCCCGTGCCGGCGCCCGCCACGGTGGGCTCGCCGGTGCCGAGAGCGCTACCGCTGCCGGTCGGCCCGTCATAGAGGCGCGGCGGGCGGCCGCCGGGCGCGCCGGGGCGCAGCTTCAGCGAGGCGCGCGCGCCGATGAGCCGGCGGCGCTCATGCGCGTAACCCGGGCTCAGCAGCGCCGCCATGGGCACGTCGACGGCATCGGGATCGCCGTACCAGGCCTCGCGATCGGCAAAGGCGAGCTTGGCGCTTTCGACGACGGTATGGACGAAATCCGGCCCGGTCGGGTCCATGGCGCCGAGATCGAAGCCCTCGAGCAGCGCCAGCATCTGCAACAGCACCGGCCCCTGCGTCCACGGCCCGCATTTGCACACGGTATAGCCGTGATAATCGAGGGTCAGCGGCGCCTCGACCGTGGCGCGCCAGCGCGCCATGTCCTCGCCGGTGAGGAGGCCGTGATGGCGCCGGCCGGAGCTGTCCATCATCGCCTCGGCGCGACAAAAGCGGTCGATGGCGGCGGCGACGAAGCCTTCCGCCCAGATGCGCCGCGCCGCCTCGATCTGCCCGTCGCGGTCGGGGCTTGCCGCCTCCGCCTCGCGCAGCAGGCGCTGATATGTCGCGGCCAGCACCGGGTTGCGGAAGAGCCGGCCGGGCGGCGGCAATCTTCCGCCGGGGAGATAGATCGCCGCCGAGCTCGGCCATTCCGTCTCGAAGAGGTGCCGCACCGTCGCAATGGCAGCGCTGATGCGCGGCACCACGGGATAGCCCTGGCTGGCATAGCCCAGCGCCGGCGCCAGGATTTCGGCGAGACGCAGCGTGCCATGCTCCAGCAACAGGCGCATCCAGGCGTCGAACGCGCCGGGGACGCAGGCCGCCAACAGCCCGGTGCCGGGGATGAGGTCGAGGCCCAGGCGCTTGAACTCGGCAATGGTCGCGCCGGCCGGGCTCACCCCTTGGCCGCAGATCACCTCGACGGCGCCGCGCCGCCGGTCCCATAGGATCATCGGCGCCTCGCCGGCGGGGCCGTTGAGATGCGGCTCGACCACCTGCAGCACGAAACCGGCGGCGACCGCCGCGTCGAAGGCGTTGCCGCCGCGCTCGAGCACGCCCATGCCGGTTGCCGAGGCGAGCCAATGGGTCGAGGCGACGACGCCGAAGGTGCCGCGGATCTCCGGGCGGGTGGTGAAAGCGCTCACGGAACGGGACCCGAAGATCTCTGCCCCTCCCCCCTTGTGGGGGAGGTCGGCAGCGCCCGCGCGAG
>JBKQTR010000306.1:0-4725 GCA_052143095.1 Allostellaceae bacterium
ACCGATCCTTGAACAGCCGGCTGAAATGCGACGTGCTGCTGAAGCCGTATGAGAAGCAGATTTCGGTTATCGAGCGATGCACCTGGCTCGGCTCTCGGAGCGCGTCCGCGCAGCGGACGAGCCGACGGTGCCAGAGATAGCTCGATACGGATCCGGCCGGATCCTCGGCGAAAAGGCGGTGCAGCCCACGGACGGAAATGTTGCAGGCGTGCGCGATGCGCTCGACGGAGAGCTCGGGATCAGCGAGCTGCGCCTCGATATAGGCCTTGACCCTTATCGAGAGTTCGTCACGGTGTCCGATCACCGGCGGCGTCTCGATCTGCTCGCCGCAAGGCGTCCCACGCCATCGCGGTGATGGCCGTGCCCAGTTTTCTTCTGCTGAATCGTGGAAGGCGGCGCATCTCGCCGAAGCTCTCATTGATCATGGCGCGCAGGACCCGCGACAATCCCGTCCTGCCGTTCCATCGACGCGCGACGCCACGCTCGCAGAGGGCGGCAAGCTCTGCATCGGACGGAGGCGGCAGCATGGCCACGAACGCTTCGATCTCGGGGCTCGTGATCGCCTACCCTTGCGGCTCCTTCGTGTCGATCAGGGTCCAGTCTCCCGGGGTCAGAATGCAAGTGCGGCCGCGCTGGTGGAATTTTCAGGTCCCTCTGGAAACCGAAACGAGCATCGCCGGGATTGGCAATGTCGGTGTCGGTGTGGTCAATGAGCGGGTAAACCGATAATTGGTGCACGCCACCTTGCACAAGAGCATTTCACCGAGCGCGCCATATTCGATGCGCCCCATAAACGGGCGTTCATCCGTCGGGAGGCAGCGCACCGCTTCCTGCTCGCGAAGCACAGGATCGACTCGCCCAATATGGGCGCTTAGCGCGTCCTCCCACTCGCGCAGCGGGCCGCTGGGTCGCTCCGCCTGCACGGAAACAATCGCGGGCGCTCCCAAGCACCATCAACTTCGGCATCCAGCGACTGCTGGGCCGCAAACGCGAACGAGGCGATCGAACCGGTGCTCGCTGTGTGGCAGGCGCATCCAGCTTAACCCGCCCTTAACCCCGGTTAAAGACACGATCTGGTTTCTCCGGGAGGATCGGTAGATGACCGAAGTCGTAATAGGCGTCGGAAAAGCCATCGGGATAATTCCCGATAGCGCACTGTTCGTGGCCGGTCAGTGCCCTGACCGTGGACAGCAGCTGATGAAGTGCGACGACGTCGATCGTTGCGGCGTCGAACCGTTGTTCGAGCGGGCAGCACGAGAACGGGCACGAAGCGTTCCCGGGCATTGGCCGCGCCGCGGGGACGAGGAGGCTACATCGTGCCAAACCTGCTGATGTTGGCAAGCGGCGTGGGGCTCGCCGCGGCAACTGCCGCTCTCTGGGTACAAGGGTGACGGCGGGCTGATCGCCGCTTCTTCGCTTTTCTCTTCTCCATCGCCGTGACCGTGAGCTCGTTTTCGGTCGTTGCCTGGGGCGCGACCGAGATCGCTCAGGTCGCACCTTCGCCTCTGATTTGGATTTTTGTCGGCACGCTCGCTCTCCTCTTGTATCGACAGTTACAGAACCCACCAGCGAGCGTAGCTCGCCCGTCTGCTCAGGTTCTAAGCAATCGGGCAAAACTATCGGCAAGCGGAGATGAGCCGACGGTCGCTTTCAGCTCTATAGTGCGGTGGCCATGTGTGACGTCTGCGGCTGCGGCGAGCGTGAGCATCTCCATCGCCACGGAGATCATGTCCACACGCATACCCACGCGCCTGGCGAGCCGCACTCTCACGGGGACCAAGGCTCCGGCCTACGCTCTGTGCGAGTGGAAGCGGACGTCATGGCCAAGAACGATCGGATCGCCGCGCTTAACCGAGGCTGGTTCGAAGGCCGCAATATCGTGGCCCTCAATCTTGTCAGCTCTCCCGGCGCAGGCAAGACCACTTTGCTCGAGCGCACCTTGCGCGATCTGGCAGGTGAGTGTACGTGGGCGGTCGTCGAAGGAGATCAGCAGACCGATAACGATGCGCGCCGCATTGCGGCCTGCGGCGTGCCCGTCGTCCAGATCAATACCGGTGCTGTGTGTCACCTGGACGCGCAGATGGTTCTCGAGGCCTGCCGAAGGCTCAACTCCCCTGCAAGCACGGTGATGTTGATCGAAAATGTCGGAAATCTCATCTGTCCGGCTTTGTTCGATCTCGGCGAGTCCGACAAGGTGGTCGTCGCCAGCGTCGCAGAGGGCGACGACAAGCCTGAGAAATACCCGTACATGTTCCAGGCCGCGAGCTTGGTCATCCTCAACAAATGCGATCTGCTGCCCTACGTTCCGTTCGACGCGGACCGTTTCGAGCGGATCGCGCACCAGGTCAATCCGGATGCGCCCGTGCTTCGCGTTTCGGCGACACGCGGGGACAATCTCGACGCGTGGTATGGTTGGCTGCGGCAGCGCCGTGCATTGAACGCAACGGCTGGTTACGCTTAGCAAACGCGATCGCAGGAGCAGGGAAGACAAATGGCCAAGATGCTGATGATCAATGCGGACAAATGCACCGGGTGCCATAATTGTGAGCTCGCCTGCTCGATGGCGCATGAAGGCCTCTTCCGCCCCGACGCGTCCCGAGTGCACGTCTACACCTGGGAGCGGGAGGGCTTTTCAGTCCCGATGATGTGCCAGCATTGTAGAGACGCGCCCTGCATCACGGTTTGCACCCCGCATGCGCTGACCCGCGACCCCACTACCGGCTGGGTCAACCTCGATGACGCCAAGTGCATCGGCTGCAAGATGTGCGTCCAGGCCTGCCCGTTTGGCAACTCGGTATGGGATGAGCTGAACCACGAGATCCTCAAATGCGACTACTGCGGCGGCGATCCCGCATGCGCAAAATTCTGTCCGAGCCACGCAATCGAATGGGTGGACGACCTGATTGCGACACGGACGCGCAAGCGCGCGTTCTCGCAGAAATTCAAGGAAGCTTTTTCGGAGTAAGGCCATGCACGGATGGACGGGAAAAGTACTCCGCGTGAATTTGTCGACGGGCAAGGTGTCGACGGAGGGGTTGGACCCCGGCGTTGCCAGGGACTATATCGGCGCGCGGGGTCTTGGCACGAAGGTCATGACCGATGAGGTCGATCCGAAGGTCGATCCGCTGTCGCCGGAAAACAAGTTGGTCTTCGCGCCCGGTCCCATGACCGGTTCATTCGCCCCCTCGGCCGGCCGGTACAACGTCGTGACCAAGGGAGCGCTTACCGGAGCCATCGCTGCCGCAAACTCGGGGGGCGTCTGGGGACCCGAACTGAAATTCGCCGGATACGATGCATTGATCGTCGAAGGCGCGGCGGCAAAGCCCGTCTATCTCTGGATCAGAAACCAGACGGTCGAGATTCGGGATGCCTCTCACGTGTGGGGCAAAGCCGTTCCGGACGCCACGGATGCCATTCGCGCAGAGACGGACGACGACGCCAAGGTCGCGTGCATCGGACAGGCCGGCGAAAACCAAGTGTTGTTCGCCTGCATTATGAACGACCTCCACCGGGCGGCTGGACGGAGCGGCGTGGGCGCGGTCATGGGCTCGAAGAAGTTGAAGGCCGTTGCGGTCGTCGGCACCGGTTCGGTGACCTGCGCAGATCCCGAGACCTTTGAACGCGCTGTCATGAAAGCGCGTGACAAGATCCAGAAGCACCCGGTTGGCGGAACTGGCCTGCGCCTCTATGGCACCGATGTTCTCACCAACATCCTCAATCAGGTTGGCGCTTATCCAACCAGGAACTTCCAGGACGCCTTTTTCCCCAATGCCGACAAGGTCAGCGGCGAAACGCTGGCCGCCAATCAGTTGCTGCGGCCAAAAGGCTGCTTCTCGTGCATCATCTCCTGCGGCCGCGTCAGCAAGGTGACGAACCCCAAATACAAGGGCGAGGGCGAGGGTCCCGAATACGAGACTGCATGGGGCTTTGGCGGTGACTGCGGGGTCGACAATTTCGATGCGGGCATCAAGGCCAATTACTATTGCAACGAATACGGCATGGACACCATCACCATGGCCACCACCATCGCCTGCGCGATGGAGCTCTATGAGCTGGGTTTGATCACCCAAGAGGACACTGGCGGCATCGCCCTCGAGTGGGGCAACGCCGACTCCATGTTGGAGCTTACGCGGCTGACCGGCATCGGCGAAGGCTTTGGCAAGAAGCTTGCGCTTGGATCGTACCGGCTCGCCGAATCGTACGGGCGTCCAGAACTGTCGATGAGCGTCAAGAAGCAGGAGATACCGGCCTACGACGCACGGGCGATTCAGGGCATAGGCCTAAACTATGCCACGGCAAACTGCGGTGCCGCGCATGTCCGCGGCTACACGATTTCGCCCGAGGTGCTCGGCACACCAATGAAGGTCGACAAGGACGCGACCGACGGCAAGCCGGCCCTCGTGATCACCTTTCAGAACCTGACCGCCGCGCTCGACGCCTCGGGGGCATGCCTGTTCACGACTTTTGGGATTGGTGCACCGGAATTCGCCGAAATGCTCCGCGCGATCACGGGCGTCGAGTACACGGCCGAGGATTTCATGAAATGCGGCGAGCGCATCTGGAACCTCGAGCGGCAGTGGAACCTCAAGGCGGGATTGAGCGCGAAGGACGATACGTTGCCGTCTCGGCTATTGAAGGAACCGATCAAGACAGGCCCATCAAAGGGCATGCTCAGCCGGCTTCCCGAGATGCTGCCGGCCTATTACGAGCTGCGCGGCTGGGACG
>JBKQTR010000307.1:0-12657 GCA_052143095.1 Allostellaceae bacterium
CGCTCAACGTCGCCGAGCGCCCCTACACCAACCCGCTGAGCCACGCCTTCGTCGCCGCCGCGCAGCAGGTGGGGATTCCGCTGAACCCGGATTTCAACGGCGCGGCACAGCATGGCTGCGGCCTCTATCAGGTGACGCAGCGGCGCGGCGAGCGCTGGAGCGCCGCCAGCGCCTATCTCCACCCGGCGGCGGCGCGGCCCAACCTCGCCATCGCCACCGGCGCGCAGGCAACGCGCATCGTGATCGAGAGCGACCGCGCCGTCGGCGTCGACTATGTCGAGGATGGCGAGCAGCGCCATGCGCGGGCCGAGCGCGAGGTGCTGCTCGCCGCCGGCGCCATCAACTCGCCGCATCTGCTGCTGCTCTCCGGCATCGGCCCGGCCGAGGAGCTGCGCTCGGTGGGAATGCCGGTGGTGGCGGACCTGCCGGGGGTCGGCAAGAATTTGCAGGACCATCTCAACGTCAACATCGTCCAGCGCGCCAGCCAGGCGATCACGCTGGACGGCAAGAGCCGCGGCCTCGCCTCGGCGCTGGTGGCGCTGCAATTCGCCCTCTTCAAGAGCGGGCCCGGCACCAGCAACATCGCCGAGGCCGGCGCCTTCGTCTCGAGCCGCGGCGAGGCGCAGACGCCGGACATCCAGTTCCACTTCATCCCGGCGCAGGTGGTGGATCACGGCCGCACCATCCTCGACGGGCACGGCGTCACGCTCCACGCCTGCTGCCTCAGGCCGGAGAGCCGTGGCGAGATCCGGCTCGGTACGAGCGACCCGCTGAAGCCGCCGGTGATCGATCCCAACTACCTCGCCTCGGGCTATGATCTGAAGATCCTGATGCAGGGCCTGCGTCGCGGGCGCGAGATCCTGGCGGCGGCGGCGTTCAAGGACTATCTCGGGCCGGAGCGGCTGCCGGGCGCGGCACAGATCTCCGACGCGCAGCTCGAGGATTTCATCCGCGCCACCGCCGAGACCGAATACCACCCGGTCGGCACCTGCCGGATGGGCAGCGATCCCCTGGCGGTGGTCGACGAGCGGCTGCGTCTTCAGGGCATCGCGGGCTTGCGCGTCATCGATGCCTCGATCATGCCGACGCTGGTCAGCGGCAACACCAACGCGCCGACCATCATGATCGCGGAAAAGGGTGCGGCGATGGTGCTCGAGGATGCCGCGAGGTGAGGAGAGTATGTGGATCGCCCAGATTTCGGATACTCACATTCGCCCCGCGGGCGTCCTTTACCAGCGCGTCGCCGATTCGAATGCAATGGTTGCCGCCGCCATCGGCCAGATCAATGCGCTCGATCCCCTGCCCGATCTGGTACTGCTGAGCGGCGACATCGTCGATGAAGGGCGGCCGGCGGAATACGCGATGGCGCGCCAGCTGCTGGCGACGCTGACAGCGCCGCTGCGGATCATCCCCGGCAATCACGATGACCGCTCGGCCTGCCGCGCCGCCTTCCACGACCACGCCTATCTGCCGGCGAGCGGGCCGTTCAACTATGTCGATGACCGGTCCGGCCCGGTGCGGATCGTGGCGCTCGACGTCACGTTGCCGGGACAGCATCACGGTGAAGTCGATGACGACGCCTTGAGCTGGCTCGACGGCGTGCTCGCCTCCGACCGGGAGCGGCCGACGCTCCTCATGATGCATCAGCCGCCGTTTGCCTGCGGCGTGCCCTATCTCGACCAATATTGGTGCCGCGGCGGCGAGCGGCTGGCCGCGATCGTTGCGCGGTATCCGGCGGTCGAGCGCATCGTGTGCGGCCACGTCCATCGACAGATGCAGCTGCGCTTTGCCGGCACCGTGCTGTGCACCGCGCCGAGCACGGTCACGGCGATCGCGCTGCAGCCCCGTCCCGATGCCCGGCCGGCCTCTTTCCTCGAGCCGCCGGGCTTCCTGCTGCATCATTGGCAGGCGGACCGCGGATTGCTGACGCACAGCGTGCCGATCGGCGCGTTTCCCGGACCTTTCTCTTTCGCCTAGCGCCGCCGGGGTCCGGGCTTCCGCTCGGCTTGGATACCCGCGAGCGCGTCGGTTCTATCGGGTATGATGTGGTGACGTTAGGGGGGATCAGCATGGCTGACAAAATCAAACTCGGTTTGAGACTTATCGCCCTGTTGATGTCAGGATGGCTTCTGGTTCCGAGCGAAACCTGGGGCGACCAGATCGATCCCACGGTGGTCGCGCGAATACTGGGACAGGAAAACCCGCCGCGCTCCGACCCGCAGGCTGCAACGACGACAGAGAAGATGGCGGATTATCTCGCAAATATCGAGACCAAACAGCTCGGCCAAAATGACAGGGATTGGAATGCGTCAAACCCGAAATGGAAATCTGTTTTTGATCATGTTCGCTCGGATCTTCAAACTGACTTGCCCGCGGCAATGGCGGCGGCTCGCGCGGCAACTCCGGCGTTTACGCGCGACTATGAAGCGGACATCGCAGCGCAGTTGCTACCGTCCGACGTCGATGCGATTCTCACGTATTATGCCTCGCCGGAAGGGGGCCGCTATCAGGCCTTCATGCGCCGGATCGACGCCATCACGGGTACGGGAATGGCATCCCTGGGAGCGGGGGACAGTCCGCCTGTCGCCGGCCAGACGACGGCTGAGCAATTGCAACGTAATTTGAGAATGGTCAGATTATCGCGGACTTTTCAGGCGGCGATGGCTGCGATGAAGGCCGACATGGAAGCCCATCGCGACCTTACCGGATATAGCGGCATTGGAATTCTGGAGGGCGTCGCGGCGAGCAGAAACCAAGCGGAGTTGGAGACGCTCGATAAACAATATGCCGCGGACTTACCCGGATTTGAAGCCTTCAGCAAAAGCGATTCTGCGCAACATTTTTTCAAGGCGATGGGCGCGGCCAGCATCCGGTTGGCCAGAAGGCAAAACCCCTTCGCGGAATTGATGCAGGCGGCCGCGAAAAAACACGAAATCGAGTGGAAGGCGCTTTATCAGGCGGAAGTGAGAAAATAGCGCGGCTCGCGGGTCGGGGCGGCTCTTCAGTGGTGGTAGTGTCAATGTGCCGCTTCTACCGCAAAGGCGGCAGTGACCGCGACGAAGCTTGAAAAACGCCTGAGTGATTCGCACCGGCTCGGTCGACGTTCTCGCGCCAATTCTCCTAGGTGCGACGATCGAGGCGGCGACCGCCATTACGCGTGCCGCCGACAAGGCCGAGACCTTGGCCGAAGCGCAAGCGACGATCACGCGATTTCTCGAAGCGCTGAGGCGGTAGGGCGTCGCTCGCGACTAGCGCGGCAACTCGTAGCCGATGGCGCTTTCGATCGCGCAGGTCCGCTGCACCGCCGGGCGCGCCATCATGCGATCGTAATGGGCGGAGAGGTTGGGAAAGGTATCGGGCGTCGGATGCAGCGAATTGGCGAGCCGCCAATAGAGCCGGAAGAGGTGGATATCGGCGATCGAATAGCGACCGATCGCCCATTCCTGCTGGCCCAGGCGTCGATCGGCGATCCCCCACACTTCGATGGCGCGCTCGATCCCGCGCGCGCGGGCGGGATGGAGCGTCGCGGCGCAGAACGACATCCATGAGAGCGCCTGCGCCTCGGCCTCGAGATCGCCTGGGGGCAGCAGCGCCGCCGCGGGAAAGCGCTTGGCGAGGTAGTAGAGGATCGCCGCCACTTCGGTGAGCGCTCGCCCGTCGATCAGCAGGGTCGGAACCTTGCCTTCGGGATTGAGGGCGAGAAAGTCGGGTGCGCGCAGCTGGTTTCTCGCGAAGGAAAGCGGCCGTCCCTCGAAAGGCATGCCGATCTCATGCAAGGCGATGTGGACCGCCATCGAGCTCGAGCCGGGCGCGAAATAGAGCGTGAGCGCCGTCATCGTCTACTCCCCCGCCTGCAGCAGCTTATGCGCGGTGCGCTCCAGCGTCTCGCGGAATTGCGGGGCGGCGATCGCGATCATGCGGCGGGCGCGCTGGGCGAGCGAGAGGCCGCGCAGCTCGGCGATACCGTATTCGGTGACGATGACATCCATGTCGGCGCGAAGCGAGGTGACGACGCCGTCGCCGAGCGCGGCGACGATGCGGCTGATGCTGCCACCCTTGGCGGTCGCCGGCAGCGCGATGATCGAGCGGCCGCGGGGTGCGGCGAGCGCGCCGCGCAGGAAATCGACCTGGCCGCCGATGGCGCCGAGATAGGCGCCGCCGAGCATCTCGCCATTCACCTGGCCGGTGAGGTCGGCCGAGATGGCGGAGTTGATGGCGATGAAATCCGGCAATTGCCGCAGCACCTGATGGCCATGGGTATAGGCGGGCGGCATCAGGCGCAGCGCCCTGTTGCGATGGGCGAAATCGAACAGGCGCTTGGTGCCGAAGAGCAGCCCGCCGATGGTGACGCCGCGGTCGATCGGCTTTCGCGCGTTGGTGAGCGCGCCGGATTCCGCGAGCGCCACGACGCCGTCGCCGAGCATGCCGGAATGGATGGCGAGATCGCGATGCGAGGTCAGCGTCGCGACGATGGCGTCGGGCAGCGCGCCGATGCCGAGCTCGATCGTGGCGCCGTCCGGCACCAGCGCCGCGACCTGGCGCGCGATCGCCGTCTCGGTCGCCCCCAGCGCGGCGGGCGGCAGCATCGCCGGCGCGCGCGCGGTGCGGACCAGCACGTCGATGCGGATATCCGCCGGCAGCTCGCTGCCCGGCGTCTCCGGCACCAGGCGGTTGCTCTCGACGATGACCGAGCGCGCCCGGCGCGCGGCGTCGAGCTGATGGTCGTTCGCCATGCCGAGAAAAAACCGCCCGTGCGCGGCCTCGACCGCCTGCAGCAGCACCACCTCGGCCGGCTTCTGCCGCTCGCGGAAGAGCGCCGGCAACTCGGAATAGTGGCAGGGCACGATGTCGAGCAGGCCGGCGCGGGCGAGCGCCTGGTTGCTGCCGCTCGCGGCATATCCCAAAAAGCGCAGATGGTCGCCATGTTCCGGCCGGAAGCTGCCGGCGAAAGCCGGGCCGAGAAAGAGGTGGGCCTGTCCGATCGCTTCGCGCGCGCGCAGCAGCGCCTCGCTTAGCGTCAGCGCCTCGGCGCAGCCCTGGCCGATGACGATGGTGTCGCCGCGGCGGATGTAGCGCGCGAGGTCGAGGGCTTCGGCGGCGATTTCCTCGGTCATCGCACCCCCTCACCCGGCCGCCGCCGCAGCCCCTGCACCGAGGGGACGCAGGTATGGGTCTGGTGGTCGGGAAGCTCCACCACCTGCACCTCGACGCCGTAGAGCCGCTTTAGGGAAGCGGCGGTGATGATCGCTTCGGGCGGGCCGATCTCCTCCATCCCGCCGTCATGCAGCAAGGCCACGCGGTCGCCGCAGAGAAAGACGTGGTCGGGATCATGCGTCGAGAACACCACCGCGATGCCGGAGCGGGCGAGCGCGGCGATGCGGCTCAGCACGCGCAGCTGATTGCCGAAATCGAGGCTGGCGGTGGGCTCGTCCATGACCAGGATGCGCGGCTCCTGCGCCAGCGCGCGGGCGATCAGCACCAGCTGGCGCTCGCCGCCGCTGATCTCGGTATAGATGCGCGCCTTGAGATGGGCGACGCCGAGGAGCGCCAGCGCCTGCTCGGCGACGGCGCGATCGGCGGGCGAGGGCGCCGCGAAGAGCGAGATATGCGCGCTCCGCCCCATCAGCACGATGTCGATGACGGTGAAGGGGAAGAAGGCGGTATGCGCCTGCGGCACGTAGCCGATGATGCGGGCGAGATGCTTGCGCGAGAGGCGGGCGATGTCCTCGCCGTCGAGCAGCACCCTGCCCTGGAGCGCCGGCAGCAGGCCGAGCAGGGTCTTCATCAAGGTGGTCTTGCCGCCGCCATTGGGGCCGAGCAGGCACAGCACCTCGCCCGCGCGGATGTCGAGGCTGACGCCGCTGCCGACATTGCGCCCGCGATAACCGAAGCTCAGCCGATCGGCGCTGAGGGTCATTGCCAGCCGCGCCGCACGGTCGCCAGCAGCCAGAGAAAGAACGGCGCGCCGATGAAGGCGGTGAGGATGCCGATCGGCACCTCGATCTCGGCCATGGTGCGCGCCAGCGTGTCGACCGCCAGCAGATAGCCCGCCCCCAGCAGCATCGCCACTGGCAGCAGGCGCGAGAATTCCGGCCCGACAAGGAGACGCGCGGCATGCGGGATGATGAGGCCGATCCAGCCGATGATGCCGCTCACCGACACCGCGGCCGCGGTCATCAGCGTCGCCGCGGCGATGAAGAGCGCGCGCAGCAGGCGCGTCTCGACGCCGAGCGCCCGCGCCTCCTCATCGCCCAGGGTCATCAGATTCATCCGCCAGCGCAGCAGATAGAGCGGCACCAACCCGATCAGGATCGCCGGCAGCGCCGCGCTGAGATCCGGCAGCGTGATGGCGGTAAGGCTGCCGAGCAGCCAGAAGGTGATGGCGGGAAGCTGGTTGTAGGGGTCGGCCAGCACCTTCACCAGCGAGATCGCCGCCCCCAGCAGCGTGCCCATGGCGACGCCCGCCAGCACCAGCACCAGGATCGGATCGCTGCCGCGCAATACCGCGCCGATGAGATAGACCACCACCACCGCGCCGAGCCCGCCGAGAAAGGCCAGACCCTGCACCGCCACCACCGGCAGCGAGAGGAAGATGCCGAGCACCGCGCCGAGGCCGGCGCCGGCGGCGACGCCGAGGATATCGGGCGAGACCAGCGGGTTGCGGAAGAGGCCCTGATATGTCGAGCCCGCGGCGGCAAGGGCGGCGCCGATCAGCAGCGCGGCGGCGATGCGCGGCAGGCGGATCTGCCACACCACGGTCTCCACCGCCGGCGACACGCCGCTCGGCGCGCCGGTGAGCTTGCTCCAGAGCACGGACAGGAGATCGTGCGGTGAGACCGGAAACTTGCCGAGAGCGAAGCTCACGACGAACAGCGCCAGCAGCCCCAGCAGCGGCAATGTGAGCCACCACCCGCCGCGCCTCATGGCGCCGGCAGCAGCAGCCGGTCGAGCTGCGCCTCGCTGAGGTCGAGGTGATAGAAGCGGCGGTAGAAATCGGCGGTGGCCTCGCGCACACCGCCGGAGAAGATGTCGGGATAAAGCTCGGCGGCGAGAAGGCGCACGCCGATCAGCCGGTTCACCGCCGGCGGCGAATCGAACCAGCCGAAGGGCAGGCGCGGCACGAGATAGACGCGCTTGTCGCGCACCGCGCGCACGCCCTGCCAGAGCGGGCTGCTCCAGACCGCATGGTAGAAGCCCTCGTCCATGGTGATGACCACGTCGGGATCCCAGGCGAGGATCTGCTCGGGCGAGGCGGTGGCGGTGTTGTGGCGCTCGGGCGAGTGCGCGACGTTGATCGCCCCGACATAAGCCAGCATCTCGGTGTTGATGGAGCCGTCGAGCGCCGTCTCGAGCCCGTCGAGGCCGCGGGCATAATAGACGCGCGGCCGGCGCGAGGCTGGCACGCGCGCCATGGCCTGGGCGAGCTCGGCGAGCGTGCGCCGGGCATAATCGGCGAGCTCTGCGCCCTGCTTCTGCGCGCCGAGCAGCGCGCCCAGCGTCTCCAGCAGCTCCGGCGTCTTGGCGAAGGCGCCGTCGAAGATGAGATAGGGGATGCCGATCTGCTCTTGCGTGCGCTCGGCGAGCGAGACATGGATGGGATCGACGTCGCCCAAATCGAGAATGATGTCGGGCCGCGCCGCCAGCACGGTCTCGACATTGGCGGTGTTGGCGCGGCCGGTAAGCCGGCCGAGCATGGGGAGCTCGGCATAGCGGCGCGGCAGGAAATCCCGCTCCTCCTCGCGCAGCGGCGCGGTCCAGCCCAGGAGATCGTCGGGCGCCAGGACATAAAGCGTAACCGCGGCGGGCGACCCCGCGGCAAAGACCCGCGCGATGCGCTCGGGGACATGCACCCTCCGGCCGGCGCCATCGGTGAAGACGCGATCCGCCGCGGCGGCGGGCCAGGCGAGCAGGCAGAGCAGCAACGCGAGAGCGCTATTCCGGGCAAACATAGCGGTACTCTAGTGCGGCAGATCGCGCATCGGCAACTCACCCCCCGCCCCTCCCTCCCCCTCAAGGCCTCTGGGGGGAGGGGGATTTTTTTCTTTTGCTTTTGCACTTCAAAGAGAAAAAAGACACCCCTCCCCCCTTGAGGAGGAGGGTAGGGAGGGGGGTATCGTACGATCAGCACAACGCGGCGACCATGTCCGAGCGCGACAGCGACTGGAAGGAATATTACGAGCGCACCGCCGGAAGGCCGCCGCGGCCGACCCTGCTGCTGGCGCTCGAGCGGTTCGGCGCGGGCGACGGGAAGAGCGCGGTCGATCTCGGCTGCGGCGACGGGCGCGATACGGTGGAGCTGCTGCGCCGGGGCTGGCCGGTGATCGCCGTCGACGCCGAGCCGGCGGCGATCGAGCGGCTGACGCGCCGGCCCGACCTGCCGCCGGGCGCCGCGCTCGAGACGCGCTGCCAGCGCTTCGAGGACGCGGACTGGCCGGCGGTCGACCTGGTCAATGCCAGCTTCTCGCTGCCGCTTTGCCCGCCCGCGCGCTTTCCCGCGGTCTGGGCGCGGATCGCCCGCTCGCTCAAACCGGGCGGGCGCTTCTCAGGCCAGCTTTTCGGCGAGCGCGACGGCTGGCGGGGCGAGAGCGACATCACCTTTCACTCCCGTGCCGCGATCGACCACCTGCTCGCCGGCTTCGCCGTGGAGTTGCTCGAGGAAGAGGAGAGCGCAGGCGTGACGCCCTACGGCAAACCCAAGCACTGGCACCTCTTCCACATCGTCGCGCGCAAGGCGTGAGGCTCACTCGATCTCGAGCCGGTCGAGCGCGGCGCGAAACTCGTCGGCGCCGGGATGCATGCCGTCGCCCTCGAGATCGGGCAGCGCGGCGAAGCGCGGATTGCGCTCACGCGCGGCCTCCGGCGCCGCCTCGGCGCGGCGCGGGCTCAAGGTTCTGCGCAGCCATTCGCTCCACATCATCACCTCCCAGCCGGTCTGCGGCGGCGAGGCGGGCATCAAAAAGCCGCCTCGCGGGTCCGCTGGCGGCTTGGCATTCGGGTTTGGGATCTTCGAGACGGGGCTAGTCGATCCCTTCCGCTCGAAGCCGAATGCGGCCGCACGCCGGCGACGCGAAATGCCAGCGCTTGAGACACATGAGGCTTACGAGCTTATCCATCGCTGCCACTATGCGATCGGCGGTGCGGCGATGCAAGCGGATTCAGCCTGCTCCTTTGGGAGCAAGCGGCGGCGCGGCCGGCTTACGCGAAGCGCACGGCGTCGAGCTCGGCCACCGCGTCACGGTATTCGCGCTCGAGCCGCGCCACCAGCTCGGCCACCGCCGGCACGTCGGAGATCGAGCCGACACCCTGGCCCGAGCCCCAGATGTCGCGCCAGGCCTTGGTCTTCATCGAGCCGCCGGAGCCGAAATTCATCTTGCTCTTGTCGGCGACCGGCAGGTTCTCGGGGTCGAGTCCGGTCGCGGCGATGCTCGGCTTCAAATAGTTGCCGTGCACGCCGGTGAAGAGGTTGGTGTAGACGATGTCGTTCGCCGCGGCGGCGACGATCATCTCCTTGTACTCGTCCTTGGCGTTGGCCTCGCGCGTGGCGATGAAGCGCGTGCCGATATAGGCGAGATCGGCGCCGAGCGCTTGCGCGGCAAGGATCCCCTTGCCGGTGGCGATGGCGCCCGAGAGCGCGATGATGCCGGGGAAGAAGCGCCGCACCTCGGGCAGCAGCGCGAACGGGCTCAGCGTGCCGGCATGGCCGCCGGCGCCGGCGCAGACCAGGATGAGCCCGTCGACCCCCTGCTCCGCCGCCTTCTCGGCATGGCGCAGGCTTATGACGTCGTGCAGCACGATGCCACCATAGGCATGCGCCGCCCGCACCACCTCCGCCGGTGGGCGCAGCGAGGTGATCATGATCGGCACCTGGTGCTTGACGCAGATCTCGATGTCGTGCTCGAGCCGGTCGTTGGACGCGTGGGCGATCTGGTTGACGGCAAACGGCGCCACCGGCTTTTCCGGATGCGCCCGCTGATAGGCGGCGAGCTCCTCCTTGATGCGGATGATCCACTCCTCCAGCATCTCCTTGGGCCGGGCGTTGAGCGCGGGAAAGGCGCCGACGATGCCCGCCTTGCATTGCGCGATCACCAGCTCGGGCCCCGAGACGATGAACAGCGGCGCGCCGATGGCGGGAAGCGCGAGCTTGCCGCGCATGAGGCTTGGAAGCGGCATTATCTCTCCTGTCAGAAGGCGGGGATGCCGCGGCAGGCGGCGAGGAAGAGCGGGATTGCCATCGCTGTCTCCGGTCAGGCCGCGGCGGCTGGGCGCCAATTGCCGTGAAAGCCGAAGGGCACGCGATGCGAGAGCTGCGCCGCGGCGAGCGGGCCCGCGGCCAGCGCGCCGGCATCGAAGACCAGCAGGTCGCTGCGCTTCTCCGCGCCGCGCCAGGCCACCGCCAGCACGAAGCCGTCGCCTTCATCGGCGTCGGGCGCGCGCGGCACGAAGACCGGCTCGGAGATGGCATCGCCCTGGGGCAGCCGATAGAGCGCGCGGGCGCCGGTGCGGCGGTCGAGATGGGCGAGCGCGTCGAAGGAGAAGTAAGGGTCGCTGCCGAGCCGCGCGGCATACCAGCCGTGGCGATGCGGCACGCCGGCGCGGCGCTCGTCGAGGCGCGGAAACTCGCCGACGAGATCGTCGATATACTCGCGCGTGAAGCCGTCGCTGTTGCCGGCGAGATCGAAGGTCCAGCGGCAGAGCCGCGCCCGCCCCTTGGCGGGATCGCCGGGGCGGCCATCGGCCAGCGGAAACAGCGGCGCCGCCTCGAACTGCATGACCTCGGCGACGATCCTGTCGCCCTCCTCCCAGGCGTTCATGGGATGGAAGACATAGCACGCCTCGCTGTTGAACCAGCGCAGGGCGGCGACGCTGCCGTCGCGGCGCATGATGCCGACATGCGCGCCCTTCTCCGGCTCCCAGGCGTAAGGCGGCTTGCCGCTCATCGCCCGAGCCAGGCTGCCGGTGAGCGGCAGGATCGGGAAGAGCACATGGCGCTCGGTCACCATGAAATCATGCACCATGCTGGCAAAGGGCGCCTCGAAGCGGTCGAGCCGCGTCAGGCGGCCGGCCGCGTCGACGGTGCCGTAGAGCATGGCGGCAGTGAACGGGCCGGCGGCGGAGTAGGCGAAGAAGACGAGCTCGCCAGTGTGCGGGTCGATCTTGGGATGAGCGGTCATGCGGCCCGGGAGCTTGCCGTCGAAATCGCAGGCGCCGAGCGTGTCGAGCGAGCGCGCGTCGAGCGCCACCGGCAGATGCGCCTCCTCGAGCGCCAGCAGCCTGCCGCCATGCCAGAGGATGTTGGTGTTGGCGAGGCCGCTGTTCCTGCCCTGCATGGCGGGGTCGCTGGCGAGCGGATTGCCGAAGGTGCCGAACAGCGAGCGGCCGGCATCGCGCTCCAGCCGGAACTTCTCGGTGCGGACCCAGCGGTTGCGATAGGCGACGCGCCCGGCCTCGAGGTGGAAGGCGTGGATCATGCCGTCGCCGGCAAACCAGTGATAGCGCTCTTCGCGCGGCGCGAATTGCGGGTTGGGGCCGTTGCGGTAGAGCGTGCCGCAGAGCTCGCGCGGCACGGCGCCCACCACCGGCAGGTCGGCGGCGTCGCATTCCATGGTGATCGGCGCGAAATTGCCGCTGAGATAGGGGATGGCGGGGAAAGGCTGGCTCATGCTCGCCTCCGGCGGTCGGGCGCGCCGCGCCGAACCGCCGCCGGGCGGCGCGCGCCGGCGGTGATGAGGCGCATCATCGCGCGATGGATGGTGCGGAAATCGGGCTCGCCCGGCAGTTTGCCGGCAAGCTGCAGCACGACGATGCCGTGCACCGCGGCCCAATAGACATAGCCCAGCAGCGTCGGATCGCCGTCGAGCGCGCCCTCCTCCACCAGCCGCTCGACATAGGCGGTCATGGTCCGGCGCGCGCGGGCGCCGGCGCGCACCAGCTCGGGATAGCGGTCCTCGCGGGGTTGCGACAGGTCGAACATCAGGCGATAGGCATCGGGCTCGGCGAGCGCGAAGCGCAGATAGGCCTCGCCGACGGCGCGGCCGCGCCGGGCGGCGCCGCCGCGGGCCTCAGCGGCCGCTTCCTCCAGCGCCACGGCGAAGCGGTCGAAGGCGGCGGCGCGCACCGCCGCCAGGATCTCGTCCTTGTCGCGGAAATAGCGATAGGGGGTCATCGGGCTGCAGCCGAGCTCGTCGGCGAGTGCCCGCATGCTGACGCCGTCGACGCCGCGCTCGGCAAAGCGCTTTTCGGCCGCGGCGCACAGCCGCGCGCGAAACGCCTCGACCTCGACGGATGACAAGTTCCGCGGCATGAATTGACAGCGTAAATTTACGACGTAAGTTTGTCAAGAGGTAGGTTGCAGAGCGATCCTGCGTCTACGTCGCTGGTGTACACCGACGACAAAAAATCAGCGTGCGTCGCTGACGTAGTGCGCGGAGACGTGGATGGCCGTGACAAGCACTAGTACAGCGTTTCCGAGCATCGACTCATATGTGGCCGTTTCCCTTCTCGTCATGGCCGGGCTTGACCCGCGGCTGTCCGGTTGAGGTTTTTGTCGCGACTCACGCTCCTCCCGCGACATGCCAATGCCCTCAATCGTCATGCCCGGGCTGGCCGCAGGCCGAGTCCCGGGCATCCACGTCGTGCAACGAGCGCGCTGCACGACGT
>JBKQTR010000308.1:0-22488 GCA_052143095.1 Allostellaceae bacterium
TCGCTCCGCCAGACTCGCGGCGGTCGCTGCGCGATGCGCGGGTCCCTCCTGTGGACTACCGGGACGAGCTGCACCCGTCCAGTATGTCTCCGAACACCAGTCAACCATCTCCCCGGCCTTTACACCCGAGGGGCGGAGAGGAGAAGATTTATCGGAGTGTAAGGGACATCAGCCCGGGAGCCCTGTTCGAGATGTGTGTTCACGCTGGCCTCAAGCGGCGAGGGACAAAGAGATATGTGAATCCGACAGCGCTTTCGCGGAGGCGACGGTGATGGTTCCACCTTCGTGGAGTCCGCTCTAAAGTGCTGTCCCACGGGGAGGGGCGCGTGCCGGAAGGCGAGAGGCTGGCGAGCGCGGGAAAGGCGCTTGAGGTGCTGGGCGCGTTCCTCAAGCTCGGCTGCAGCTCCTTTGGCAGTCCGGTGGCCCATCTCGGCTATGTCCGTGCCGAGTTCGTGGGCAAGCGCGGCTGGCTCGATGAGGCCGCCTATGCCGACATTCTCTATCGTCCGGTCTGGACCAGCGCCATCTTCGCCGCGCCGGATTTCATGCTCGGCCTCGTCGCCTTCCTGCTGCTGGCCTTCTGGCGGGTGCCGCCCTGGCTGGTGGTGATCCTCGGCGCCTTGGGCGCCGAGGGCATCGCGCGGCTCGCGTGACGCGCCTGCGCCTGCTGCCGCGCGACGCTCGGCCCGAGGCGCGCCTGCTGCTGCTGGGCCGCGGCTTGCGCGCCTTCGGCGACGGCTTCGTCAGCCTGCTGCTGCCGGTCTATCTCTCGCTGCTCGGCTTCGATGCCTTTCATGTCGGCATCCTCACCACGGCGACGCTGGCGGGCTCTGCGGCGCTGACGCTGCTGGTGGGCTTCCGCACCCATCGCCACGGCGCGCGCCGTCTGCTGCTCGGCGCGACGCTGCTGATGATCGCCACCGGCATCGGCTTCACGCTGGAGACGCGGTTCTGGCCGCTGGTGCTGGTGGGATTCATCGGCACGCTCAACCCGTCCTCGGGCGATGTCAGCCTGTTCCTGCCGCTCGAGCAGGCGCTGCTGGCGGAGTCGGCGGCCGACCGGAGCCGCACCGCGATCTTCGCCGCCTACAGCCTGGTAGGATCTCTGGTGGCGGCGCTGGGATCGCTCGCCGCGGGGCTGCCGGAGCTGCTTGCCGCGGCGCGGGCGACGGATCTGCTGCGCGCGGTGCAGAGCATGTTCGCGCTCTACGCGCTGCTCGGGCTCGCGAGCTACTTTCTCTACCGCCGCCTGCCGCCGGGCCCGCCACCGCGCCGCGCCGGCCCGGTGCAGCCGCTCGGGCCCTCGCGGCGCTTCGTGCTGACGCTGGCGGCGCTGTTCAGCCTCGACGCGTTCGGCGGCGGCTTCCTCGTGCAGTCGCTGCTGGCGCTGTGGCTGTTCGACCATTGGGGATTGTCGCTGGCGGCGGCCGGCGCGTTCTTCTTCTGGAGCGGCCTGCTGGCAGCGGGGTCATATCTAGTCGCGACGCGGCTCGCCGGGCGCTTCGGCCTCGTCAACACCATGGTGTTCACGCATCTGCCGTCGAACCTGCTGCTGATCGCGGTGCCGTTCGCGCCGAGCCTGGTCGTGGCGCTGGCGCTGCTGCTGCTGCGCAGCGCGCTCTCCAACATGGACGTGCCGACGCGCACCTCTTACGTCATGGCGGTGGTGACGCCGGGCGAGCGCGCCGCCGCGGCGAGCGTCACCGCGGTGCCGCGCAGCCTCGCCGCCGCGGCCAGTCCGATCGCCGCCGGCTATATGCTCGCGCTCTCCTCTTTCGGCTGGCCGCTCGTCGCCGCCGGCGCGCTGAAGGTGATCTATGACCTGCTGCTGCTGGCGCTTTTCCGCCACCGCCGGCCGCCGGAGGAGGTGTAGGGCGTGAACTCATAGACATGGCTGTGGGTCGGTGTCGACGAATCGCCGATGGCGCCGATAAGTCCGCCTACCTTCTGATCGCGACCATACTGCCGCTGATGCGCGGTCGACGCGAAGTGCCAACAGCAGGCATTGCTGCGGTCAGCGATCGAAACTCACTGCAGTCGTGTTGCCACCACTGATGATGATGGCGATGCGTTCTCCCGTTTGGGGCTTATAAGCACCCGATAACAGTGCTGAGAACGCCGCGGCGCCACCGGGCTCGGCGACAATCCGCAATACCTGCCAGAGGACGTTCTGAGCTTTTAGGATTGCATCGTCCTCGACGAGCACGGTGCCATGCACATAGTCCTTGGCGATCGGAAAAACACGGTCGCCAACTCTGCGCGGTGCAAGCGAATCCGCCGCCAGACCTCCGGCTTCGGCGTCAATAGGTCTTCCGGCTTCCAACGCCTTCGTTAGTGTTGGCGAAGCAAATGGTTCAACGCCGATCACCTTTACGCGGCCAGCATACCACGCAGCGACTCCAGCAATCAGGCCACCTCCGCCGACGGAGACCAGCAGCGTGTCGATATCGGGGCCCTGCTTCTCAAGCTCCATTCCTATGGTGCCTTGTCCCAGCATGGTCTCCTCCCGGTCGAACGCATGCACAGGCATCGCGCCCGATTGCTGCGCCCATGCCTCACTTCCGGCGAGTGCGTCAGCATAGCGATCCCCTTCGATGACCAGATCGGCACCGTACTCGCGGATGCGCTGCAATTTTGCCGGCGAAGAGATGGTCGGAACGAAGATCTTTGCGGGCAGATTCAGCTTCATGGCCGCATACGCGACGGCGGCGCCATGGTTGCCGCCCGAAGCGGCAACTACGCCTGCTGTGGGAACATGCCGGGTCAACAGATTCGCGAAGGCGCCTCGAGCCTTGAAGGAGCCCGAATGCTGAAAAAGCTCCAGCTTGAGACAGAGCTTGTTCGATCCGACCCCGATATCGGCCCCGTCAATCTCAATGACAGGCGTGCGTCGAACATACGGCCGAATTAGTTTTGCGCAGCGCGCGATCTCCATTCGGTTCACAGCGTTGGTCACGTTCGGCATGGCAACCCCATTATCCGCGTGCTCGTCTGATGGCTTCTGACATGGTCCATTGGTTGACAATAATTCGATAGTTAGCTAATTTGCAATATGGCTCTTTCCGAGGACAGCATCGAAACTGCGTTTCGGGCACTCGCCAGCGACCGCCGTCTCATGATCATGGCCTGGCTGAAAGACCCCAAAATACATTTTCCGGCGCAAGTCGACGGCGACCTCGTCGCCGACGGTGTCTGCGGCGTCCTGATCGCCGAGAAACTCGGCGTGAGCCAGCCGACTGTAAGCGAACATCTCAAGATCCTGTTGCAGGCGCGCTTGCTGACCTCAAAACGTGTCAAGCAGTGGACGTTTTACAAACGCGACGAGGTCTACATCTCGAAGATGAAGCGAACCATCGTTGCGAAGATCTGAGAAGAGTTGCGGCCCTATCGCTCGTGCGTCCTGGTAGACGGAGTGGTCAGGGGCGTTGGTTTTGCGATGCTGGCGGCTGTAGCTAAACCTCCGAGCGCTTGCCCTCTACTCGCTGAAATGCGGATATCCGTTCCGGGTCATTCGCGTCGGTTCTGCGATTTGCGCGGTATGTCCGGTTTGCCTGCGACTTCAGAAGCTCGGTTTGCCGTAGACATGCCTCGACGGCCGCGATTCAGGCTCCAAACTGGAGCCTCCAGTCATGCGATATGAACTCAGTGACGATGCGGGCTGGCATCTGGCTGCGCGCTCATGAGTCCACGCCATAGGGACGGCGCCCGCTCACGCCGCGACCTTGCGGCGCAGCGAGCCGAGCCAGGTGGCAAAGGATTGGGCGAAGAAGCCGGTCCAATGTTCATGCTCTTCGGCGGCGCAGTCGAAACTCGCTTGCCATTCGACGAAGGCCCTGTCGCCATCGACGATCGGCGTGACTCGGATCGTCGCGAGAAAATGGCGCACCGGAAAGCGCGGCACGCCGCAAAACTCATAGCTGTAGCAGCGGTCGAGGTCGGAATGGGCGAGGAGGCGCTGGCGGATGCGGGTTTCGCCCATGCGGACAAAGCGCACGGATCCCACCGCGTCGCCGGATTGGCCGCCCTCGATCTCGCTCTCCTCGACCTCGTCGATCCAGAGCCGATAGTTGCCGAAGTCGCGGATGAGCGACCAGACGCGCTCGGCGGTCTCCTCGAAGACGGTGCTGTAATAGGCCCGTGCCATGGTTGAACTCCCGTGTCCATCAGCCATGAGGATGGTGCGCGGCGGTGAGCGGCGATATCCGGAAACGCCAGCGAATTGCGCCGTCAGCACGAGCACCGCCTGCTAGCGAGCCGCCGCTTTGTCCAACGCCGCCAGGATGGCGGCAAACCGCTCCTCCAGCTCGCCGCGCATTTCCGGATGCGTGAAGACGTAGAGCTCGTCCTCCCGGATCGCCGCGAGGACTTGCGCGGCGACATCCGACGGGTCGAGCCCGGACTGTGAGAGTTCGGCGAGCCGGGTGGCAAGCGCGCCCGCCGGGCTCGCGGGATCAGGCGTCCGCGTCGGACCGTAGCGCTCCGGCCGATTGCGCCCGCTCTCGCTGATGCGGGTGCGCACGAACCCGGGACAGAGCACGGTCACGCCGATGCCGAGCGGCTTCACCTGCATCGCCAGCCCCTCCGACATGGCGACCACCGCGTACTTGCTCGTCGCGTAGGGGCTGAACCCGAGCCCGCTCTGCAGCCCGGCCATGGACGCGGTGTTGACGATGTGGCCGCCTTCGCCATGGGCGCGGATGTGCGGCAAGAAGGTATGGATGCCGTGAAGCACGCCAATAAGGTTGACGTCGAGCACCCATCGCCACGTGTCGAGCGAGATGGTGTCGATGCCGCCGCCGCCGGCGACGCCGGCATTGTTGCAGACCACATGGACATTTCCGAAGGCCTCGTACGACGCCTGGGCCGCACGCTCGACGCTGACGGGATCGGCGACGTCGCAGGTGACGGCGCGCACCGCCGGCCCAACATCGTGCAGGCTTGTGACGGCGGCCGCCAGCGCGTCCCTCTCGATATCGGCGAGCATCACCTTCATGCCCGCCTGCGCAAAGGCCCGGCCGAGTGCCAACCCGATGCCGCTCGCCCCGCCCGTCACGAAGGCCGTCTTGCCGGCGAGTTCCCGCATGATCCCCCTCCCACTTCTCACCGCGACGCGCACCCCGAGCCTTGGTGGCGGAGGGGTGCAGCACTATGATGACACCCGGGCCGATCTTCGGCGCGCGCTACGTCATCGGCGCACGGAAATTTTTTGTCGACGGTGTACACCAATGACGTACTCCCCGCACGGTGCGGCTCTCGCGGTTGCTCCGCAACCGCTGTCGCCGCCGCGGACGACGCGCTGCGCGCGTCGCCTAGGCGTTGCGCTAGGGCCACGCCGCCTCGGGCGGCAGCGACATGAGGATTGCCTCGATGTTGCCGCCGGTCTTGAGGCCGAAGGCGGTGCCGCGGTCATAGAGCAGGTTGAACTCGACATAGCGGCCGCGGCGGATGAGCTGGTGGCGGCGCTCGGCCGCGGTCCAGGCCTCGAGCATGTGGCGGCGGACGATGCCGGGATAGACCGCGAGGAACGCCTCGCCCACCGCCCGGGTGAAGGCGAAGTCGCGCTCCCAGTCGCCGCTGTCGAGATAGTCGTAGAAGATGCCGCCGACGCCGCGCGGCTCGTTGCGGTGCTTCAAAAAGAAATACTCGTCGCACCATTGCTTGAAGCGCGGGTAATAGGTGGGGTCATGCGCGTCGCACGCCGCCTGGAGCGCGGCGTGGAAGGCTTCAGTGTCGACGGCGTCGGCGACCATCGGCGTCAGATCGGCGCCGCCGCCGAACCAGGTCTTGGTGGTGCGGATATGGCGCGTGTTCATGTGCACGGCCGGCACGCGCGGCGAGCGCAGATGCGCCACCAGCGAGATGCCGCTCGTCCAGAAGCGCGGATCCTCGGCGGCGCCGGGGATCTGGCCGCGGAACTCCGGCGAGAACTCGCCCCAGACGGTGGAGACGTTGACGCCGACCTTCTCGAAGACGCGGCCATGCATCACCGACATGACGCCGCCGCCGCCGCCGTCCCGCGGCCAGGCGCGCCGCTCGAACCTTCCGGCGACGCCCTCCTCGGGGCGCGAGGCGGCATACTCGTCCTCGATCGCCTCGAAGGCGGCGCAGATGCGGTCGCGCAAGGCGGTGAACCACTGCGCGGCACGCTCTTTCAGGGCTTCGCTCATGACGGCGGCTCCTCGGGGAATTGTTCGGTCTGCCGCAGCGCCTCGCCCAACACAATGGCGGCGGCGAGCGCCAAGTTGAGCGAGCGCATTCCCGCCGCCAGCGGGATGCGCAGCCGCGCCTCGGCGGCGCGATGCACCGCGTCGGGCACGCCGGCGCTCTCGCGCCCGAGCAGCAGCGTGTCGTCCGGGCGGAAGTGGAAGCGGTGATAGGCGAGCGGCGCCTTCGTGGTGAGCAGCACCAGCCGGCCCCGGCGATCGGCGCAGAAGCTCTCCCAGGAGGTGTGGCGGACGAGCGTGGCGGCGGCGAGGTAATCCATCCCGGCGCGCTTCAGCCGCCGGTCGCCGAGCACGAAGCCGCAGGGCTCGATGATATCGACCGGCACGCCCAGGCAGGCGCCGAGCCGCAGCAGCGCGCCGGCATTCTGCGGGATATCGGGCTGGTAAAGCGCAAGCCGCATGGGGTCCGGTTTTGCATGCCTCGGCGGGATCGACTATACCCGCAGCGCCCCGAGGCGGGGCGCAGCCTTCCCGGCGGTTGTGCGGCAGGATGTCGCATAGCCGAGAGCGTTCAACAGTATAGCTTGCGCGCCGTCGATATCCTGCCCGGCGGGGGAGTCTGGGCGGTCAAGTCTTTTGGGAGAGGTGGCCCGATGGCGGATGCGGCGCAATCGAAGCCGATGGACGCGCATACCCAGGGGGCGGGGACGCGGCGCGATTTCCTGCAAATCGCCGCCACGGCGCTGGCCGGCATCGGCGCGGCCTGCGCGCTCTGGCCGTTCGTCAGCAGCATGAATCCGGCGGAGGATACCTTGGCGGCGGGTGCGCCGCTCGATGTCGATCTCTCGAGCCTGCAGCCCGGGCAGCAGATCGTCGTGCTGTGGCGGAGCCGGCCGATCTTCATCGTCAATCGCACGCCGGATGAGCTGGCGAAGCTGCAATCGCCGGACGATGTCCACCTGTTGCGCGATCCCGACTCCGCCGCCTTGCAGCAACCGCCCTACGCGCGCAACTGGCATCGCTCGGTGAAGCCCGAATATCTCGTGCTGGTCGGCATCTGCACCCATCTGGGCTGCATCCCGGAATTCGTGCCGCAGCCGGGCGGCAATCTCGGCGCGACCTGGCCGGGCGGCTATTTCTGTCCCTGCCACGGATCGCGCTACGATCTCTCGGGTCGCGTCTTTTCCGGCGTCCCGGCACCCTACAACCTGCCGGTCCCGCCGCATCATTACGCCAGCGACAAGGTCGTCCGCATCGGCGAGAACCCGCCGGAGTCGGCTTTCGACTTCAATTCGATCGAGCAGATATAGGAGCGCCCCAACCATGGCCGCCCCTCCCTCGCAGAGCAACTCGCAGAGCAAGGTCGTGCGGTGGATCGACCACCGCCTGCCGGTCTTCAGCTTCATGCAGCACGAGCTGAACGAATATCCCACGCCGAGGAATCTGAGCTACTGGTGGAACTTCGGCTCGCTCTCCGGGATCATGCTGGTGATCATGATCGTCACCGGCATCTTCCTCGCCATGCAGTACACGCCGCATGTCGACTACGCCTTCGATTCCGTCGAGCGCATCATGCGCGACGTGAATTTCGGCTGGCTGCTGCGCTATCTGCACATGAACGGCGCGTCGTTCTTCTTCATCGTCGTCTACATCCATCTCTTCCGCGGGCTCTATTACGGCTCCTACAAGGAGCCGCGCGAGCTGCTGTGGATGCTGGGTGTGATCATCCTGCTGCTGATGATGGCGACCGCGTTCATGGGCTATGTGCTGCCGTGGGGCCAGATGAGCTTCTGGGGCGCGACCGTCATCACCAGCCTCTTCTCCGCCATCCCGGTGGTGGGCAACGACATCGTCACCTGGCTGTGGGGCGGCTTCGCGGTCAGCAATCCGACCTTGAACCGCTTCTATTCGCTCCATTATCTGCTGCCCTTCGTCATTGTCGGCGTGGTCGTGCTGCATCTCATCGCGCTGCACCAGCACGGCTCGAACAACCCGCTCGGCATCGATCGCAAGGGGCCGCAGGACAGCATCCCCTTCCATCCCTACTACACCGTCAAGGACATGTTCGGGCTCGGCGTGTTCCTGATCATCTACGCTGCCTTCGTCTTCTACATGCCCAACGCGCTGGGCGATTCGCAGAACTACATCCCGGCGAATCCGCTGCAGACGCCGCCGGAGATCGTGCCGGAATGGTACTTCCTGCCGTTCTACGCCATCCTGCGCTCGGTGCCGGACATCCTCTTCATCCCGGCCAAGCTCGCTGGCGTGCTGTGTCTCTTCGGCGCGATCGGCGTGCTGTTCTTCCTGCCCTGGCTCGACACCTCGCGCGTCAGGAGCGCGCGCTTCCGCCCGGTCTACAAATGGGTCTTCTGGCTGCTGGTGGTCGACGTGCTGGTGCTGGGCTATTGCGGCGCGAACCGGCCGGAGGGCTGGTTCATCGTCGCCGGGCGGCTGGCAACGCTCTACTACTTCGTCCACTTCGTCGTGCTCTTCCCGGTGATCGGCTGGCTCGAGCGGCCGCTGCCGCTGCCCACCAGCATCAGCGCCGCGGTGACGAAGAAAGGCGCAGCGCCGCTTGCCGCCGCGTCGCCGATGGAGAAGCACTGATGCGCGCCGCCCTTCTTGCCGGCCTCGCTCTGCTCGCGCTGGCGGCGCCGGCCGGCGCCCAGGAGGAAGCGCCGATCCCGAAGCAGTCATGGTCCTTCGACGGGCCGTTCGGCACCTATGACCGCGCCGCGGCGCAGCGCGGCTTCGAGGTCTATGAGGAAGTCTGCTCGCACTGCCATGCGATGAACCTGCTGCACTACCGCGATCTCGCCGGCATCGGCTATAGCGAGGACGAGATCAAGGCGATCGCCGCCGGCCAGCAGGTGACCGACGGGCCCAACGACAAGGGCGAGATGTTCCAGCGCCCCGGGCGCCCCTCCGACAAGTTCGTCGCGCCGTTTCCAAACGAGCAGGCGGCGCGCGCCGCGCTCAACGGCGCGCTGCCGCCCGATCTCTCGCTCATCATCAAGGCGCGCGAAGGCGGCGCCAATTACCTCGACGCGCTGCTGCAGGGCTACAAGAACCCGCCGCCGGGCATCACGATGGGCGATAACATGCAGTACGACGAGTCTTTCCCCGGCCACCAGATCGCCATGCCGCCGCCGCTCGCCGGCAACGACGTGCCCTATGCCGACGGCACCAAGCCGACGCTGACGCAGGAGGCGCACGATGTCGCCACCTTCCTCACCTGGGCCTCGGAGCCGACGATGGAGCAGCGGAAGTTCACCGGCGCCAAGGTGCTGATCTTCCTGCTGGTGATGACCGGCGTGCTCTACGGCGCCAAGCGGCAGATCTGGGCCGAGCTGCATTGAACCCGGCAGGCTGGCACGAAAACCGGCGGCGCCACGATCGGCGCCGCCGTTTTCGTCTCCGGGCCGCCGCCACTTCGCTGTTGCCCTGAGCCGGCGCGGCTGGAACACTGACGGTGCGGCAATGCTAGGGCGCGTCCAAATCTCACTGCAGCGCACCCCTCAACGATCGCCTTGCCCGCGAAGGCGGGCATCCAGGGGCATCAAATGCAGTGAGCGGAGCGCTTTCCCTGGGTCCCCGCTTGCGCGGGGACGGCGAAATAAGTTGCGGGAACTGCAACGTTTTTCGGGATATGTACATACCGTAGAGCGGCAACGGGGGACGGTTCGGCCATGGCATCCACACCGGTCATCGGCATCATCGGCGGCAGCGGGCTCTATCAGATAGACGGGCTCGTCGACATCGAGTGGCGCCGGGTGCCGTCGCCCTTCGGCGAGCCGTCGGACGAGCTGTGCTTCGGCACGCTCGCCGGCACGCGCGTCGTCTTCCTGCCGCGCCACGGTCGCGGCCATCGCATCCCGCCCTCGGAGATCAATTTCCGCGCCAATATCGACGCGCTGAAACGCGCCGGCGTCACCGAGCTGATCTCGCTCTCCGCCGTCGGCAGCCTCAAGGCGGAGCTGCCGCCCGGCACCTTCGTCCTGGTCGACCAGTTCATCGACCGCACCTTCGCGCGCGCCAAAAGCTTCTTCGGCACCGGCCTCGTCGCCCATGTCGCTTTCGGCCATCCCGTCTGCGCGCGCGTCGGCGATGCGCTGGCCGCTTCCGGCGCGGCGGCCGGGATCGTCCTCCATCGCGGCGGCAGCTATGTCTGCATGGAGGGTCCGCAATTCTCGACGCTCGCCGAGAGCAACCTGCATCGCGGCTGGGGCTGCTCGGTGGTCGGCATGACCAACATGCCGGAGGCCAAGCTCGCGCGTGAGGCCGAGCTCTGCTACGCCACCGTCGCCATGGTCACCGATTTCGACTGCTGGCATCCCGATCACGACCACGTCACCGTCGAGATGATCGTCGGCGTGCTGCTCGCCAATGCCGAGCGGGCAAGCGCGCTGGTCAAATCGGTCGTGCCGCTGCTGGGGCAGCAGCGCGGCCGATGCCCGCAAGGCTGCCAGCACGCGCTCGACAACGCGCTCATCACCGCGCCCGAGGCGCGCGATCCCGCGGTCATGGCGAAGCTCGACGCGGTGGCCGGCCGCGTGCTTGCCAAGCGCTGAGCGCCCCCGCTTCTGGCACCGGGCGGGCCGGGGCGATATGATGCGGGCAGCCCTCTTGCCCGGCTGGGAGCAGGCATGAACGTCCGCGGCACGCCGATGCGCACGATCTGGCTCGAGCCCGATGGCGCCGCCGTCGGCATCATCGACCAGACCCGGCTGCCGCACGAGCTCGTCACCGTGCGGCTTGGCACGCTCGCCGAGGCGGCGCATGCCATCCGCGCCATGCTGGTGCGCGGCGCGCCGCTGATCGGCGCCACCGCCGCTTACGGCGTGGCGCTGGCGATGCGCGAGGCGGCGTCGGATGCGGCGCTCGATGCGGCCTGCCGCACGCTGCTGGCGACGCGGCCCACCGCGGTCAATCTGCGCTGGGCGCTCGAGGAGATGCGGGCGCTGCTGCAGCCGCTGGCGCCGGCGGCGCGCGCCGCCGCGGCCTATCGGCGCGCCGGCGAGATCGCCGAGGAGGATGTCGCCATCAGCCGCGCCATCGGCAGCCACGGTCTCGGCTTGATCGCGTCCGCCTGGGAGAAGGCGGGCAAGCGCCGGCCGGTCGAGCTGCTCACCCATTGCAATGCCGGCTGGCTCGCGGCGGTCGATTGGGGGACGGCGCTGGCGCCGGTCTATGCCGCGCATGAGCAGGGCATCCCGCTTCATGTCTGGGTCGACGAGACGCGGCCGCGCAACCAAGGCGCGAGCCTCACCGCCTGGGAGCTTGGCCAGCACGGCGTCGCGCATACCGTGATCGTCGACAATGCCGGCGGCCATCTCATGCAGCATGGCCGCGTCGATCTCTGCATCGTCGGCACCGACCGCACCACCGCCTCGGGCGACGTCGCCAACAAGATCGGGACATATCTCAAGGCGCTGGCGGCGCATGATAATGGCGTGCCGTTCTACGTCGCGCTGCCGTCGACGACCATCGATTGGTCGATCGAGGATGGCGTGCGCGACATCCCGATCGAGGAGCGCGATGCCGCCGAGGTGATCGAGATCGCGGGCCGGCTGCCCGACGGCGCCACCGCGCGCGTGCGGCTCGTGCCGGAGGGCAGCCCCGCCGCCAACTACGCCTTCGACGTGACCCCGGCACGGCTCATCACCGGCCTCATCACCGAACGCGGCGTTTGCGCCGCCTCGCGCGACGGGCTGCTGTCGCTGTTCCCGGAGCGGCGGGTGCGGTTGGCGGGCGAGTAGGCGCGGCCGTGGAAAGCACCGACGCATGAAAAGCCTCTGGTCCGATCAAGACGCCGAAGCCATCGTCAGCCGCTACGCCGATAAGGGCGTCTCGCGCGATCTGGCGTTGCGCGTCTACACCACGCGGCTGCTCGGCGGCGATCCCCGGCTCGTGCTGCATGGCGGCGGCAACAGCTCGGTCAAGACGACGATGCGCGATGTCCTCGGCGAGACCGTGGAGGTGCTGTGCGTCAAGGGCTCGGGCTGGGACATGGGCAATATCGAGCCGGCCGGGCTGCCGGCAGTGCGGCTCGCGCCGTTGCGCCAGCTGCGCCGGCTCGACCGCCTGGTTGATGAGGACATGGTCAATGCCCAGCGCGGCAATCTCTTCGACAGCGCCGCGCCCAATCCTTCGGTCGAGACGCTGCTGCACGCCTTCCTGCCGCAGAAATTCGTCGACCACACGCATTCGACCGCGGTGCTGGCGCTCACCGACCAGCCGGAGGGCGAGGCGCTGTGCCGCGAGGTCTATGACGGGCGCATGGCGCTCGTGCCCTATATCATGCCGGGCTTTGCGCTGGCGAAGCGGGCGGCGGAGATCTACGACGCCGAGCCCGGCGTCGAGGGGCTGATCCTGCTGAAGCACGGCATCTTCACCTTCGGCGCCGATGCGCGCGAGGCCTATGAGCGCATGATCGCCATGGTCAGCCTCGCCGAGGAGCGGCTGAAGCGCGGACGGCGCAATGTCTTCGCGACGGCGTCGCTGCCGCCGGCCTCCGCGCCGGCAGCCGAGGTGGCGCCGGTGCTGCGCGGCCTCTCAGCCATCGCCAATGACCGCGCCGCCGGCATCGCCAAGCGGCAAATCCTCTGCTTCCGCCGCTCGCCGGAGATCCTCAACTACGTCAACGGCGCCGAGCTCGAGCGCTATTCGCAGGTCGGCGTGGCGACGCCCGATCACACCATCCGCACCAAGAACTGGCCGCTGCTCGTGCCGCCGCCGCCGGCCGGCGGGCTTGAGGCCTGGCGCAAGGCGGTTGCCGGCGCGCTCGAGGCCTATGCCGGGCGCTATCACGCATATTTCCGCCGGCACAATGCACGCCAGGCCCCGCCCAAGACCGAGCTCGACCCGCTGCCGCGCGTCGTGCTCGTGCCGGGGCTCGGGCTCTTCGGCCTCGGCGCCTCGGCCAAGGACGCGGCGGTCGCCGCCGACATCGCCGAGAACACCATCGCCGTCATCACCGACGCGGAGGCGATCGGCCGCTATGACTGCGTCGACGAGGCCGACATGTTCGATGTCGAGTATTGGTCGCTGGAGCAGGCGAAGCTCGGCAAATCCGCCGAGAAGCCGCTCGCCCGCCAGGTCTGCGTGGTCACCGGCGGCGGCAGCGGCATCGGCGCCGCCACCGCCAAGGCCATGGCGCGCGCCGGGGCGGAAGTGGCGGTGCTCGACCGCGATGCCGACGCCGCCCGTGCCGTGGCGAAGGCGACCGGCGGCGCGGCGCTGGCGCTCGCCTGCGACGTCACCGACGCGGCGGCGGTGCGCACGGCCTTCGACCGCGTCGCCGAGGCGTTCGGCGGCGTCGACATCGCGGTCTCGAACGCCGGTGCCGCCTGGCAAGGCGCGATCGGCGAGGTCGACGACGCGACCTTGCGCCGCTCCTTCGAGCTCAATTTCTTCGCCCATCAGGCCGTGGCGCAAAACGCGGTGCGCCTGATGCGGGCGCAAGGGACGGGGGGCGCGCTGCTGTTCAACGTCTCCAAGCAGGCGGTCAATCCCGGCCGCGATTTCGGTCCTTACGGCCTGCCCAAGGCGGCGACGCTGTCGCTGATGAAACAATACGCGCTCGATCACGGCGGCGACGGCATCCGCGCCAACGCGGTCAACGCCGACCGGATCCGCAGCGGTCTTCTCACCGAGGCGATGATCGATGCGCGCTCGCGCGCCCGCGGCGTCTCGGCCGAGACCTATATGAGCGGCAACCTGCTGCGCCGCGAGGTCGCCGCCGAGGACGTGGCCGACGCGTTCGTCTTCCTGGCGCAGGCGCGCGCGACCACCGCGGCGATCGTCACCGTCGATGGCGGCAACATCGAGGCCAGCTTGCGGTGACGGCCCAGTCGCTCTCCGGCATCGACCATGTCCTGATCGCCGTCGACGACCTCGATCGCGCGCGCATGGCCTGGACGCGGCTCGGCTTCACGCTGACGCCGCGCGGCCGCCACCTGCAGCAGGGCACCGGCAATTACTGCGTCATGTTCGCGCATGACTACATCGAGCTGCTGGGCGTGGTCGACGCGGCGCAAGGCTCGGGCGGGCTCGACGCGTTCCTGCGCGACGGCGAGGGCTTGCGCGGCCTCGCCTTCGCCACGCGCTCGGGCGACGCCACCGCGGCGGAGCTCCGGCACCGCGGCTTGCATCCGACGGCGCCGCGCGACCTGTCGCGGCAATTGGAGCTGCCGGAAGGCACGGTGCTGCCGCGCTTCAAGCTGGTCTCGCTGCCGCCGGCCGAGACGCCGGCGCTCTCCGCCTTCATCTGCCAGCATCTCACCCCCGAGCTCGTGCGGCGGCCGCAATGGCTTGTGCATGCCAACGGCGTCGTCGGCATCGCCGGGGTCACGGTGATGGTGGCGGCCACCGAGCCCTTGCGCGAGGCCTATGAGCGGCTCTTCGGCGCGGACGTGGTCACGACCGACGAGGTGCTTACCCTCCATGTCGGCAGCCATCGCCTCGTCTTCGCCACGCCCGACGATATCTCGGCGCTCTATCCCGAGGCCGAGATCGCGCTCGACCGTCCTCTACCGGCGATGGCGGCGTTGAGCCTGGTCAGCGAGGATCTCGGCCGCACCGCCGATCACCTGACGCAATGGCAGCTGGCCTATGAGGAGGCGGCCGACGGCACGCTGCTGGTGCCGCCGGGCGAGGCGAGCGGCGCGTTGCTGATCATCGCGCGCGGCTGAGGTGGCGGTTCAGCGGCCGTCGAGCGCGCGCAGCGCCTGCGCCGCGGCCGACGTGCGGTTCTCGACGCCGAGCTTGGAATAGATCTGCTCGAGATGCTTGTTCACCGTCCGCGGGCTCAAGCCCAGGATCTCGCCGATGTCGCGGTTGGATTTGCCGCGCGCGACCCAGACCAGCACGTCCGCCTCGCGCGCCGTCAGCAAAAAGCGCTGCCGCAGCAGAATTTCCTCGCTGGCGGGGTCGCTCTCGATCAGCCGCAGCAGAAATTCGTCGGCGCCGATCTGGCCGATATAGGAGAGCTGGAACTGCCGGTCGCTGCCGGCGGCCGAGGCCACCGGCGGCTCGCCGGCGGCGCCGGCGCCACGCTCGCGGATACTGGCGAGCCACTGCATGATCTCCGCCGGCAGCTCGAAGCCGTCGACGGCGAAGGCGGAAAAGGCCGCGCCCAGCAGCTTGCTCGCCTGCGGCGTGGACCACAGCACGCGGCCGGCGCGGTTGACCGCGAGCAGGAACCGCCCGGCGGCGTCGAGCGCGTTGCGCGCGCTCTGGCCAAGCCGCGCATTGGTGAGATGGACGTGCATGCGGGCGATGAGCTCGTCGGGCACGATCGGCTTCGCCACGTAATCGACGCCGCCGGCCTCGAGCCCCTTGACGATGTGCTCGGTCTCGCTGAGCCCGGTCATGAAGATCACGGGCACGAAGGCGAGATGCTTGTTCGCCTTGAGGCGGCGGCAAGTCTCGAAACCGTCCATGCCCGGCATGACCGCGTCCATCAGCACGATGTCGGGCGTCACCTCCTGCGCCAGCGCCAGCGCGTTGGCGCCGGCGAGCGCCACCAGCACGGTGAAGCCGGCTTCTTCGAGCGCGTCGGTCAGAAAGCGGAGCGTCTCGGGCGAATCGTCGACGACGATGGCGATATCCCGCCGCTTGCCGTCATGCATCGGCGCTGTCCAGGGTTTCCAGCGCCGCCATGTAGCGGGCGAACTCGAAATCCTTCACCAGCGCGCGCATATGCGCGACAAAGGCATGGCATGCCGGGTCCTCGCTCTCGATCTCGTCCAGCTTCGCCTGAATGCCGCGGACATAGCCGATGCGACCGAGCCGGCGCAGCTCGGCGATGTGCTGCGGCCGGATCTCGGTGCGCGCGAAGTGAGGCGCGGCCGGCTCGGGCGATCCCGGCACCGGCGGATCGTAGCTCCAGTCGATCTTGCGCAGCCGCGCCAGGCTTTCCAGGAAGCGCTGCACGTCGATCGGCTTCACCATGAAATCGTCATAGAGCACCTGCGCCCTGCGGTCGGGCTCGACGGCGTTGGCGGAGATCATGATGATCGTCGTCTCGTCATGGCCGAGCTGCCGCAGCGTCCGCGCCACCGTCCAGCCGTCCAGCCCCGGCATCGAGATGTCGAGCAGCACGATGTCGGGCCGGTGCTCCTCGGCAAGACGCAGGCAGGCGGCGCCGTCCGGCGCCTCGAGCAGCGCGAAGCCCAGCGGTCCCAGGATCTCCTGCATCAGGCCGCGATGCACGGGGTCGTCGTCGCCGACGAGCACCGCGAGCTGCCGCCCGGCATAGCCGCGGATCGACGCGCGCACCGGCGCGGCGAGCCGCGGCCGGTCGATCTCGGCCAGCAGCAGCTTCACCCGGAAGACGCTGCCGCGGCCCGGCGCGCTGGTCACCGCGATGTCGCCGCCCATGATCTCGGTGAGCAGCTTGGTGATGGTGAGCCCGAGCCCCATCCCCGGCCTGACCTGGCCGCCCGGCACCTCGACGCGCTCGAACGGCTCGAAGATGCGCCGGATATCCGCCTCGCCGATGCCGACGCCGGTATCCTCGATCTCGATTTCGGCGATCTGGCTGCGATAGCGCACGCGCAGGGTGACGTGGCCCGCCTCGGTGAACTTGATCGCGTTCGACAGCAGGTTGATGAGGATCTGGCGCAGGCGCTTGGGATCGGTGTGGACCGCCGCCGGCAGCCGCGGCGGCCGCTCGAACAGGAAGTCGATGCCCTTGGCCACCGCCTGCAGGCGGAACATGTCGACGATCTGGTCGAGGAATTCGGCGATGCGGACTTCCTCGTAATTGAGGCGCAGCCTTCCGGCCTCGATCTTCGAGATGTCGAGCAACCCCTCGATCAGCCCCGCGAGATGCTCGCCGCTGCGGCGGATCACGGTGATCGCGTCGCGGCGGTGGGGCGGGATGGTGGCGTCGCGCTCGAGCAGCTGCGCATATCCCAGCACCGCGTTGAGCGGTGTGCGCAGCTCGTGGCTGAGGCCGACGACGTAGCGGCTCTTGGCGAGGTTCGCCGCCTCGGCGGCTTCCTTGGCCTTCTGCAGCTGCGCGTCGGTTCGCTTGTGCGCCTGGATCTCGCGCATCAGCAGCGTGGTCTGGCGGCTCGACTCCTCCTCGGCGACCCGGCGGCTCTCCTGGGTCAGCACGAAGATCCAGGCGGCGATCCCGGCGATGATGAGCAGCAGGAAGAAGATCTTCCAGAACGCCGCGCGGATGATGTCGCTGGAGACGTCCGAGCTGGGCGCGATCTGCAGGTAGATCACGGCCAGCGTCATGCCGATCGTCGATCCCAGCAGCAGCAGCAGTCCGAGATAGCGCGCGAGCCGCGAATCAAGCCGCACGGCGAGCGGCGCCGGCAGCAGCGCGCCGAGCAGCGCCGTGAGTTGGGAGGATATCCTGCCGCCGCGCTTGCAAAGGTCGTGGCATCGCGCGTCGAGCGAGCAGCAGAGCGAGCAGATCGGCCCGGCATAGGCCGGGCAGAAGGCGCTGTCCTCCGGCTCGAACCGATTCTCGCAGATGCAGCAGCGGATCGCCGTCTCGCCCGCCCAGGCGCGGCGCGGCTTGCGGGCGATGTAGTACTTGCCGTCGGTGGCGTAGGCGATGATCGGCGCCGCGACGAACGCCACGGCAAGTGCCACGAAGGGCGTGAACGCCTTCACGGTGGCGCCGAAGAGGCCGGCAAACGCCAGCGCCGCCGCGAGGCTCGCCAGCAGCATGGCGCCGACGCCGACCGGGTTGACGTCGTAGAGATGCGCCCGCTTGAACTCGATATGGGGCGGGCTGAGGCCGAGCGGCTTGTTGATCGCGAGATCGGCGACGATGGCGCCGACCCAGGCGGCGGCGATGGCGGAATAGAGCCCGAGGATCTGCTCGAGCGCCGAGTAGACCCCGAGCTCGATCAGCAGCAGGGCGATGGTGACGTTGAAGACCAGCCAGACGACGCGGCCGGGATGCCGGTGCGTCAGGCGCGAGAAAAAATTCGACCAGGCGATCGAGCCGGCGTAGGAGTTCGTCACGTTGATCTTGAGCTGCGAGACGACGACGAAGACCCCGGCGAGCGCCACCGCCGCGCCCGGCGCCGGGATCATGTACTGGAAGGCGACCGCGTACATCTCGGTCGGCTGCGCCGCGTCGTCGAGGGAAACGCCGTGCTCGTGGGCGAGATAGGCGAGGAACGAGCCGGCCAGCAGCTTCAGCGTGCCAAGCACGATCCAGCCCGGGCCGGCCGAGAGCAGCGCGGTCCACCGCCCGAGCCGGTTGCCGGGGCGCTCCGGCGGCAGGAAGCGGAGAAAATCCACCTGTTCGCCGATTTGCGCGATCAGCGACAGCACGACCGAGGCGGCGGCGCCGAACAGCACGAGGTCGAAGCCCGCGGCGCCGCGCTCCGATCGACCGACGAAGCCGGTCCATCCCTGGAACGAATCCGCGCTGTAGGCGGCGATGAAGACGAAGGGCAGGACGTGCAGCACCGCCCAGACCGGCTGCGTCCAGAGCTGAAAGCGGCTGATGAAGGTGATGCCGTGCGTCACCAGCGGGATGACGACCAGCGCGCTGATGACGTAGCCGATGGCGAGCGGCACGCCGAAGCATTTCTCGAGCGCCATCGACATGATGACGGCCTCGATCGCGAAGAAGATGAAGGTGAAGGAGGCGTAGATCAGCGAGGTGACGGTCGAGCCGATATAGCCGAAGCCGGCGCCGCGGGTCAGCAGATCGATGTCGACGCCGTATTTCGCCGCGTAATAGCTGATCGGCAAGCCCGTGAAGAAGATCACCAGCCCCACCGCCAGAATCGCCGCGACCGCGTTGGTGAAGCCGCAGCT
The DNA here is from genome assembly GCA_052143095.1 of Allostellaceae bacterium. GTDB lineage: Bacteria > Pseudomonadota > Alphaproteobacteria > ATCC43930 > CGMCC-115725 > DAHUYF01. The sequence continues at coordinate 18,966 of JBKQTR010000308.1, forward strand.
CAGCGTGATCGTGCCGCCGATCGCCTCGAGCGCGAGAAACGAGATGGCGCCGAGCGCGGTGTTGGCGACGCGCAACGACGACCAGCGCCGCGCCTTCTTGGCGGTGAAGCGCAGCGCGTAATCCTCCAGGGTCTGGTTGGCGACCCACTGGTTGTACTCGCGCCGCACGCGAAGGATTCTCTGTCGCGCCGCCATCGTCGCTCAGGCCCCCGGGGCTCCCGACAAGCCCTTGTCGGTCACTCTATGGTGCAACGCAACAATGATGCAAGGGGATCGGAGCAGCACCGCGCCCGGCCCGGCCCGCTGCCGCGAACCGGCGCCTGCGATGCCGTGCCGCGGCCTCGTTCCACCACGCCGAGGCTCATCGCCACGGCTCGGAGCAATTGCCGCAGCGATCAGATAAATAACTGATATAAAAAATAAAAATGAACATTGGCGTGCACCGGTTCGGGCTGGAGGCAGCGCTGCCCGACGACCCGGACACACCTCCAACCCATTGCCCTAGAGCCTAGGGGCTGCGGCCCTGGCTCGATATACGTCATTCGACGCATACGTCGATTGCCGTATGCGTCGATCGACGTATTGCTGCGTCGCACAAGAGCCGTGACGATCCCCTTCGACCGCGGCGCTTCCTCGTCATGCCGCAGCCGGCCCGGAAACCAGGGGGACCCAATGACCGCACGTGATCACCGCTCGACGCTTCAATCGGCCACCCGACGCAAGCTTCTCATGGGGATGGCGGCGTTGCCGGCGGCGGCGCTCCTGCCGCGCAGCAGCTTCGCCGCGGCGCCGGCCACCGCCGCCGTCAACACCACCGGGCTCGCCGTCGCCGACGACACGGTGACGGTCGGCATCCTGCACTCCGTCACCGGCACCATGGCGATCAGCGAGACCGGCTCGGTCGAGGCGGAGAAGCTCGCGATCGACCAGATCAATGCCCAGGGCGGCGTGCTCGGCCGCAAGATCAAGTTCATCCAGGAAGATGGCGCGAGCGACTGGCCGACCTTCGCGGAGAAGTCGCGCAAGCTGCTGGTCAACGACAAGGTCGCGGCGGTGTTCGGCTGCTGGACCTCGGCCTCGCGCAAGGCGGTGCTGCCGGTGTTCGAGCAATATAACGGCATCCTCTACTACCCGACCTTCTACGAAGGTCTCGAGCAATCGAAGAACGTCTTCTACGAGGGCCAGGAGGCGACGCAGCAGATCATCGCCGGGCTCAACTGGATCGAGAAGGAGAAGGGCGCCAAAACCTTCTACCTGCTCGGCTCCGACTACATCTGGCCGCGCACCTCGAACAAGATCGCGCGCAAGCACATCGAGAACTTCCTCAAGCTTGAGGTCGTCGGCGAGGAGTATTTCCCGCTCGGCAGCACCGAGTTCAACTCGGTCATCAACAAGATGAAGCTGAAAAAGCCCGATGTGATCTATGCCATCATCGTCGGCGGCAGCAACGTCGCCTTCTACAAGCAGCTCAAGGCGGCCGGCGTCGATCTCGTCAACAAGCAGAAGCTGCTGACGATTTCGGTCACCGAGGACGAGATCCTCGGCATCGGCGGCGAGAACATCGTCGGGGCCTACGCCTGCATGAAATACTTCGAGTCGCTGGATAATGCCAACAACAAGGCCTTCGTCGCGGCGTTCAAGAAGATGTGGGGCAACGAGATCGTCATCGGCGACTTCACCCAGGCCGCCTATCTCGGTCCCTGGCTGTGGAAGCTCACCGTCGAGAAGGCCGGCAGCTTCGACATCGACAAGGTCGCGGCAGCCTCGCCGGGCGTCGAGTTCAAGGGTGCGCCCGAAGGTTACGTCCGCATCCACGAGAACCATCATCTGTGGAGCAAGACCCGGGTCGGCCGCGCCAGGTCCGACGGCCAATACGATCTGATCTACGAGACCGCCGAGTTGATGGAGCCCGATCCGTTCCCCAAGGGCTATCAGTAAAGGCGTGACCCACGATCCCGAGGTTGGCATCACCAAACATTCTCTGTCGTCATCGCCGACGAAAGCGGGGCGACCCAGTACGCCTTGGTTGATTGTGGTCGGCGCCGGCGCTCGATCGCACGATGAACGACTACTGGATCCCCGCTTTCGCGGGGATGACGATGGAGAATATTGAAGACGACGATCGTGGCCTGACGGAGCAAAATGATGCTGTTTGGCTATTCCTTCGGTGATCTCGGCTCGATCCTGGTGATGCAGGGCTTTGCCGGGCTGATTCTGTTCTCGGTGTTCGTCCTGATGGCCCTCGGGCTCGCCATCATCTTCGGCCAGATGGGCGTCATCAACATGGCGCACGGCGAGTTCATGATCCTCGGTGCCTACATGACATATCTGACGTCGCATCTCACACAGACCTAACGGATTGTACGGCGGCTACTTCTTCGTCGCCATGGCGGTGGCTTTCGTGGCCGCCGGCGCGCTCGGACTGGCGGTCGAGTGGCTGATGATCCGGCACCTCTACAATCGACCGCTCGATACCTTGCTCGCCACCTGGGGCCTGAGCCTTATCCTGCAGCAGGCCTATCGCTCGATCTTCGGGGCACGCGAGGTCGGAGTGGAGCTGCCGCCGTGGATGATGGGATCTCTCAACGTCACTGATACGATCGAGGTGCAGATCAACGGCTTGTTCGTGATGGGGCTGACCGTGCTCATCACCATCGTGGTGGCGCTGCTGATGTACCGATCGCGATGGGGGCTGCAGGTGCGCGCCGTGGTCACCAACCGCATCATGAGCGAAGCGGTCGGCATCGACACCAGGCGGATCGACCGCCTGACGTTCGGGCTGGGCTGCGGCATCGCCGGCATCGCCGGCAGCGCGTTCACGATGATCGGCTCGACCGGACCGACCGCCGGCCAGCTCTACATCGTCGACACCTTTCTGGTCGTGGTGTTCGGCGGCGCGCAGAGCCTGCTCGGCACCATCGCGTCGGCACTGACCATCTCGCAGTCGCAGTCGACCCTCGAGTTCTTCCTGTCCGGCTCGATGGCCAAGGTGCTGACCCTGCTCATCGTCATCGGGCTCCTGATGCTGCGTCCGCAGGGCCTGTTCGTCCTCAAAGTCAGAAGGTGAGAAGCGCCATGTCGGACTCGCTCCTCGGCAGGCGATCGCTCGAGCTCATCGGCTTCGCGCTGGTCGCCCTGCTCATCCTCGTCGTGCTCCCGCTCGCGATCGACAACTTCCGTCTCAACCTGGTCGGCAAGTATCTGACGCTCGCCTTCGTGGCGGTCGGCCTGGTGCTGTGCTGGGGCTATACCGGCATCCTGAGCCTTGGCCAGGGCGTCTTCTTCGGTCTCGGTGGCTACTGTATGGCGATGTATCTCAAGCTCGAGGCCTCCGATCCGGTGACCACCAAGATCCAGTCGACCCCTGGCATTCCCGATTTCATGGACTGGAACCAGATCACCGAGGTGCCGCTGTTCTGGAAGCCGTTCTATTCGCTGCCGTTCACGGTCATCGCCATCGTCGCGGTGCCGACCATTTTCGCGTTCATCGTCAGTACCGCGATGTTCAAGCGTCGGGTCGGGG
>JBKQTR010000309.1:0-3369 GCA_052143095.1 Allostellaceae bacterium
CGTCGTCTTCAACCAGCGGGGCTACAGGAGCGCCGCGGCCGCCACGCGTCACTACGTCTGCCACCCCCACGAGACACTGGAAATCCTGTCAAGACCAATCTGAGAATCAAACGGCCCTGGGGACGCTCCCCGCCGAGACAACAAACAGTCGGGCTTCCAGCCGACTTGCGAACCCACCGGCTTCCAGCCGATGGAGCATCAGTTTATCTTTACAAGTTATTTATTGGATTCCTCCCACACGAAGCAGTTCCCGTAACTCGGCGATCGTGGATTCGTGATCTGGCGCGAGTCGTCCTGCTTCCTGGAGCGTCAGGAGGATCGCGAGCGCCCGCTCGATGGGCTCGGGTGCGAACGAACCGCCGGCAATGCCGACTCTGGTTAGGGAGCTCGCTAGGTCCACCTGGTAATCGGCGCGGTCAGGCTCGGCCTGGGCCAGACGCTCGGCGATGGCGAGGGACTTGAGGTAGGCGTCCCGCGCCTGGTCGCCCTGACCGAGGGCGCGGTAGAGGTCGCCCATCTTGTTGTAGGAGACGGAGAGGTCACGCTGGTAATCGGCGCGGTCGGGCTCGGCCTGGGCTCGCCTTTCGATCGCTTCGAGCAGCACCTCGTACCGTTCGAACGCACGCTCCGTCAGCCCCAGCGCGAGGTGTGCTTGGGCCTCCTCGTCGGCGACAGTGGCGTAACCGGCGTGATCGCCGGGGAGGGTTTCGAGCACCTCGCTCGCCAACGCTGCGATCCCCACCGACTGTCGGAACCGGCGCAGGGCATCGAAGCAGGTGTGTGCGACCTCCACGGCAGCGTCGAAGTCGCGCCCGGCGAGAAAATTCCGAACGGCTTCGATCGCATCGCCCAGGTCGTGGCTTTCGTGCTCCACCCGCCACTGGCGATAGCGGCCGGCGCGGTTGCACCGCTCGGCGTGAGTGGTCGAGTCATCGATCGCGGCAAGCCCTTGGGCGGTCCAGCGATGGACCCAGGCCGAGCCGTCCGGGAAGCGGTAGACCAGCGACAGATCCGCCAGTCGTGCGAGGGCTCGTCGAACGCGCGTGGCGTCCGCGGGGCCGTCCGCGAGCATGTGCGCGAGGCCCGCGGGCGAGGTCGGGAGTGTGGAAACGGCGGCTTGAAACAGTAGGTCGGCGTCGCCGTTGCCACGCACGATCTCGACCAACTCCTTGAGCAACACGTCGCGCATCCCCAAGAGCACCGCCTGCTGCAACCGGTCGTCGAGGCTCGCCGCCGGAGTCTCCAGGTCGATCCCGGTGGCATCGAGCGCCTCCCGAAGCTTCTTGGTGACGTGAGGCAGGCGGCCCTCTCCGTCGTGAAGCAGGCCGTCGAGGAACTCCAAGATGCGCGGATGCCCCCCGATCACGCGCAGCGCCTGAGCGATCTCGACGGGCGCGCGTTCCCTCAGCCTGGGCAGGCGCTGCACCAGCTTGCGGGCCTCGGCCGGGCTGAGCGGGCCGATGGGGACCTCATGGAGGTCGGCCTCCATGCCCGGGACGGGGTGGCGGCAGGTGAGGAGCAGTCGGCCACGCGACGCGTTCTGGGCCAGCAGTCCGAAGAACAGGCGGACGTTGGGGTCGAGGAAGGCACCGCCGCCCACGGAGAGGTTCTGCTCGAAGTCGTCGAGCACCAGCACCACGGGATCTTCGGCCAGGGTCTCACAGAGGAGATGGAAGCGTGCTCCGTCGTCGAGGTTTGCCGACCGCAGCAAGTCGGCCTGCTGTTGCAACTCGTTGCGTTTGGACCTGAGGAGCACCGCGCCCAGGCTGGCGGCGATCGCCCGCAGGTCGAAGCGACCCGCGTGTGCGGCCACCCGCCAGCCGTCCTCCTTGAGCCGTTGCATCACGCGCCCGGCCACCGCGCTCTTGCCCACGCCGCCGAGCCCGGTGAGGACGACGCCAGCATGGCGGCGCGCGGGGTCGCGCAAGCTCCGTAGGGTCTCGCGCAACTCCCGCGGCCGCCCGATCAGGTCGTCGATGCGGAGCTGTGGTACCGGGCCCGCGACGTGGTACACCGGTCGTTCGCCGAGCGCCTCTTTGTCCAGGGAGAAGTCCGCCAGCGGCACCTCGTCGCCCGCCACGTACAACGCGGCGGTGGCGTACTCCGGCTGCGTCTCGGCGGGAGGCGCGTGATGCTGGACGGCCTGGAGCCGAGCCTGCTCGACCTCCTTGCGCGCCTCGGCCAGCGCGCGGCTGACCAGCGGGGGTTCGCGGCGGGGCAGGTGCTGGTAGAACGCGCGAGCCAGTTGGGTGGCGTAGTGGTCGCTGACCGACGTCTGCATGGCGACCACACAGGGCACGCCGGCGCGGAGCAGCGACTCCGAGAAACTCGCCGTCTGCTCTCTCTGCATGCCGCCGTGGCAGGCGCTCAGGAACACCAACGGCAGCGGTCGGCCCTGGCGCCGGATGGGCTCGATGAGATCCTTCGCCGTGGTGGGAACGGCTTTGCCGTCTTCGTCCTCGAGTTCGAGCTGCCCCGGGCCGCCGTGGCAGGAGAGGTGAAGCACATGGTAGACGTCCCGCTCGATCGCCGCCGCGATGACCTTGGGATGGCCCACCTCGAGGATGCGCACCTCGACGTTCTCATGCCGCTGGGCCACCTCCACCGCGTCGAGGATGTTCTGCAGCTCCCGCTCGTAGTCGAGCACGGCGGAGCCGGTGTGGCCCTCGTCGGGGGCGCCGACCGCGATGAGGATCTTGATCGGTCCCGCCAGCGGTGACTGCGGCTTCATGGCGATCCCCACGGGTCGTCGCAGCGTGACCACGGTAGGCAGCGTAGCGAGCAGGCGGTCGTCCGGCAGCCGCAGCGCCTCGAAGGGCAGGCCGAGCAGCTCGGGGTCGTCCGCCTCGAAGCAGACCTCGACCACGGTCCCCACGTCGCACCCCGCCGCCAGGTTGGTGATGGCCTCGCCGGCCCCGCCGGGCAGGCAGAAATCTCTCAGGGCGCGGCCCAACCCGGCCATCTCGGCTTCGATCGACGCACGGGAGGCCTCGTCCGGCCTGCGTCTCGCCGCGGCGTGGAAACCGCTCAGGAAAGCATCGTGCGCAGCGACCACGACTCGCGGCAGCGCCGGATGGGCATCGCTGCCGTATTCCTCGCCTCCCAGCAGCACGCGGACCCGCGCGCCGGAAGCCCCGTCCCGCCGTAGAGAGACGAGCACCCGCTCGCACCGACCGGTCGCACCGCTCGCTACCGGCGGTGGACCCGCCCGGCGATGCAGCAGGGCATCGGCGATGGCGTCGACCTCTTCGATCCCACGCCGGGCGAGCGGCCGCAGCAGTGGCGGCACGTAGGCGTCTTGGCCCACGCATACTGGGATGAGGACCTTGCTCTCCCGGATGCGCGCGTAGGTCAGGTAGCTGACCTCCG
>JBKQTR010000310.1:0-2526 GCA_052143095.1 Allostellaceae bacterium
AGGCGAAGGAGACGCGTTCGAAGGCGATCTCGCCCCTTTTCACCGCCAGATCGGGCGCGCCCGGCTTATCGGTCACCTCGGCGCGCACGCTCAGCAGCCGGACCATGGATTCGAGATCGGTCAGCGACTGCTTGATGTTGCGGTAGACCATACCCAGCACGTTCAAGGGCGCGTAGAGCTGGACGAGGTAGGAATTCACCAGCACGAAATCGCCCACCGTCATGCTGCCGCGCGCGACGCCGCGCGCGGCGAGCAGCATCACCGTGACGAGGCCGCCGGCGATGATGATCCCCTGCCCGATATTGAGCGCCGAGAGCGTGGTCTGGCTCTTGACCGCGGCACGCTCGTAGGCGCGCAACGCCTTGTCGAAGCGCTCCGCCTCGTGCGCCTCGTTGGCGAAATACTTCACCGTCTCGAAATTGAGCAGGCTGTCGATCGCCTTGGTGTTGGCCTCGCTGTCGCGCTCGTTCATCTCGCGGCGGAACTTGATGCGCCAGTCCGTGACGGCAAAGGTGAAGGCGATATAGCCGAGGATGGTCGCCAGCGTCGCCAGCGCGAAGCTCGCCTCGTAGAAGCCCCACAGGATGCCGCAGACCAGCGCGATCTCGATCAGCGTCGGCACGACGTTGAAGAGCATGTAGGAGAGCAGGAACTCGGTGCCGCGGATGCCGCGCTCGATGGCGCGCGACAGGCCGCCGGTCTGGCGATCGAGATGGAAGCGCAGCGACAGCGCGTGGAGATGGCTGAAGGTGGCGAGCGCGACGCGGCGCACGGCGCGCTGGCCGACCTTGGCGAAGACGGCGTCGCGCAACTCGGCGAAGAGCTGGGCGCCGACGCGCGCCAGCCCGTAGCCGACGATCAGCGCCACCGGCACGGTGATCGCCGCAGAATGCCCCGGCGACAGCCGGTCGACCGCGCCCTTGTAGAGCAGCGGCACGTAGACATTGACGCCCTTGGCGGCGACCAGCAGGACGATCGAGCCGAGCACCCGCGCGCGCAGGCCCCAATCGCGCGGCCAGAGATAGGGCCCGAGCTTGCGCACCGCCTTGAGCTCCTGGCGCAGGCCGACCTCGGAGCCCGAGCCGAGCTTGGGCGCGGCGATGCGCTCGCTGCTCATGACGGCTGCAGATCGCTCTGCGCCGCGCGGGCGCGGCGCGGCAGGCGCGCGGCCAGCGCCACCACCAGCACCATGACGACGGCACCGGCATAGTAGGGCGCGTCGCGGCCGCAGAGCTCGAAGAGCGGGCCGGCCGCCGCCGGGCCGAGGATGCGCGACAGGCTGCTCGCCGATTGCGACACGCCGAGGACGCCGCCGCGCTCGTCGATATCCGCCTGCTGCGAGATCAGGCTGGTGATCGCGGGATTGAGCAACCCCATGCCGAGGGCGAGCAGCGTGTCGACAAGGAGGAGGCGCCACACCGCCAGCGCGGCCGGCAGGAGGGCGAGGCCGAGCGCGATCATGCCGGCGCCGGCCAGCACCAACCGCGCCTCGCCGAAGCGGCGCGAGAGCTTGCCGATGAGCCCGCCCTGCACCGCCACCAGCACCAAGCCGACGAAGAGGAAGTTGTAGCCGACCTCGCGCGGCCCCCAGCCATAGGCGCTCCTGGCCCAGAGCGCGAAGGTCGTCTCCATGCCGGCAAAGGCGGTGACGGTGACGAAGAGCAGCACAATGAGCCGGCGCAGCATGGGCCGGGTCATGACGTCCTTCGCCACCTGCCAGCGGCTCGGCCGGGTCGCCGCGGCGCGCGCTTCCGGCGGCAGGCTCTCCTTGAGCCGGGCCAGCGCGATGACGAAGGCCAGTGCCGAGAGCCCGGCGGCGAGGAAGGCCGGCCGCGCCAGCGCCGCGGCGGTGGGTTCGCTGCCGGCGATGAGGCCGCCCAGCGCCGGCCCGACGGTGAAGCCGAGGCCGAAGGCGGCACCGATCATGCCCATGCCCTTGGCGCGCGTCTCGGGCGTGGTGATGTCGCTGATATAGGCCTGCGCCGCGGCGATATTGCCAGCGCCGGCGCCGGCCAGCAGGCGGGCGGCGAACAGCATCCACAGCGCATCGGCGAAGCCGAGCCAAAGATAGGAGGCGACCGAGGCGACGAGGCTCACCAGCAGCACCGGCCGGCGCCCGACCCGGTCGCTCAAGCGGCCGAGCAGCGGCGAGGAGAAGAGCTGTGCCAGCGAGTAGCACGCCATCATCCACGTCACCTCGGCCGGGCCGGCGCCGAAATGCACGCCATAGAAAGGCAGCAGCGGAATGACGACGCCGAAGCCGACAAGGTCGATGAAGACGATCAGGAACAGGACAGGCATTGCCCGGATAGATAGCGATCAAGGCAGCGTTGAGCCACCCCCCTTCGCGCCAAGAGCGAAGCATTGCTGAGGAAGCGCGCGCCCCCTCTCCGCCCTTGGGGTGTAAAGGCCGGGGAGATGGTTGACTGGTGTTCGGAGACATACTGGACGGGTGCAGCTCGTCCCGGTAGTCCACAGGAGGGACCCGCGCATCGCGCAGCGACCGCCGCGAGTCTGGCGGAGCGA
>JBKQTR010000311.1:0-15969 GCA_052143095.1 Allostellaceae bacterium
TGGTGCCCAAGGCGATCATCTCGGCCTATCTCTGCTTCTTCCCGGTGACCATCGGCATGGTCAAGGGGCTGACCTCGCCCGATCCCATCCATCTCGACCTCGTGCGCACCTACAATGCCGACACCAGCCAGATCTTCTGGAAGCTGCGCTGGCCCTCGGCCGTGGTCTATCTCTTCTCCAGCCTCAAGGTCGCGGTGGCGCTGGCCATCGTCGGCGCCATCGTCGGCGAGCTGCCGACCGGCGCCCAGGCCGGGCTCGGCGCCAGGCTGCTGACCGGCTCCTATTACGGCCAGACGGTGCAGATCTGGGCCGCCCTCGTCGTCGCGGCGCTGGTCGCCGGCCTTTGCGTCGCTGCCGTCGGCCTGGCCGAGCGCCTCACCATCGAGCGCATGGGCGGCCGGCCATGAGGCGCCTCGACCCGCTCGCCGCCCTCTTCCTCCTGCTCGGCCTCGTCGCGCTTGCCCTGCCGCTGGGCGAGGCGCGGTGGACGGGATGGCCGCTCGCCCTTTGGCTCCTCGCGCTCGCCTGCGCCGCGCTCCTCCTTGCGCCTCTCCGCCCTTGGGGGCGGAGAGGTTGGGTGAGGTGGGGGATCCCAGGGCCTTTGCCGAGCAGCCGCAAAACCCCACCTCACCCAACCTCTCCCCCCCTTCGGGGCGGAGAGGGGCCCGCCACGTCGATGGCAGGCGACGCACGCAGCGACGCGGCGCTGGCGCTCGCGGGCAGCCTCGCCGGCGCCGCCGCGCTCTATCTCCTGCTCGCCGTCGGCGCTGCCGGCCCGGGCGCCGCCGGCCTCTGGCTCGGCCTGCTGGCGCTGGCCTTGCTCGTCTGGCGCGCGCTCGAGCGCGGCGCGGCCTTGGGCGACGCGACGCGCTCGCGGCTGGTCGATCTCGGCATTCCGCTGCTGTTCGGCCTCTGGCTGCTCTATCTCTGGCAGCTGCTCGCCGAGGGCTTGGCCATTCCCGTGGTGCTGCTGCCGCCGCCCGGCCGCATCGCCGCGGTGCTCGTCGCCTCCTTGCCGGTGCTCGGCGAGGATTTCGTCCAGACCTTCCTCAAATCCATGGTGCCCGGCTACGTCATCGGCTGCGGCGCCGGCTTTCTCGCCGCCGTGCTGGTCGACCGCGTGCCGTTCCTGCAGCGCGGCTTGTTGCCGATCGGCAATCTCGTCAGCGCGCTGCCCATCGTCGGCGTCGCGCCGATCATGGTGATGTGGTTCGGCTTCGACTGGCAGTCCAAGGCCGCCGTGGTGGTGATCATGACCTTCTTCCCGATGCTGGTCAGTACCATCGCCGGGCTGGGCGCGCTCGGCCGCATCGAGCGCGACCTCATGCGCACCTACGCCGCGAGCTACGGCCAGACCCTGCGCTTTGCCCGGCTGCAGGCGGCGCTGCCCTTCATCTTCACCGCGCTCAAGGTGAACTCGACCCTGGCGCTGATCGGCGCCATCGTCGCCGAGTTCTTCGGCACGCCGATCCACGGCATGGGCTTCCGCATCTCCGCCAGCGTCGGCCGCATGGACATTCCGCTGGTCTGGGCGACCATCGCGGTGGCCGCGCTGACCGGCTCGGCCGCCTATGGCGGCATCGCGCTGCTCGAGCGCAACCTGACGTTCTGGCATCCATCGCTTCGTAAAGTGTCGTAAGCGGCCCGCCGGGCCGATCATAAGGAGGAGGAGGGATCTGATGAGGAAAATTCTGCTGTCGGCCGTCACGGCCGGAGCGTTGCTGGCGGGGGCGGCTTCGGCCGAGGCCGCCGACGCCGTCACCATCCAGCTCAAATGGGTGACCCAGGCGCAGTTCGCCGGCTATTACGTCGCCAAGGACAAGGGCTTCTACAAAGAGGCCGGGCTTGACGTCACGATCAAGCCGGGCGGCCCCGACATCGCGCCCGAGCAGGTGCTCGCCGCGGGCGGCGCCGATGTCGTCGTCGACTGGATGGCGGCGGCGCTGGCGGCGCGCGAGAAGGGCGTGCCACTGGTCAACATCGCGCAGACCTTTCAGCGCCAGGGGTTGGAGCTCACCTGCCTCAAATCGAGCGGCATCAAGGCGCCGGCCGATTTCCCCGGCCATACGCTCGGCGTCTGGTACTTCGGCAACGAGTATCCCTTCTTCGCCTGGATGGCCAAGCTCAACATCCCGACCGAGGGCGGGCCCAAGGGCGTGGCGGTGATCAAGCAGGGCTTCAACGTCGATCCCCTGATCCAGAAGCAGGCCGCCTGCATCTCGACCATGACCTATAACGAGTATTGGCAGGTGGTCGACGCCGGCTACAAGCCCGACGATTTGCGGGTGTTCAAATACACGGATGAGGGTGTGGGCGTGCTCGAGGACGGGCTCTACGCCAATGGCGACAAACTCAAGGATCCCGCCTTCGCCGATAAGCTGGCGAAGTTCGTCGCCGCGTCCGACAAGGGCTGGGCCTGGGCGGTCAAGAACCCGGACGAGGCCGCCAAGATCGTGCTCGACAACGACGCCACCGGCGCGCAGACCGAGAAGCACCAGAAGCGCATGATGGGCGAGATCGCCAAGCTCGTCGATATCCAGAAGCCGCTGGGCTATCTCGCGCCCGCCGATTACGACCGCACCGTCTCGATCCTGCTCTCGGCGAAGACCGCGCCGGTCATCACCAAGAAGCCCGAAGGCGCCTGGACGCACGCGGTCTACGACGCCTCGAAGAAGTACTGGGACCCCGCCAGCGCGAAGTGACCTGGCGCTCCTCCCCCTTCCGCGCTTGCGGGAGGGGGAGGGCGTCGTGGACATGTTACGCGCGTTGGTTGAGATCAAGGCTCCTGCCGGGCGCCGGCAGAGCGTGCGCTGCCATGATTCCCGTTCTCTCGTGCCGAGGCAGGTGATGCGTAAAGAGTTGATCAGGATGATGAAGGAGCTTGACGCCGCCGCCGCGCGGCTCAATGCCGGGCTGACCGCCGTGGCGCTGGTGCTGTCCCTGCTGGTGGGCCTCGCCCTGACCGTCAAGCTGAGCGAGGCCGCCGCCCCGGCGGTGCCTGACGCCGCCGCCGCGCTGATCCCGTCGCCCTGAAGGGCGCCCCGCGTCGCTTTGTGCGTCGCATTATATTTGACAAAACCGGACATGGCTGGTAGCTGAATTGCTTGACCTCGGTGTCGCAGAGCAGCCGGTAAGTGGTTGCACTTTCTGCGGGACTCGGGGCAAACTCAGTATCCCAGAACGAGGTCCCGCTGCAGTCGGGCGCCGACCTCCGTTCACGGTCTTGGCGGCAGCGGCGCCGCCGAAATACGGGCACAAACGCCCCACGTGGTCTCCTGCGGGAGAACGCGTGGGGCGTTTGTGTTTTTCGGCTTCGGCAACTGGAGGGAAACCGATGACTACCAGTCGACGAAAAATCTTGAAAGGCTCCGCCGCCGGACTAGCGGGAATTCTGGCCAGCGGGGTCGCGCCCTATCATTTCCTGCGCAACATCGCCAAGGCGGCGGAAAGCGACACCATCAAGGTCGGCATCCTGCACTCGCTGAGCGGCACCATCGCCATCATCGAGACCTCGCTGCACAATGCCGAGCTGCTCGCCATCGAGGAGATCAACGCCAATGGCGGCGTGCTCGGCAAGAAGATCGAGCCGGTGATCGAGGATCCGCAATCGCTGGTGCAGGTCTTCGCCGAGAAGGCCAAGCGCCTGCTGCTCGAGGAGAAGGTGGTGGCCGTGCTCGGCTGCTATACCTCGGCGAGCCGGCAATCCGTGCTGCCGGTGTTCGAGCAAAATAACGGCGTGCTGCTCTATCCCACGCTCTACGAGGCGCAGGAATGCAGCAAGAACTGCTTCTATACCGGCGCCGTGCCGAACCAGCAGCTCGACGATTTCGTGCCCTGGATCATGAATACGCTGGGGCGCAAGAAGTTCTATCTCATCGGCGCCAACTACATCTATCCCAAGGAGACCAACCGCGAGGTCAAGGCGCTGCTGCAGAAATACGGCGGCACGGTGGTGGCCGAGGAATACTCGCCGCTCGGCTCGACCGAGTTCTCGACCAACATCAACAAGATCGCCTCCTCGGGCGCCGATATCGTCTTCTCCGACCTGGTCGGCGACCAGATCGTCGCCTTCTACAAGCAGTTCAAGGAGTACGGCATCACCGCCAAGGACATTCCGATCTGCACGCCGATCACCACCGAGCAGGAGATTGCGGCGATGGGGCCGGAGAACGCGGTCGGCCACTACACCTCCTTCAACTACTTCCAGAGCGTCGACACGCCGCAGAACAAAACCTTCGTCGAGCGCTACAAGGCGAAATACGGCAAGGACGCGGTGACCAATGCGGTGATGGAGGCGGCCTATTTCCAGACCTACTTCCTCGCCCAGGCGATCGCCAAGGTCAAATCGACCGATGCCGACGCGCTGATCTATGAGGGCCTGCCCGGACAGGAGTTCACCGCGCCGCAAGGCAAGGTGAAGATCGACGAGAAGAACCACCACACCTGGCTCTGGGCGCGCATCGGCAAGGCCAACGAGCAGGGCCAGTTCGACATCGTGTGGAAGTCGGAGGACTGGATCCGGCCGCAGCCCTGGGTCCCCTATCTCTATCCCAACAAGGCCTGCGACTTCACCGACCAGCGCGTGAAGGATCGCCTCAAGAAGCCCTGGACGGAAGAGAAGAACCGCTCCGGGACCATCGACCTCTAACGCTCGGCACCGGCGCGGCGGCGGCAGAGAGCGCCCGCCGTCGCGCCGGCCGCCGGCCGGGATGCAGCAGCGATGATGACGCAGGCGATCATCACTCAGTTTTTCAGCGGCTTCAGCGTCGTGGCGATCCTCGTCATCGCCGCGCTCGGTCTCGCCATCATCTTCGGCGTCGCCGGCGTCATCAACATGGCGCATGGCGAGATGATCATGGTCGGCGCCTACACCGCCGCGGTGGTGGGCAAGCTCGGCGGCAACACCTTCATCGCCATCCCCGTCGCCTTCGTCGTCGTGGGACTGCTCGGCCTGGCGCTGGAGCGCGGCATCATCCGCTGGATCTACGATCGGCCGCTGGAGACGCTGCTCGCCACCTGGGGCGTCGGCATCATCCTGCAGACGGTAATCAAGCTGATCTTCGGTCCCGAGCTCTATTACGTCGGCGCGCCCAAGGTGCTCGATGGCGGCTTCCGCCTCATCGGAAGGCTGCCTTTCCCTTACTACCGCCTCTTCCTCATCGTCATGGCGGCGCTGCTGCTGGCGCTGGTGTTCTACGTCATCTTCAAGACCGATTTCGGCCTCAAGGTGCGCGCCGTGCGGCGCAACCGCGCCATGTCCGGCTGCCTCGGCATCAACACCGCGCGCGTCGACATGATGATCTTCGTCTTCGGCTCCGGCCTTGCCGGCATCGCCGGTGCGGTGCTGGCGCCGATCAAGTCGGTGTCGACGACCATGGGCTTTCCCTATGCCGTCGACAGCTACATGGTGCTGGTGCTCGGCGGCGTCGGCAGTCTCTGGGGCGTGCTCGCCGGCGGCGGCCTCATCGGCGAGGCCGAGACCGTGCTCTCCTTCATCTTCAACAACGTCATCGGCCGGCTGCTGGTGTTCCTGTTCATCGTCATCATCATCCGCATCGTGCCGCGGGGCATCTTCGGCTACTCCGAGCGGCGCTGAGCGGGAGAGAGGGTTGTCGTCGTGAGCGCTGAGAGCGAGAGCAAGCGAGCATCGGGCCGGGTCCGCCGCGTGCGCCGCGCGCCGCTCATCCCGGCCTGGGCGCTGATCGGCGGCGCCGCGGTGGTGGCGGTGATCGGCGCCTATCCCTATTACGGCTCCAACGCCTATGTGCTGGGGCTGCTCGGCAAGTTCCTCTGCTACGCTATCTTCGCGCTCAGCATCGATCTCATCTGGGGCTTCACCGGCATCCTCAGCCTCGGCCAGGCGGTCTATTTCGGCATCGGCGCCTATTTCGTCGCGCTCTCGCTCAAGATCAACTACGCGCTGACGCATCCGACGCGCTATGGCGGCAAGATCCCGGATTTCATGGAATGGAACGGGCTGACCCAGCTGCCGGAGTTCATGCACCCGCTGCTGAGCCTGCCGCTCGCCGTGGTCTGCGCGCTGGTGGTGCCGACGCTGCTCGCCTTCCTGTTCGGCGCCATCACCTTCAAGCGCCACATCTACGGCGTCTATTGCGCGGTGATCACGCTGGCGGAATCGCTCATCCTGCAGGATTTCATCATCGAGTATCAGGCCTATACCGGCGGCTTCAACGGCATCACCGACTACGACAATTATGTCGGCGCCCCCTTCCTGCTGGTCATCCTGGCGGTGACCGTAGTGTTCTTCGTCGTCGCGCGCTTCCTCACCCATTCGCGCGTCGGCACGGTGCTGACCTCGATCCGCGACAACGACATCCGCGCCGAGTTCATGGGCTACAACGTCGCCAATTACCGCATCTTCGTCTTCTGCGTCTCGGCCTTCATGGCGGCGGCCGCCGGCGCGCTCTACGCCGCCTGGGTCGGCATCATCTCCTTCCTCGACGCCGGCCCGGTCTACTCGATCGAGGGGGTGATCTGGACCGCCGTCGGCGGCCGCGGCACGCTCATCGGCCCCTTTGTCGGCGCCTTCCTGGTCGAGGGCGCCGAATTCTTCCTCAGCAACAAGCTCGCGGAATGGTGGCAGATCATCACCGGCGGGCTCTTCATCTTCGTCGTCCTCGTCATGCGCGACGGCATCGTCGGCACGCTCGCGCATTGGCTCGCCCGCTGGCGGCGCGGCAGCTTGCGCGAGATCACGCAGGAAGCCGACCAGGAGGCGCATGACCGGCAGCTCGACTGGCGCGCCTCCGGCGCCCCCCGCTCGGGCGAGGAGCTGCGCTGATGGCCGGGGGATTGCTCGAGATCAAGGGCCTGACCACCAAGGTGTCGGGCTTCACCATCCTCAACAACCTCGACTTCACCATCGAGGAGAACGAGCTGCGCGTGCTGCTCGGCCCCAACGGCGCCGGCAAGACGACGCTGATCGCGATGATCACCGGCCAGTTCAAGCCTTCCGCCGGCAGCATCCGCTTCGACGGCCAGGACATCACCGGCTGGGGCCCCGACGCGATCTTTCAGGCCGGCATCAGCCGCAAGTTCCAGGTGCCGAACATGTACGAGACCTTGTCGGTGTTCGACAACGTCATGGTCTCGCTGCAAGGCCGCCGCCGCGTCTTCGCCACGCTCTTCCAGCGGCTCAAGCCCGAGGAGTCCGACCGCATCTGGGACATCCTGGAATTCGTCGAGCTCGCCGACAAGGCCAACGATCGCGCCGACACGCTTTCCCATGGCGAGCGGCAATGGCTCGAGCTTGCCATGCTCATCGCGTCGAACCCCAAGCTGCTGCTGCTCGACGAGCCCACCACCGGCATGACCGAGGAGGGCAAGCACAAGACCGCCGAGCTCATCCGCGCGATCGCCAAGTCGCACACCGTGCTGCTGGTCGAGCACGACATGCACATCGTCCGCCAGATCGGCCGGCGCATCACCGTGCTGCATCAGGGCCAGCTGCTCGCCGAAGGCCCGCTCGCCGACGTGATGAGCAACGAGACCGTGCGTCAGGTCTATCTCGGAAAGGGTAAGTTCCAGTGAGCCTGCGCGTCGACGCCATCGACACCTTCTACGGCACCAGCCACATCCTGCACCGCGTCTCGCTCGAGATCGCCGATGGCGAGATCTACGCCGTCCTCGGCCGCAACGGCGCCGGCAAGACGACGCTGCTGCGCAGCGTCACCGGCGTCAACCCGCCGCGCGTCGGCGTCATCATGCTCGACGGCGTCGACATCACCCGGCTCAAATCGCATCAGCGCGCACGGCTCGGCATCAGCTACGTGCCGCAGGGGCGCGAGATCATCGCCGACATCACCGTCGCCGAGAACATCTATGTCGCGCTGCTCGGCAAGTTCGGCAAGGCCGGCAAGGTGCCGGATTTCGTCTTCGATTACTTCCCCGCGCTGGCGCCGCTGGTCGACCGCAAGGGCGGCACGCTGTCGGGCGGCCAGCAGCAGCAGCTCGCCATCGCCCGCGCGCTGGTGCAGCAGCCGAAGCTGCTGCTGATGGACGAGCCCACCGAGGGGCTGCAGCCCTCGGTCGTCGAGGAGATCGACACCATCATCAAGCGCGTTCCCCGCGAGCGGAATTGCGCCGTGCTGCTGGTCGAGCAGAACCTCGATTTCGTGCGCGACATCACCGACAAATTCGCCATCCTCGACACCGGCCGCATCGTCGCCGCCGGCGCCATCGGCGAGCTCACCGCCGACGTCGTGCAGCGACATCTGGCAGTCTGAGCAATCCATAGGCAACCGCCCCATGCAAGCCGCCCCGTCCCGCAGCAGATCCGCCGCGCCCGCCCCTGGCACGGATTATGCAGCGGACGACAGTGAGTTCGCGGACGGGCTTACCCTTAGGCAGTGAACGCGATTGACTCGCTCGATGGAACATCGATCAAATAGCCTGGAAGGCGTTTTGCGTGATGCCAAAGCTGCGGCCGCGACGGCAAACCCAGCAGAGGGAGGGGGCTGTGACGTGGTCCCGGGATGCCGGCTCTGAGCCGTGGCGCGTGGGCGTGCTGTTCTCGCAATCCGGCGTCATGGCCGTGATCGAGGAGACGCAGCTGCGGGCGAGCCTGCTCGCCATCGACGAGATCAACCGGGCGGGCGGCGTCAACGGCCGCGAGCTGGTGCCGGTGGTCTACGACCCCGGCTCCGAGACCGGCGCTTTCGCGCTCTCGGCCAAGCGGCTGATGATCGAGGACGGCGTCACCACCATCTTCGGCTGCTACACCTCGAGCAGCCGCAAGGCGGTATTGCCGGTGGTGGAGCGGCTCAACGGGCTGCTGTGGTATCCGACGCTCTATGAGGGCTTCGAGTTCTCGCCCAACGTCATCTATGGCGGCGCGGCGCCCAATCAGAACAGCGTCGCGCTCTGCTCCTACCTCGCCGAGACCTACGGGCCGCGCTTCTATTTCGTCGGCTCGGACTATGTCTATCCGCGCGAGAGCAACCGCGTCATGCGCGACCTGCTGCGCCGCCATGGCGGCGAGGTGGTGGGCGAGACCTATCTCGATCTCCGCGCCAGGCGCGCCGATTTCCGCCCGGTGATGCGCCAGATCAAGGCCGCCGGCGCCGATGTCATCTTCTCCACCGTGGTCGGCGACGCGACCGTCCATCTCTATCAGAGTTATGTCGAGGCCGGCTTCGATCCCAAGGTGATGCCGATCGCCAGCCTCACCACCACCGAATCCGAGGTGCGCGCCATGGGCTTCGACGTCGCCGAGGGCCAGATCACCGCCGCGCCCTATTTCCAATCGGTGGCGAGCGAGCGCAACGCCGCCTTCGTCGCCCGCTACCAGAAGCGGCACGGCGAGGACGCGCCCACCAACATGTGCGCCGAGGCCGCCTATTTTCAGGTGCATTTCTTTGCCAAGGCGCTGGCCGAGACCAACTCGATGGACACCGACATCATCAAGCCGGCAGTGCTCGGCTCCGATTTCGAGGCGCCGCAAGGCACCGTCTCGGTCAGCCCGGCCACCAGCCACACCCATCTCTGGTCGCGCATCGGCCGCGCCAACCGCCGCGGCCAGTTCGACATCGTCCGCCAATCCGCGGCCCCGGTCTGGGCCGACCCCTACCTCGTCGGCTCCGGCCGCGTCAGCCTCTCGGCATAAGGGACCCCCATGCTCGACCCCGGCAGAGCGCAGGAAACCACGGGTGGCCACGGCGCCGGCAGCGAGATCGCATCGCTCGAGATCGTCACCGCGCTCCGCCGCGACGAGGACGGCGACGCGCTGGCGCGCGAGCTCGCGCGCAGCCGCGGCCGCGTCCGCCGCCTCTGGCCGCTGCCGCCGCGCCTGCCCGAGGATGCCGACATCCTCTTCTGCGAGCTGGTGCCGGAGCTGCCGCACTGCCTGCCCTGGGTCCCGGGCCAGCCCAGCGCGGCGCTGGTCGTGGTGAGCTCGGCCGTGCAGGCGCCCGACCTCAAGCTGCTGCGCAACTGCGCGCCGCATGCGGTGCTGCATCGCCCGTTCACCGCCGCCACCGTGCTCACCAGCCTGGCGCTGGCGCGGGCGCAATTCCTCTACGAGCGCCGGCTGCGCTCGCGCATCGACAAGCTCGACGAGACCTTGCGCGCCTTCCGCAGCGTCGAGCGGGCAAAGACCATCCTGATGCAGACGCGCAAGCTCGACGAGGAGGAGGCCTATCACTTCATGCGGCGGCAAGCGATGAATCGCCGCGTCTCGATCTCCGCCGTGGCGGCCGCTATCGTTGACTCCCATGACGTTCTCGGATAGCGTCTAGCTCGCGCCCGGCGACCGGCGCGCGCGGCAACGGCGCCGCACGACAATCCCTGGGCAAGGATGCCCCCGCGACGACCACTGACGTGGACGCGCGGGTTTTTTGCGTCTGGCGCGCGCGGATGACGCAGCGCCCTCCCGCGCCTCCTACCGACGAAAGGAGATCGACATGCTTCACGGTGATATCAGCAGCAGCAACGACACCATCGGCGTCGCCGTCGTCAATTACAAGATGCCGCGGCTCCACACCAAGGCCGAGGTCCTGGCGAACGCCGGCAAGATCGCCGAGATGGTCCTCGGCATGAAGATCGGCTTGCCGGGCATGGATCTCGTCATCTTCCCCGAATACAGCACCCACGGCATCATGTACGACGCCAAGGAGATGTACGACACCGCCGCCAGCGTGCCCGGCGAGGAGACCGAGATCTTCGCCGCCGCCTGCCGCAAGGCCAAGGTCTGGGGCGTGTTCTCCCTCACCGGCGAGCGCCACGAGGAGCATCCGAGGAAGGCGCCGTACAACACGCTGATCCTGATGAACGACAAGGGCGAGATCGTGCAGAAATACCGCAAGATCATGCCCTGGGTCCCGATCGAGGGCTGGTATCCCGGCAATTGCACCTATGTCTCGGAGGGCCCCAAGGGGCTCAAGGTCAGCCTGATCATCTGCGATGACGGCAACTATCCCGAAATCTGGCGCGACTGCGCCATGAAGGGCGCCGAGCTCATCGTCCGCTGCCAGGGCTACATGTACCCGGCCAAGGACCAGCAGGTGATGATGGCCAAGGCCATGGCCTGGGCCAACAACGTCTATGTCGCGGTGGCCAACGCCTCCGGCTTCGACGGCGTCTATTCCTATTTCGGCCATTCCGCCATCATCGGCTTCGACGGCCGCACGCTCGGCGAATGCGGCGAGGAGGATATGGGCATCCAATACGCCCAGCTGTCGAAATCGCTGATCCGCGACGCGCGCCGCACCATGCAGTCGGAGAACCATCTCTTCAAGCTGCTGCATCGCGGCTATACCGGCAAGATCAACTCGCGCGAGGATGTCCGCGGCGAGGCGATCTGCCCCTACGATTTCTACAAGAAATGGATCACCGATCCCGAAGCCACGCGCACCATGGTGGAAGCGCTCACCCGCTCCACCGTCGGCACCGAGGAATGCCCGATCGACGGCATCCCCAACCAGAAGACCGCGACCCACCGTTGACACGCCGGCCGCCGCCGCGGCAAGTCCTTCTCCGCCCTTCAGGGCGGAGAAGGATTTAGGATGAGGTGGGCGCGCGCGATATCGCCACGGTTGGTTACGCGCAGCGGCGCCCCACCTCTCCCAGCCTCTCCGCCCCACGGGGGCGGAGAGGGGAAGGGCTACGGGAGTGGTCTCGGGGGGCGAAAGCGGCATGGATCTCAGCGACTACCGCATCGGCGAGGAGCCTTACTACCGCGCCATCGGCGATGAGCAGCGTCTCTTCGCCGCGGCCTATGCCAGCCGCATGCCGATGATGCTCAAAGGCCCCACCGGCTGCGGCAAGACGCGCTTCGTCGAGGCCATGGCCTGGCGCCTCGGCAAGCCGCTCATCACCGTCGCCTGCCACGAGGACATGACCGCCTCCGACCTCGTCGGCCGCTTCCTGCTCGACGCCGCCGGCACCGTCTGGCATGACGGGCCCTTGACCATCGCCGTGCGGCACGGCGCCATCTGCTATCTCGACGAGATCGTCGAGGCGCGCCAGGACACCACCGTCGTCATCCACCCGCTGACCGACGACCGCCGCATCCTGCCGCTGGAGAAGAAGGGCGAGCTGGTCCGCGCCCATGCCGATTTCCAGCTCGTCATCTCCTACAACCCCGGCTATCAGAGCGTGCTCAAGGATCTCAAGGAATCGACCAAGCAGCGTTTCGGCGCCATCGATTTCGCCTATCCGCCGGCGCCGATCGAGGCGGAGATCGTGGCGCACGAGGCCGGCATCGACCGCGCGCTCGCCGACACCCTGGTCGCCATCGGCCAGCGTTCGCGCAATCTGCGCGGCCACGGCCTCGACGAGGGCGCGTCCACGCGGATGTTGATCCAGGCCGGCCGCCTGATCGCCGGCGGCATCGCGCTCGATGCCGCCTGCCAGGTGGCGCTGGTGCTGCCGATCACCGATGACGAGGACATCCGCGGCGCGCTGACGGCGGCGATCGCCGCCTCGGTCTGAGCGCGATGGCCGCCGGCCCGTCGCCACG
Organism: Allostellaceae bacterium; assembly: GCA_052143095.1. Classification (GTDB taxonomy): domain Bacteria; phylum Pseudomonadota; class Alphaproteobacteria; order ATCC43930; family CGMCC-115725; genus DAHUYF01. Next base: position 12,479 of record JBKQTR010000311.1, read on the forward strand.
CCCACGCTTGGCCCTCGACGCGCTCGCCGACCAGCCGGAGCTTGCCGGCACGCTCGAACTGGTCTGGCGCCAGGCGCAGGCGAGCCTGCCGCCGCAGCGCCTGCCCGACTGGCTCGCCGCTTGCCGCGCGCTGGCCTCCCGCCTCGGCGCCAATGCCGCGCTCGCCTATATCCGCAATTCGCCCTCGGTCGCCGCCAGCGCCGGCGCCGAGTCCGCGCTGGCGCTGGCCGATGCCGCACCGGGCATCGCCGCGCTCGCCGGCCCCGGCGCCGCGCTGGCGCTGCTGGTCGCCGCCCCCGCCGCCGCCCGGCGGCTGGCTGCGCCGCAGGCCTTCGCCGAATGGCTGCGCATCCTTCATCGCATCGCCGAGCGCGCGCCGGAATCGGTCTCGCTGCTGCTCGAACGCAGCGAACGGGTGCTCGCCGCGCTCGATCTGCGGTCGCTCGAATCCTGGGCGCTCGGCGGCATCCGCGCCGCCGAGCACGATGCCGAGCGCCGGCTGAAATTCTTCGCGCTCCTCGATCCCGCCGCCTTGCGCTCGCTGGCGCAGGGCGATGATCTGCCCTTCACCGCCGTCGAGCGCGAGCTTAGGGCCTATGTCAGGGCGCTGTTCCGCCGGGCGCCGCCGCTGCGCACCCTGCCGCCTTCCGGGCTCGAGACGCCGCGCCGCGCCGGCTTCGATCACGGCGTCATCCGCCTGCCCGAGAGCTTCCGCGGCGTCGCCGGCGCCGCCGCCAAGGAGCTCTACCGCGCCGCGCTGGCGCATATCCTCGCCCATTTCCGCTTCACCCCGGCGAAATTCCCGGTCGGCAGCCTGAAGCCGGTGCAGGTGGCGCTGGTCTCGCTGATCGAGGATGCCCGCGTCGAGCAGCTCGCGCTCGCGCTCTATCCGGGCCTGCGCCGCCTGTGGCAGCCTTTCCACCTCGCCTCTCCCGCCGGGGCCGCGACGGCGCCGGCGCTGATGGCGCGGCTCTCTCGCGCGCTGCTCGATCCCGCCCATGCCGACGATCATTTCTGGGTGCGCAAGGGGCGCGAGCTCTTCTTCGCGGAGTCCGCGCGCTGGCAGGACCCGGCGCTGAGCCGCGCGCTGGGCGGGCTGCTCGGCAACGATCTCGGCCAGATGCGCGCACAGTTCAACGCCCGCACCTATGCCGTCGAGCCGCTCTATCGCGACGACAATCAGGGGCTTTGGGACTTCCCCGCCGCAGCCGCGCCCGACGAGGCCGAGGCGGCGTTGGAAGCCATGCGCTTCGATACCGCCGAGGACGCGCCGGCCGAGCGTGAGGCGGGCGAGGCCGAGGCGGCCAACCGCGCCAGCCCGGTCGCCGCCGCGGCGGAGATCGGCCTGCCGGTGGCCCGCTATCCCGAATGGGATTTCCTCATCGGCAGCGAGCGCGCCGACTGGACCACCATCCTCGAATACCCGCCGGCGGAGGCGGACGCGCGGCGCATCGACGCCATTCTCGAGCGCTATCCCGAGCAAATCCACCGCATCGCCGCCCTCATCCGCGCCGCCAAGCTGAGCCGGCCGCAGCGCCTCAGGCGCCAGAGCGAGGGCGACCGGCTCGATCTCGAAGCGGCGATCGCCGCCGCCATCGACCGCCGCCTCGGCCTCGCGCCGAGTCCCAAGGTCTATGCGCGGCTCGAGCGGCGCTGGCGCGATCTCTCGGTGCTGCTGCTGCTTGACGCCTCGCACTCGACCAACGATGTCGTGCGCGGCGCCGGGCGCAGCGTGCTCGAGCTCGAGCGCGACGCCGCTAGCCTGCTCGCTCACGCCATGGACGGGCTCGGCGATCCCTTCGCCATCCATGCCTTCTGCTCCGACACGCGCGCCGACGTCCACTATTACCGGCTGAAGGAGTTCGATGCGCCTTATGGCGAGGCGGCGAAGCGCCGGCTCGCCGGGCTTTCCGGCCGCTTCTCGACGCGCATGGGCGCGGCGCTGCGCCATGCCGGGCGCGAGCTCGCCGGCCGTCTCACCTATCGCCGCCTGTTGCTGATGATCTCCGACGGTGAGCCGTCGGATGTGGACATCGCCGACCGCCGCTACCTCGTCGAGGATGCGCGTCGCGCCGTGCTGTCGCTCAGGCATCGCGGCGTCGACGTCTTTTGCGTGGCACTCGATGCCGGCGGCGACGCTTATCTCACGCGCATCTTCGGCCGCCGCAACGTGCTGCAGCTCGACCGCATCGAACGCCTCCCCGACAAACTTCCGCTGCTTTATTTCCGCCTCGCCGGGTGAGGGCGCCGCGCCGGAACGCGGCAGGCCGCGGCGCTGTCGCGTCGCGGCCTGCCTCCCAACCTGACTCTGTTACTTCGACTGGCTGAGTTGTCCCGCGCCGCTCGTCTGCGCCTGCAGCGGCGCGCCGCTGCCATTGGTGGCGAGGACGCCGATCCCGGGCGTCAGCTCGGGATGCGGACTGAACACATTGGCGTAGACCTGATTGTCCGCGCGCGCGATCTTCGGAAAGCCCGCCAGCTCCGGATGCGGGTTGTTGATATTGGCGTACCAGCCGCCGGCAGGCGCCTGGGTCGCCTCCTGCGCGAGCGCCGTCGAAGCGGCTGGCGCGACGAGCGCCAGCGACAACGCGGCGACACGTGCGAGGCCGGTGAAACGATTCTGGGTCGACATGACAAAATCTCCTTCCTGACATGAGGCTGGCGGCATGATTGGCGACCGCTTTCTGTCCTCGCCCTGGAACATGAGCACCGCATCGCCCGCGCATAAGCCGGCAAAGAGCGAATGCACTGTTGACCAAGGTTAAAGAATGTTTAGAAAGGGGAGGCTCGTTCTCGCGCCGGCGCCGGGCCGTAAGTGATTATTATATCACGCTGAACGGCAGGGCTAACGGCCCTTTGTCTCACGGCTGTAACAGGCGAAGAGTCCCGGCTGGACGGCACGGCGATCGCGAGGCGCCCGGCGCCGCCTGGGCGACGGCTCGCGGCTTCCGCGCCTCAGTCATGAATCCTTAACCATGTCACAAAACCGTGCGCCGTGCTCGATGGGTGCTGTGTTCGCCCGCTCGCGCGCCGCCCAGCCGGTTCATCACTCTTTAGCGCTTCCGCCTTAATTTTCGCGCCAGCGCTGCTGCCTGCGGACGGACGATGATCTTCGGCCTCGACATAAAGGGCTTTCTCTCTTCGAAGCCGGGCGTGAGCTTCCTTTATTTCACCGTCTTCGCGGCGGCATTCGCGGCCGGCCTCGGCTATGTCGTTCATGTCATGAGCCTGCGCGCCTATACCGCCGACAAGGGCGACGAGCAGGCGACGGCGCTGCAGCTCGTCGATGCCTTCGTCACCAACTATTCCGAGCTGCGCGACAGCTTCGCCCGCGCCGACGCGCCGGTGCCGGCGAGCTTCCGCGCGCATTCCATCGAGCTCTTCAACCGTCTGCGCAGCGCCGATGAGACGCTGCGCATCCGCTGGGTCGGCCGCGCCGAGCGCGCCATCGCCACGCCGCCGGCCGATGGCGACATGGCGGCGATCATCGA
>JBKQTR010000312.1:0-4998 GCA_052143095.1 Allostellaceae bacterium
GCGGGTACCGCTGTGGGCACGGCCGCCGGCCGCTCGCCGCGCCGCGCGTTCAGCGCATGTATCCGGGCCTGAAGGCCGCCTTCGGTATCGCGTTTGCCGAACATCACTTTTTGAACCTCGACAGCAAGCCGCCGCGCGGTTTCTCTTCTTCCCGACCGGCAAGCCGCGCGGCGAGCTTGCGCAGTTCGGCAGCCGCCTTGCTGCCCTGGGCCGCGTCCGGCAGCGCCTTGCCGCTGTGCGACGAGGCCACCAGCGCCTTGACGTCGAACGGGACGGCGTAGTCGAGCGCACCGCCAACGCCGCGCTCGAACTCGGCCCGGCCGATCTCGCCGCGGTGCTCGGCGCCCACCTGATTGGCGACCAGCAGCGGCTTTGCGCGGCTTTCCAGCGCCTTGGCGAGCTCGGACAGCCGAACCGTATCGCGCAGCGCCGACAGCGACAGGTCGGTGACGACGATGGCCGCATCCGCGAGAGCAATCACCTGGCGGCCCATGGCGTCGAGCGTGCGCGGCAGATCGACGACGAGACAATCATAGTCCTGCGACAGCGCCGACAGCAGCGGCGCGACCGCGCCGCCGTCGAAGGCGAGCTGTTCCTCGAGCGGCTCCTCGGTGGCGAGGATCGGCAGCTTCTCGCCCTGCGTCACCATCGCCGAGGCCAGCAGCATGCTGTCGGTGCGCTCGGGATTCTCCAGCGCCTCGCGCAGGCCGCGTCCCGGCTCGAGATCGAGGCTGAGCGCGAGGTTGCCGAAATGGAGGTCGAGGTCGATGAGCGCGGTGCGCAGCTTGAACTCGTTCGCCAGCAGCCAGGCGGTCGAGACGGCGAGCGTCGTCGTGCCGACGCCGCCGCGGGCGCCGACAAAGGCGAAGAGCCGTGTCGAGCGCGCCTCGCCGGGGGAGGCGTAGGTGCGGATCGCCGAGGCGAAGGCCTCGCATAGCAGCTCGCTGGACACCGGCTTGACCAGGTAGTCGGCGACACCGAGGCCGACGAGCTGGCGATAGAGGCTGACGTCGTTGATCGAGCCGATGGCGAGAAAACGCGTCTGCGGGCCGCAAAGCTGCGCCAGCTCGTGTATGCCCTCGACCGGGTCCGACGCGTCGGAGAGATCGACCAGCACCAGGCTCGGCGGCACGGTAATGTCGATCGACCCCCGCGCCGCCTCGAGGCCGCCGGCGCGCACCTTGGCATTGGACCAGCCGAGCTGGGCCACCGCGCGGCTCACCGCCTCGCGCGTGACGTCGTCGGCGACGCACGCGACGAAACGCAATCTGCTGCCGGTGACCGGCTCGGCTTTGGCCGCCTCGCCCATCATGCTGCTACTGCCCGCTGTCGCCGGATCCGCCGCCGCCGGCGCCGCCACCACCGCTGCTTTGCTGCTGGCCGTAGGTCGTGCTTGCCCCTTGCCCCGACGGGTCCTTGACCTTGCCGAGACGGTAGCGCGACACCGCGGCGAAGGCCGCGTCGCCTTGCGCGGGATCGAGCGTGCGGCCGATGACGAGGTCGCGGGGATCGGCGACCATCAGGCTGAAATTGGTGGCGTCGGCGCAGCCGAAATTGCTGCCGGGCTGGTTGCCGTGGTCGCCGACCGCCGGCGCGGTCCAGTTCGGGCAATTCGGCGGCGTGACGACGTAGCGCTCGACCACGACCAGGATGCGGTCGGGCGCAAGCCCTTCGGCCGGCGGCAGGGTCCGCGCGCCGACACCCTGCTGGTCGACGACCTTGGTCAGGCGGCCGATGCGCGAGAGCGTGAGGTGATCGTCCGACGCGGCCTCGAAATAGACGTGGTCTTCGGAGGTCACCCCCGCATGGGTGAGGAAGCTGGCGAGGCTGCTGGCTTCGCCGCCGGCAAGGTCCGGGCTGCCCGGCTTGAACGCAGCCTCGTGCTGCAGCCGCACATAGTCGACGTGCGGCGTCTTCGGCGCCTCCGCCGGCGTCCACTCGGATGTCGACGGCGTGCAGCCCGCGACCAGCAGGAAGAGGGCGAGACAGAGCCGGGAGGGCGATGGTCTCATCATGGGCATCCTCATTCGAGATCGAAGCCGCTGGGGCCGATCAAACCGGTGCCGGTGCGGCTGACCGGCGCGGCTCCCGCCTTCAGCACCTGCGGCTTGTACTCCTCGCCATAGAGCACGAGGTTCTTGTCCGAGCTCGGGACGAAGCCGTCGGTGGGCGCCATGAGCCGGTTCGCCGTCGCCACCGGCCGGACGACATAGGGCGTCACGATGACCACCAGCTCGGTCTCGTTGCGCTGGAACTGGTCCGAACGGAAGAGCTGGCCGAGGACGGGCACGTCGCCCAGCCATGGGAATTTGTCCAGGTTCTGGGTGATGTTGTTCTGGATGAGGCCGGCAATGGCGAAGCTCTGGCCGCTGGCCAGCTCCACCGTGGTGTCGGCGCGCCGCGTCGTCAGCGCCGGGATGGTAATGCCGTTGATCGTGACCGCGCCGGTGGTCGACAACTGGCTCACCTCGGGCATCACACGCAGGCTGATGCGGCTGCCGCCGGTGATGGTGCCGACGAAGTTCAAGCTGACGCCGAACTTTTTCCACTCGACCGTGATCTGGGCGACGCCGTTGGTGACCGCCGAGGATACTGGTACGGGGAACTCGCCGCCGGCGAGGAAGCTTGCCGGCTCGCCCGAGACGGCGGTGAGGTTCGGCTCGGCGAGAACGGTGATGAGCCCCTGATTGTCCAGGGCGTCGATCAAGGCGCTGAGGCTGTAATTGCCGCTCGTGCCGCCGCCGAAGATATTGTTGACGGTCGTCGTGCCGTTGGCCGACAAGGTGCGGGTGTTGAAGGCGCCGTCGGTGCCGAGGAGGCCGGGGATCGTCGTCGCGTTGGGGCCGGTCGCCAGCCCGAACGTGGCGCTCCCCGCCTTGAAGATGTTGTCCCAGTTGACGCCGAACTCCTTGACGATGTTGCGCGAGACTTCGGCGACGCGGACGCGGATGTTGACCTGGTTCGGCACGTCGAGCTTCAGCCGGTTCACCAGCTGCTTCGGGTCGGGGATGAAGCGCTGCGCGACGCGGCGGATGTCGTCGCCCTCGGCGGCCGAGTAGACCGTGCCTTCGAGGACGAGCGCATCGTCGACCGAGCGCACCGCGACGGCGCTGCGCGGCGCCATTTGATGGATCGCCTCTTCGACGCGCGTGATGTCGTAGCGGACGCTGACGCCGACATTGAGGACGACGTCATCATTCTCGCCGACGGCGTAGAGCGTGGTCTCGCCGCCGGACTTGCCGAAAAGGTAGATCAGCACCGGCGATTTCACCTGTACGTCGGCGACGTCGGGATCGGCGACGAAGACGGTCGCGGCGGGGTGATCGAGATGGACGAGCTGCCCCTTGCCGACCTCGACCACGAGCGGCGCGCCCGCAGTCGTGATGACCTTGGGCGCCGCCGCGAGCGGCGCGACGACGAGCGGCAGGGCGCCGGCCAGTGCCAGCATCGCCATGAGGAAGCGGGAGTACATACGCATTATCGGCTACCTTTTGGGAAATTCGGTCATGTCGACTTTGTCGCCGCGCACCACGATCACCTTGTGCTTGTTGCCGGCGAACTCCGGCGGCGGCGTGAGCTGAGTGGCGTCGCTGTCGAAGGTGTAGCTGAGCTTGTTGTTGGCGGCCTCGCCGCTCGCCTCGGCCTCATCCTGGCCGAGGCTGCGCAGGCTCAGCGACAGCTTGCCGAGCTCTTGCACGACCGCGATCGCCTCCGCCTGCTTCGGTGTCACCTCGAGCGTGGCCGTCTTGGCGACGGACACTTCCTTGCTTTGGTCGTCGGCGCGCTGGTCGAGCGCGAGCACGCGGACGTCGGTGAGCACGGTCTCGCCGGTGTGGTGCTGATGGGCGGGATCACCCTTTTCCGAGCTCGGCAGGTTGGGATCGGTCAAGGTGAAGCTTAGGATCACGTCGACATGGTCGCCGGGGAAGACGAAGCCGGCGAGACCCGAGGATGGCGTCACCGGCACGGTGACGGCGCGATAGCCCGGCGTCAGAACCGCCGCCAGGAAGCCACGATCGCCGGGCCGCACGACGCGCGTCTCGGTGATGGGCTCGCCGTCGCCGATGGCGTTGCGCACGACCGCGCCGACATAGTCCTCGAGATGATTTCGGTCGGAGACGACATAGCTCTGCGACACCGCGTCGTCCGGCCAAGCCTGCCAGCGCAGGTTCTCGGGCCGCACGAACTGGCCGGAATGGAGCTCGCCGCGCGCCACCAGAATCATCGTCGCCGGCTTCGGCGGCGGCGGAGCCGCCTCGACCTGCTCCGTGCGCTCGGCCGAGAGCCAGGCGCGGCCGATGAGAATGGTCGCGCCCGAGGCAAGGAGGGCGATGACGATGAGGATGATGCGGCGGGGCGACATGCGGGGGCTCCCGTGGTCAGGTAGTCGTCAAGCGGGTGAGGGCGATGCAGACGCCGCCGAGCGCGATGGCGACGCCGAAGGGGACGGGGCGGCGCAGCCGGCTGCGGAAATCGTCACCTTCCGGTGCGCCAGGGCGCGCCGGCATCAGGTGATGCAGCGGCGAGAGATGGGCGAGCGCCAGAGCGCCACCGGCAAGCCCGGTGACGACGAGCATGAGCGGCAGCTCGTCGAACCCGGTCCACAGCGCGATCGCCGCCATGAGCTTGACGTCGCCGCCGCCGAGCAAGCCGCGGTCGAAGAGCAGGACGCCGACCGCCAGCAGCAGCGCCGCCGCCTCGACGCCCTGCAGCCAGAGCGGCAGCGGCTTGCCGACGGCATAGACGACAAAGGCCAGGCCGATCGCGGCTGCGTAGCGGTTGGGGATGAGATAGGTGATGGCATCGCTGATGGCCGCCGCGATGAGCGCCACCAGCAATGCGAAGAGGGCGAACCAGTCGATGAGATGAGCGGCATGCGGCATGGGTTTCTCCGATGCGTGCCGCCGCAAGGCGCTGCGCAGCCGCGATCGGCCTGGCCTTTGTCGTCTATGCCGTCGGCAAGCCGCTGCCGCTCTGGCTGCAGGGCGTCGAGGCGGC
>JBKQTR010000313.1:0-30346 GCA_052143095.1 Allostellaceae bacterium
GCGCAAGACCCTATGGATGGGAATATCCGGACGGCGACAGCTACGCGACGCTTCAGTTGCCAGGTGCGCTACACGTCAACAGCGCGCAGACCTACGTAGCCGCTGCCCTCGCCGGCCTTGGCCTGATTCAGGCGCCACTCTTGGGGATCGGCCGATACTTAGAGAGTGGAGCGCTTGTGGAGATCATACCCGATTTTCGTCGCCGGGCGCTCGCCGTGTCCCTCGTCGTAGCACATCGGAGCAATCTGTCGCGCCGAGTCCGCGCATTCATGAAATGGATCGAAGATGTGCTGACGCCGTATCTGGAATAGCGAGACGAACATCTTCGTCCGGCCCTCGAAATCAACATTCTGAAGCTATGTCTGCCGGTCGGCGGTCGGCGGCCCGGCGGTCCAACAGAATGCGACACTGAAACCGGCGACCTTTGAAGTCCGACATGAGATATCCTCAAACTTTTCCGCCTTCTGTCTCCCCAACGCCGTGCCAATGCAACAGAACCATTCCGTATCAGGTTCGGAGATATCCGGCTGCTCGCAACCTTATCCGGGGCCGCCCGTCGATCTCCGTAAGGCAGCAAACGGGCAATCGGAACGAATGGCCGCTTTCGGGACGGCTCACTTTGCCCGGGAACGGCGAGGATGGGCGCAGAGCGGCCCCTCACGCAGCCAACTTCTGCGTCCGCCCTTCCACCCAAAGCGGGCATTCGCACCGGACTTCTGCGTCGGGCCGTCAGCAGGCCAGAACTCGAACTGAACGGGGCGGCGTGTCTTCTGCTGAATAACGATCGCTCGCGAGCGAACCCGGCCGCCACTATAAGCTCACCGAGCTTGGGAATCGCTCAGTGGCGGCCCGATGACAGACTTGGGTCGAGAGCAGCCATTCGCGGGGCACGGCTGATTGGGTTTTGACCCTAGCGACCAACGCCAGGGAAATCCACCGCGCTTAGCGCGGTCGCCTTGCGATCACAACGCGAGGCCGAACACCTCGTCGAGGCCGCGGCGGCCGGCGGCGGTGATGACCAGCGCGCGGCTGTCGCGCTGGCGCTCGACCCAGTGGAGGGCGAAGCAGCGCGTGGCGAGCGCCGCGCCGATGGCGCCGCCGAGATGCGGCCGGCGCTCCGTCCAGTCGAGGCAGGGCCGGCAATAGGCGCGCCGCAACCGGCGCGCCTCGGCGAGATCGAGGCCGAAGCCCGTGAGGAAGTCGACGCCCGCCTCGGTCACCTCGCCCCCCTGGTCGGTCAGGACGATATGGCCGCAGGCGCCGAGCGCATCGGCGAGGCCGACGCCGAGCCGGCCGGCGAAATGATCGTAGCAGGTGCGTGCGGTGCGCAGCGCCGCATCGGCCTTGGATGGCGGGCGGTAGCGCTCGGGCGCCGCCACCGCCACTTCCATGATGCTCTCGATCATGCGCCCGACCTGCGGCGTGGCGAGGCGGTAATAGCGGTGGCGCCCTTGCTTCTGCAGCGCCAGCATCCGGCTCTCGGTCAGCTTTGCCAGATGACCGCTGGCGGTCTGCGGCGAGACGCCGGCGAAATAGGCGAGCTCGCTGGCGGTGAGCGCGCGGCCGTCGAGCAGCGCGGTCAGGATGTTGGCTCGGGCGGGATCGCCGACCAGCGCGGCGATCTCGGCAAGGCGCGGATCCTCTTTCATGGCGGCGAGTCTAGCGCGCGCCGGCCGCAGCGGCATCCGTCGACGCTTCGGTCGCGGCCGAAGCGTTCCGGTCAATCCCTATCGGTGGCGATGGCGTGCGGACGGCCGACCGGCGCTACCAGGTGCGCACGCGCCCGGTATCGACATGGACGAAATCGGAATGCGGGTAGTAGCCGACGCCGCCGCGCCGTAGCGCCAGCGCCGCGGCGCGCAGATGCCGCAGCCCACGGCCGGGGACGCGGATGTCGATCGCCATGCCCTCGAGATGCAGGCTGTTCTGCGCCACCCCGTCGCCGAGGCTCGCCAGCATGGCGTTGGTCTGCGGCGAGCGGTAGCCGGAGATGACATGGAACGGCGCGCGCGTCTCGAGATGGCTGTGCAGATCGGCGAGCAGGTCGAGGAGCGCGGCATCGATGGCATGGACCTGATCGGTGCGGAAATCGCGCAGCAGCCAGTCGATGTGCCGCATCGCCTCGGGCACGTAACGGCCTTCGGCAAAATAGACGGTGGTGAGCCTCTCGCCGGTATGCAGGTTCTCGAAGGCCAGCGCCCGCGGCGCGAGCACGCGCCGCGCCGCTTCGGCCGGAAACGCCAAGCCACCCACCAGAGCCGCCCCGGCGATCCCCAGGAATCGCCGGCGGCCCAAATCCCCGCCCCTACGCATCCACACCCCCGGCAACACATTCCCCAGCGACTGTGCGCCCATCCCTTGGTTACTAGAGCACCGGATGGTTAACGACGCAACCGAGGATGTCGTTCAAATGTTACGGAAGCGTTACGAGGGGCTAATTGGCGATTGATTTCGTTGCCAGCGGCCCCGGAGCCGGCGGCAGGAGGGCGGCGGCGGCAAGCCGCTCCTCGGCGTCGCGCGCGTCCATGGCGGCGGCGAGCCGAAGGTCGCGGCCATAGATATCGTCGCGGAACTCGACCGCCCCGTCGGGATCGACGAAGGCGGTCCAATAGAGCAGGTAGACGGGCAGGCTGTGCGCCAGCGGCACGCGGCGCGTGTCGCCTTGGGCGATGGCGCCGTCGATCTCGTCGAGGCTCCAGCTGGTCTTGCCCCCGGCCAGGACGTAGAGCGCGAGATCGCGCGGGTCCTCGAGCCGGACGCAGCCATGGCTCAGCGTGCGGATCACCCGGGTGAACAGCGGGTGCGTCGGCGTGTCGTGAAGGTAGACGTCGTAGATGTTGGGAAGCTCGAACTTGATCCGCCCGAGCGCATTGTCCGGCCCCGGCAGCTGCTGCAGCGGCGAGCGCCCGCGGGCGCCGATATAGACGTAGTGATTGCGGTCGAGGTAATGCGGATCGTGCCGCACATGCGGCAGGATCTCCTTGCGGACGATCGACGCCGGAATGTTCCAGGGCGGGTTGAACAGGACCGCGTTCATGCGGGCGCGCAACACCGGCGTGGGGTGCGCCTCGGCGCCGACAATGGCGCGCATGCTAAGCCCGGGGACACCGTGCTCGATGACGGTGAGCCAGGCCGCAGGCACGTTGACCTCGATGCGGGTCGCCGGCCAGTCGCGCGGCATCTCGCGCCAGCGCTCGAGATTGTCGCGGATCTGCTCGACCCGGGCGGCGGCGGGGACGTTGAGCGCCTCGTAGGTGTCGTGGCCGACCCGGCCGTCGACGGCGATGCCGTGATTCGCCTGGAAGTGCTTCACCGCGTCCTCGAGCGCGGCGTCGAACTCCGTGCCGGTGGCGTCGGCGGGGAGGAGCCCCTCCGCGACGAGCCGGCGGCGCAGCCTCGCGACCGCGGCGCCGCTGTCGCCGCGCATGAGCTTGCCAGCCTCCGGCACGTGCGGCCAGCCGCCGGCGGCGGCGATGGCGCGGTAGCGGATGAGGGCGGCCTGCAGGCGCTGATAGGCCGGCTCTGTCGGCGAGAGCCCGGCCAGGACCGCTTCCGGGTCGCCGGTGGCGGCCTGCTCCAGCGCTGCCTCGGCATCGAAATCGGGCGCCGGCAGCGCCCAGTCGCTCTCGATCGCCGCCGAGCGGACGCGGCCCTGGGCCAGCGCCGTGGCATAGCGCAAAAAGGCATCGGTGAGCAGCAGCTCGCGCTCGTCGGGGCTCGCCGCCGGCACGGCAAAGGCGGCGGGGTCGAGCCCGTGGGCCGCCGCCCCGCCCAGCGCCTTTACCAGCGCCGCGTCGCGCTCGCTCGCCCAGATCGGCTGATAGTCGCGTGTGTCATAGAGCTGGGCCAGCGCCGGGCGGTCGAGCGAGCGCCCCGCGAGCCGCAGCCCGCCATCCGCCGCCAGCAGGCTCTTGAGGGCGGCATCCGACGCCTCCTGGGCGGCGGCCGGCGGGACGATCGACGGCGCGCCGGCAGCCAGGAGAAGCGTGACCAGGAGGAGCGGAGCGAGTATGGATCGGGGCATGATCGTGGCGAACTATACAGCCTTTGCCACAAATATGCTCCCCGCCGATTAACGAGTGGTTCACACCCGATTCGTCGGCGACAAGATTGTGCGCCTCCTAGCCCCAGACCTCGCGCGCGGTCTCGACGATCAGGCGCAGCTTGGCCTTCTCCTCCTCGATGCTCAGGGCATTGCCCTCCACGGTCGAGGAGAAGCCGCATTGCGGGCTGAGGCAGAGCTGGTCGAGCGGCACGTATTTCGCCGCCGCGTCGATGCGGCGCTTGAGATCGTCCTTCTTCTCGAGCACGCCCTTCTTGGTCGTCACCAGGCCGAGCACCACCATCTTGCCCTTGGGCACGAAGCGCAGCGGCTCGAACCCGCCGGAACGGGCGTCGTCGTATTCGAGGAAGAAGCCGTCGACCTGGAGCTGGCCGAACAGCGCCTCGGCGACATGGTCATAGCCGCCCGACGCCACCCAGGAGGAGCGGAAATTGCCGCGGCACATATGCGTGCACACGGTCATCTCCGGCGGCTTCTTGGCGAGCGCCGCGTTGATGATGCGGATATAGGTGAGATGCTGGTTCTCGCCGCTGCCGCCGAGCGTGCTGATGTACGCGCGCTGACTGGGGTCGTTGAGATAGGCGAGGCTGGTATCATCGAGCTGCAGATAGGTGCAGCCGATCTTGCCCAGCGCCGCGATCTCGTCGGCATAGACGCGGCCGAGATCGTCCCAGAACGGCTCGAGCGTGGGATAAAGCTTCTCGTCGATAGCGGCGCGGCCGCCGCGGTAATGCATCATGCTCGGCGACGGGATGGTGAGCTTGGGCGTCGCTGTCGCCGCTGATTTCAGGAACGTGAAATCCTCGGTGAAGATCGGCTTCGTCAGGCTGAGCCGGCCGGTCACCTTGAGCGCCGCCGGCGAGAACTCGATGTCGCCCTTCTCGTTGTGGAACTTGACGGTGAGGTTGTCCTGCACCTTGGTGACGCCGCCGACCTGGTAGAGGAAATCCATGTGCCAGGAGGCGCGGCGGAACTCGCCGTCGGTGACGCCCTCGAGACCGATCTCCTCCTGCATCCGCACCGCCTCTGTGATCGCCTCATCCTCGATGCGGCGCAGCTCGGCGGCGGCAATGCGGCCCTGTTTCAGATCCTCGCGCGCCTGCAGCAGCTTTTTCGGCCGCAGCAGGCTGCCGACGTGATCGGCGCGGAACGGCGGCTTGGTGCGGTGAGCCATCGAAACGTCTCCTCCCTCTTGCTGTTTTCCTTGTGTCAACCTGACGCGATCGGCACGCGAAATCCAGTGCCTCCTTCGGCGAGGTCGATCGCCCCGGCGGCGGCCGCGGAAAGCCAGCGGGCGGTGCGGCGCACGCCGCCGAAGGTGAAGAAGTGCAAGCCGGCGATGGCGTCCCCCTCGCCGTCGCCGGCGAGGCGGTGGATCACCGCCTCGGGCCCGGCCTCGGTCAGCAGCCGCGCCACCGCCGTATGGCCGCTGGTGAGCTGACGCAGCGAGGTGCCGATGCCGCAGCGCACGGCGAATTTCGCCAAGGTGGCGATGCTGGCGGGGCCGGCGAGGCCGACATGGACCGGCGCCGTGACCCCTGCGCCGCGGCAGGCGGCGATGAAGGCCAGGATCGGCGGCGCGGCGAAGCCGAACTGGGTGACGATGAAGGGGTCGAGGCCCGCCTGGCGCGCAAGGCCGAGCTTGAGGCGCAGCGCGTCGGCGAGCGCTCGCGCGCCGATCTTGGGATGGCCTTCGGGATAGCCCGCGAAGCCGACGCGGCGGATGCCGTAGCGCTCGAAGAGGCCGGTCGACAGGATCTCGAAGCTGCTCGCGAACGGACCCGCCGGCCGGTCGAGATCGCCGGCAATGACCAGCGCGGTCTCGACCCCGGCCTCGCCGGCGAGCCGGTGCAGATAGTCGTTGAGCTGGGTGAAGCTCGCGAGCGGCCGCGCCGCGACATGCGGCACCGGCCGGAAGCCGGCGCGCCGCAGCCGCGCCGCGGCGGCGACGATAGCGTGATGCGTGTCGCCGGGCGCGATGTTGATGAAAACCGTGGTGCCGGCGGCGGCGAGGTCGGCGAGCGCCGCGCCGGCGAGCGGATCGCGCGACGAGACTTCGAGCGAGGCGCCGCGCATGAGCTCGACGATGCGCTCGCGCCGGCTCATCCGCTGTCGCGCTTGCGCGAGATGACGAAGGACTCGTCCCAGAACCAGAGCCCGCCATGCTGCTGCAGCACCTCCTTGGTGGCCTGCAGATAGGCGCCGCTGCTGATCGCCTCGGAGAGCCGCTGATCCTCGATCTGCGCGACATAGATCGCCGCGTTCCAGGCGGCGAAGAGCGTCGAGGTGCCGATGGTCTCGCTGATCTCGCTCGGCAGCGTGTGCATGTCGTAGCGGAAGAGCGAGCGCGCATCGGCATAGGCGGAGAAATTGAGCTCGCGCCCGGCGCCGCCGAGCTCGGTCTTGGTCGCCCGCAACAGCTGGTGGCGGTCGGTGGTGAAGGGGTTCTCGCCCGGCCAGACCTTCTGGATGATCTCGAGCCCGGGATCGTGACCGTGCGAGTGGATGGCGATGAGCCGGCCGCCGGGCCCGAGGCTGCGCGCCAGGGGTGCGACGATCTTTTTAGCCTTGAACTCGACCGGCGCGCGCGCGCGGTAGGGCTGCGAGGCGATGACGAGATCATAATCGGCGCGCCCGGCGCCGCGGCGCGGGCGCACCTGGTCGAGCAGGAATTTGTGGTCCTCGCGATAGAGCACCAGCACCACCGGCTTCTCGTAGAGCGGATTGCCGGTGGCGGCGCTCGACCGCGCGCGCCAATGCTCGGCGAGGAAGGGATGGAGCTCGCCGATCTGGCGCTCGAAATCATGCGCGGTGGTGCCGGTGAGGCCGACCTCCTGCCACACCAGGCTGGTCGCCGCGGTGACCGAGTTCGGCGTGAGCCACGGCGCCTCGGAGTAGTACATGTTGGTCATGATCAGCATGGTCGCGGGATGCTCGAACAGCCGGTCCGGCATCTTCTCCAGCGCGAGGCGGACATCCTCGAGGCTGATCTCCTTGCCGACGATGTAGAACGGCATGGTCGGAAAGCGGTAATGCATGGCGCGCATGACGCGCGACAGCACCGTGCCATCGCCGACGCCAGCGTCGAAGACGCGCAGCGCCGGCGGCCGCGGATGGATGTTGGCGAGTTCCATGGCGACGCGTTGCGCCACCATCTGCTTCTCGCCGCAGGTGGTGACGAAAAGCAGGTATTTCTGGCGGTTGTCATAGAAGCGGAAATTCTTGCTGCTGCCGCCGAGCTCGGGATCACCGGCGGGGCGCGGCGCCGGCGGCGGCGCGGCGCCGTTGCCGAACGCCATGCGGCCGCGGCGTCCGAGCGGACCTTGGCGGTGCTGCTCGATGAAGGAGCGCACGCGCTCCACCGTCTCGGTGGTGACGCGCCCGCCGAAGCGCAGCCGGCTCACCAGCTTGCCGTCATTGACGGCGAGCCGGCCGAAGGTCGATTCCGCCATGCCGACGCGGCGGCAGTAGCCCGAGATTTCCCCGAGGAGCGAGTCGTTGTCCATCGCCCTTTCCTCCCCAGCCTCATTCCAGGCCGGGTGGGCGCGAAAATCAAGAACAAATCTGCCCACTGTAATAGTGGGCACGACAGTGGGATTTGGCCCACTAAGTGGGCGCGGCTACGCCTTCCGGCGCCGCGCCTCATGGATCTGCAGGTTGGCGAGGGCGATGCGCAGCAAGGGGACGTCATCGACGCCGCGCCGCTCGGCGCGGCGCAGCAGGTCGCCGATGATGTGATCGCCCTCGGTGGCGCCGCCGGCGACGAGGTCGCGCTGCATCGAGGCGGTGAAGGGCGAGCCGCGCGTCGTCAGCATCTTGCGCGTGCGCTCGAGCGCCTCCCTGCTGGGCGGGTGGCCGTCCGCGGCGGCGGCGCGCTGGCATTCCGCCAGCGATTCCAGCACCAGCCATTCGCCCAGCGGCGCCGCCAGCATCTCGCCGACATTGGCGCGGGTCAGCGTGCTCGCCGCGGCGAGCGAGGCGAGCATGACGAACTTGTCCCACATCGCCTGCATGATGTCGTCGTTGAGCGTGGCATTGATCTTGGTCGCGGCAAAGATCCGGGCGATGGTCTCGCAGCGCGCCGAGCGCTCGCCCGAGACCTCGCCGAAGGTGAGCCACTCCATGCCGCCGACATGGCGCACCTCGCCCGAAGGCTCGAGCAGCGCGCCGATGCCGCAGGCGCCGCCGAGCACGCGCTCGACGCCGAAGCGCCCGCTCAGCACCGCCATGTGGTTGATGCCGTTGAGCAGCGGCAGGATGGCGCCGTGCCGCCCGAGCGCCGGCGTGATCGCCTCGATGGCGCCGTCGAGGTCATAGGCCTTGCAGGAGAGCAGCACGAGATCGAAGCTCTCGCGGATCTCGCCGGCCAGCACCGTCTTGACCTTGCGCTCGATATCGCCGAGCGGGCTGCGGACGATCAGACCGCGCTCGGCCAGGAGCTGCGCGCGGCGCGGCCGCACCAGGAAGGTGACGTCGGCGCCGCCCTCGACCAGCCTGCCGCCGTAATAGCCGCCGATGGCGCCGGCACCGAGCACCAGGATCCGCATCTCACCCTCCTTGTCGTTGCCGCCCATGCTAGCGGGGTCCCTCCGCGCGGCGCCACCCCGAAAATTCCCGGAGGCAGGGCGCGCGCCGTCTGTTAGCCTGGAAGAGGGGGAAACGATGATGAAACATATCGAGATCAAAGGCGCGAAAGTGCCGGCGCTCGGGCTCGGCACCTGGCAGCTCACCGGCCGCACCTGCAGCGAGGCGGTGCGCCAGGCGCTGGAGCTCGGCTACCGCCATATCGACACGGCGCAAATGTACGGCAACGAGACCGAGGTCGGGCGCGCGCTGCGCGACAGCGGCGTCGCCCGCGGCGAGATCTTTCTCACTACCAAGCTGGCGCCGGGAAACCTGAGCGCGGCGCTGGTGCGGCGCACCGCCGAGGAAAGCCTGAAGCGGCTCGGCGTCGAGCAGGTCGATCTGCTGTTGATCCATTGGCCGAGCGGCGAGGCGCCGCTGGGCGAGACGCTGGGAGCGCTCGCCAAGCTGCGCGAGCAGGGCAAGACCCGCTTCATCGGCGTCAGCAACTTCACCGTGAAGCTGCTCAAGGAAGCGGTCGAGACGCTGGGCGCCGACATTCTTTGCGACCAGGTCGAGTACCACCCCTTCCTGTCGCAGCGCGCGGTGATGGCGGCGCTTAGGCACTACGGGCTGATGCTCACCGCCTATACGCCGCTGGGGCGCGGCCATGCCCAGCGCAATCCCGGGCTCGCCGAGATCGGCCGCAAATACGGCAAGTCGGCGGCGCAGGTGGCGCTGCGCTGGCTGATCGATCAGGAGAACGTCGCCGCCATCCCCAAAGCGGCGAGCCGCGCCCATGCCGCCGCCAATATCGACATCTTCGATTTCACGCTCGCCGCCGAGGATCGCGCGGCGATCGACGCCATGCGCGGCAATCTGCGCGTCGTCGATCCCGGCTGGGGCCCACATTGGGATCCGCCGTAAGGCCACGCCCAGTGCGTGTTTCCGCTGCAATGACGCCGGTGCGTCCTTCGACAGGCGCGCTGCGCGCGCCAGCTCAGGATGAGGTAGGTCGTTGATGGCACAAAGAAAATCACCTCATCCTGAGCGCGAGCGCAGCGAGCAGTCGAAGGACGCACCAAGTCGACGCTGCCGGGGATGACGCGCGCGCCGGCCCCTCGCTATTTTTCCGCCTCGAGCTTCTCGACCAGGCTCGGCAGCACGCGCAAATCATAGCCCTTGGCCGCCGCCTCGGCGACCAGCTTCAGCGGGCTCTCGCCGTCGAACAGCGCGCGGCTCGCCGCCCACATGAGATAGCAGCGCGTACCGCTGCGGCAATGCGCCAGCACCGGCGCCGGACTGCGCAGCAACAGCTTCTGGAACTCCGCCACCTGCGCGCGGGTGATGGCGCCGCTGACGATCGGCAGGTAGCGGTAGTCGAGCCCCTGCTTCTTCGCCTCGGCCCCGGCCTCGGCGGCGGTGAGTTGGCCGGGCTCCTCGTTGTCGGGACGGTTGTTGATGATGGTGGCGAAGCCGGCGCCGGCGAGCTCGGCGATATCGCTCTTGCTGATCTGCCCGGCGACGCTGAGAGAGGGGGTGATCTGCGTCGGCTGCTGCATCTGGCGCCTCCATGATCGCTGGCGGCAGTCATAGCACGCGCCGCAGCGGCGCGCACGGGGGGCGCTCAGCCGGCGGCGAAACCGGCGAGCACCTGGTCGACCATCTTGATCTCGGCGATGAGCGCCATCGCCTCGAGGCTCGCCTCATGCATGTCGGGGCTTGCCGAGGAGCAGGCATCGGCCGCCACCACCACCTCATAACCCATGTCGCTCGCATGCCGCACCGTGCTCTCGACGACATAGGTGGTGGAAACGCCGGCGATGATGAGCCGCTCCGGCCGGAAGCGCGCGACAAGATCGGCGAGCGGCGAGCCGTAGAAGGCGTTGTTGCGCTGATGCGTGACGACGAACTCGCCCGGCAGCGGCCCGAGCCCGTCATGGAACTCGGCGCCCCAGCTTCCCTCGATCAGCGCCTTGCCGGCGACGACGCGGCGCCAGATCTCGGCGTTCTGCGCCACCTCCGCATGATCCCTACGGAAGGCGATGCGCACGGAGACGACCGGGACGCCATGGGCGCGCGCGCCGTCGAGCAGGCGGCGCGCCGCTGCGACGAGCGCGCCGCGCGCCGCGCTGGCCTCGGCGACGCCGATGCGGATCTTCCCCTCGGGATGCACGACCTCGTTCTGGTAGTGCAGCGCCAGCAGGACGACGGGCGTGCGCCGCGCGGCGGTCACAGGAAGAGCTGCACCACTTCCATCGGCGCGTCGCAATTGATGAGGTCGATGCGCTTCAGGACGATGCTGAAATCGCCGCCGGCGCGGCGCAACCAGTGGCGCACCGTGCCGCCGAAGAGACGCTGCTCCTCCTTGCGGAACTCGAGGATGTGCACGGTCGAGCGCACCACCAGATCGGCCTTGGGCGCGAGCCCGCCATCGAAGCCCTTGCCATGGTCGGGGTCGAGCATGACGTTGCCGACGACATGGCTCATGCGCGTCGGGAAATCCTGGCTGTAGGCATGCGGGTGGGTGATGCGGATGACGCGCATCTCGAGCCGCATGCGATCCTCGGCATAGAGCGAGATGGTGTTGACGGGGTCCTTCTGGCCGACCACCGAGGGCACCCAGTAAAAGCAATCCTCGCTGTAGAGCGCGAGCCACTCCGCCCAGCGCTTCTCGTCGAGCAGCATCGCCTCGCGATAGAGGAACTGCTCGATGGCGCGGAGATCCGCCTCCCCGGCCGGCTCGAGCTTGCCCAGAGTGAGCGTCATCTCAGCCCTCCTCCGCCATGTAGCCGAGCCAGGCCTGGTACTGGTTGCGCATGGGGAGCTCGCTGGTACCGTTGGCACTCGCCCATTCCTCGCCGCGCCGGTCGCGGCCGGCATCGCGGTGCAGGCTGATCCACGGCGAGGCCTGCGCCGCGAGGCCTTCCTGGACGCGGTTATAGGCCTCGTGATCGTCGGGCATGACGATCGAGCTCGGCGCGTTCACCATATTGGAATAGATCAGCGTGTGCTTGTAGAACTCGTCCGGCGCGCCTTTGAGGCGGAAGGCGTAGACGTCCATCTGCGTGCGGTCGACCGCGAGCGGCCGGATGTGGCGCAGCTGCTGATAGCCCGACTGGATCGAGACGTTGGGATAGAAGATGGTGTTGTGGCGGTCGACGGCGAGGATCTGCTCGGTGCGCTCCTTGCCGTAGGCGCGCTCCATCGCCGCCATGTAGTCCATGTAGACGGGATCGGTGCGGCGCGGCGGGAAGATGCCGCCCATGAAGCTGTGGCCGTTGGCATGCGCCTTGAGCGTGAGCTTCTCCCAGAAATCGTAGGGAAAGCCGTTGTTGCGGGTGAAGCGTACCGGCAGCGGGTCGGGCGCACCCTGCGGCAGATGCTCGCTCGCCCAGATCTTGCCGGCCTCGACCGAGGATTCGTGCACCACCATCGGATGCATGGTGTCGTTGAGATTCTCGAGAAATATCTTCCAATTGGCGCGGAAGACGACGCGGAAGCAGCCGCCGACCACCTCGAGCGCGCCCTCGGGGGAGCGGTCGACCATGTCGTCGATCGAGGAGCGGGCATCGCCGAGGTAGTCGGCGAGGCTCGGGCCGGTGGCGGCGAGGCTGGCGAAGACGAAGCCGCGATAGCTCTCGACCCGCGGCAGCTTCATCATGCCGTAGCGCGGGTCCTTAACGTCGAAGCCGGTGCCCTCATAGCCGCGCGGCATCGGCACGCCGCGCAGCGTGCCGTCGGTGCGGTAAGTCCAGCCGTGATAGCAGCATTGGAAGAACTTGACGTTGCCCTCGCGGTCGCCGACCACCTTGGCACCGCGGTGGCCGCAGCGGTTGTAGAGGACATGGATCTTGCCATCACTGTGTCGGCTCATCACCACCGGCTGGCGGCCGATGGTGGTGGTGACGTAGTCGCCGGGGGTTTTCACCTGGCTTTCATGGCCGACCCAGATCCAGGCGCGGCCGAAGATGCGCTCGAGCTCGAGCTCGAAGAGCGCGGGGTCGATATAGACATCGCGATGGACGCGATCGGGCTCGATCAGCGCGCGGATCGCGGCGGCATCAGCATGCGCCATCCCGTTCTCCCGGTTTATACTATGTGCATTTGCACTTTTCTTATGCTAGGGTCGCGCTTGGGTCGACGTCAACACCAAAGAGACGCGGGAGACGCGACGTGAGCACTCGGGCATTGCGGAGCGCCGCGCGCGCGGCGCCGGCGCCGTCATTCGAGATCGAGAGCCATGTCTTCTATCTCTTCACCCAGATCCTCGGCCGGCGCAATCTGGCACTCGCCGAGAAGCTCAAGCCGCTCGGCATCAGCGTGCCGCAATGGCGCATCCTCGCGGTGCTGCAGGAGCGCGCCGGCTGCACCATGAACGAGCTCGCCGACGTCACCACGATCGACCGCACCACGCTGACCCGCGCGCTCGACCGCATGGCCGAGACCGGCCTTGTCGCGCGGCGCGGCGACCCGCGGGACCGGCGCAGCGTGCGGCTCGCGCTCACCACCGCCGGCAAGGACGCCTTCCGCCGCGTGCTGCCGCGGGTCGTTGAGCAGAACGAGCGCGCCATGCGCGGCTTTGCCGCGAGCGAGGTCGCGGGATTCCGCGCCCAGCTCCATCGCATGGTGCGCAATCTCGATCCCGACTACGATCAGCGGAACGCAAGCTGGCTTGCCGGCCGCGCCGCCGCCGACAACCGACGCAACAGGGGAGAAGCTTCATGATGTCAGCCTATCGCGCCGCCGCCGCGGCGGTGCTCGCCCTTTCGCTCGGCGCCGGCCCGGCGCTGGCCGACGAGCCGATCAAGATCGGCCTGGTGCTGCCGTTCTCGGCCGGGCCGTTCGTGCCGCTCGCCAACGAGATCGCGGATTCGCTTGCCATGGCGATTGCCGATTCCGGCGGCGAGGTCGCGGGGCGCAAGATCGAGATCCTGCGCGAGGATTCCACGCACAAGCCCGACGTGGCGCAGGCCAAGGCGAAGAAGCTGGTGTTCGAGGACAAGGTCGATCTGCTGGTCGGCCCCGTCGGCTCGAACGAGCTCACCGCGCTTTTCGACTTCGCCAACCAGTCGAAGACGCCGCTCATCATCCCGAACGCCGGCGACAACGAGGCGACCGGCGAGCGCTGCAGCCCCTGGGTGCTGCGGACCTCCTTCTCCAACGATCAGATCGTGCGCGAGATGGGGCCGTGGATGGTGAAGCACGGCTACAAGACGGCGGCGCTGATCGCCTTCGATTACGCCGCCGGCCATCAGCAAATGGACGGCTTCAAGCGCGGCTTCACCAAGGCGGGCGGCGCGATCGTCAGCGAGCAATACCCGCCCTTCGGCCCGATCAGCGATTTCGGCCCTTACCTTGCCAAGATCAAGGAGGCGAAGCCGGCCGCGGTCTTCACCTTCTTCGCGGGGCCGCCGGCCACGGCGCTGGTCAAGCAATTCTCCGAGTTCGGCCTCAAGGACCAGATCAAGCTGGCCGGCGCCGGCTGGCTGATCTCGCCGCTCAACCTGCAGGGCGAAGGCGACGCCGCCGTCGGCGTGCTCGGCATTCTCAACTACGTGCCGACGATCGACACGCCCGAGAACAAGGCGTTCCAGGCGGAATTCCAGGCGAAGTTCCACCGCACCGGCTCGGAATTCGCGGCCCAAGGCTACGACACCGGCAAGCTCATCTTCGCCGCGCTGCAGGCGACCAAGGGCCAGACCGCCGACAAGGCGGCGCTGGTCAAGGCGCTGCACTCCGTCACGGTCAAGGGCACGCGCGGCGAGCTCAGGATCGACCCCAAGACCAACAACATCATCCAGGACATCTACATCTACGAGGCCCAGAAGGACGGCGACAAGGTCGACTTCAAGGTCCTCGACAAGGTCCCCGCGGTGCAGGACCCGCCGAACGGGTGCACGCTGTAACCGGCGCCGCGACGCTGTCCCCCGCGCCTCGGGATGACGAGCGCCAGCTCCTCATCCCGGGGCGGGCCGCGGCTCTGCGGCCCTGAGCACACGCCATGGATCCCGGCTTTCTTCTCCTCCAGCTGCTGAACGGCCTGCAATTCGCCATGCTGCTGTTCCTGCTGGCGGTCGGGCTCTCGGTCGTGCTCGGAATGATGAACTTCATCAACCTCGCGCATGGCACGCTCTACATGGTGGGCGCCTTCGCCGGCCTCGCCGCGGCCGAGCGCGCCGGCTCCTTCTGGGCGGCGCTGGTGGCGGGACCGGCAGCGGCGGCGGCGCTGGGCGCGCTGTTCTACGCGACGCTGCTGCGCCGTACGCAAGCGGCAGGCGCGATGAAGCAGGTGCTCGTCACCTTCGGCCTGATCTTCGTCGGCATCGACGCGGTGCGGCTGATCTGGGGCGACTACGCCCAGACGCTGCCCGCGCCCTCCGCGCTCGCCGGCAGCGTCGATATCCTGGGGCAGGTCTATCCCGCCTATCGCCTGTTCATCATCGCGCTCGGCCTCGCGCTGGCGCTCGTCCTCTATCTCGGTCTCGAGCGCACGCGGCTCGGCGCGGTGGTGCGCGCCGGGGTCGACGACCGGGTCATGGCGGCGAGCCTCGGCCTTAATGTGGAGCGCGCCTTTTTCGCCGTGTTCTGTCTCGGCTGCGCGCTCGCCGGGCTTGCCGGCGTCGTCGCCGCGCCGGTGCTGGAGATCTACCCCGGCATGGACATGGAGATCCTGATCCCGACACTGATCGTCGTGGTGGTCGGCGGTCCCGGCCGGCTCGCCGGCGCCTTCCTCGGCGCGCTGCTCATCGGCATGGCCGAGACCTTCGGCGTCGTCTTCATCCCGGATTTCTCGAGCTTCATGATCTATGCGGTGATGGCGCTGGTGCTGCTGCTGCGGCCGCAGGGCCTGCTGCCGGCGCGGCATTCGCCATGAGCGGCGGCGAGCGCCGGCAGCATCTCGCTGCCGCCCTGCTCTTCCTTGCCGCGCTCGCCGCCTGGCGCTTCTCGGGCTACGCCGGCGAGGACCGGTTGGGCGAGATCGCGGTCTGGGCGATCTTCGCCATGAGCCTCGACCTGCTGGCGGGCTATGCCGGAATGGTGTCGCTCGGCCATGCGCTGTTCTTCGGTCTCGGCGCCTATGCCATGGCGAGCCTGGCGCTGTTCCTCAAATGGCCGCCGAGCCTGGCGCTGCTCGCCGCGGTGGTGCTTGCCGGCGCGAGCGCGCTCGCCGTCGGCGCGATCGTCGTGCGCCTCGGCGGCGTCTTCTTCATCATGATCACGCTCGCCTTCGGCCAGATGGGCTGGGCGTATTTCCTGCGCGCGCGCGCCTTCGGCGGCATCGGCGGCATGTCGGGCGTGGCGCAGCTCGATCTCGGCCGGCTCGGCCTCGACCTCGCCAACCCCGCCGATTTCGCGCTGGTGGCGATCGCCGCCGCGGCGCTGGTCTATCTCCTGCTGGCGCTGGTCGTCGCCTCGCCCTTCGGGCGGATGCTGGTGGCGCTCCACCAGAACGAGCACCGCGCCCGGGCGCTGGGCCTGCCGGTGCAGCGCTACAAGCTCGCCGCCTTCGCGCTGGCCGGCGCGCTGGCCGGGCTTGCCGGCGGGCTGCAGGCGCAGCGCACCGGCTTCGTCTCGCCGGAGCTGCTGGTCTGGACCACCTCGGGCGAGGTGCTGATCATGGTCATCGTCGGCGGCCTCGGCACGCTGGTAGGGCCGGTCGCCGGCGCGGCGATCTGGGTGGTGCTGCGCCACGGCCTCTCGAGCGTGACGCCCTATTGGATGCTGGCGATGGGCCTCTTCTTCGTCGCCGTGGTGCTGTTCGCCGGCGGCGGGCTGATGGGGCTGGCGCGGCGACGCGCGGCGGCGGACGATGCTTGAAGCGCGCGGCCTCGGCAAAGCCTTCGGCGCGCTCGAGGTGACGCGCGACGTGTCGCTGAGCCTGCCGGCGGGCGCGCGGCATGCGGTGGTCGGGCCCAACGGCTCCGGCAAGACGACGCTCTTCAACCTGCTCGCCGGCGAGCTGCCCCCCGATGCCGGCAGCGTGCTGCTCGCCGGCCGCGACGTGACGCGGCTTTCGCCCGATGCGCGTGCGCGCGCGGGGCTCGCCCGCAGCTTCCAGCGCAACAACCTCTTCCCCGATCTCAGCGTGCGCGAGAATCTGGCGCTGGCGCTGGCGATCGCCCAGGGGCGCGGCGCCGTCTTCTGGCGCCGCTTCGCGCGGCTGCCGGGGCTTGCCGGGCAGGTCGACGCGCTGGCGCGGCGGCTGCGCCTGGAAGACGTGCTGAGCCGCCGCGCGCGCAGCCTCGCCTATGGCACGCAACGCCAGCTCGAGCTGGGCCTCGCGCTCGCCGGCGCCCCCAAGGTGCTGCTGCTGGACGAGCCGACGGCGGGAATGAGCGCCGAGGAGACGGCGGCGATGACGACGCTCATCGCCGACCTGCCGCGCGATATCGCGCTGCTCATCGTCGAGCACGACATGGAGGTGGTGTTCGAGATCGCCGAGCGCATCACCGTGCTCGATTACGGCCGCGTGCTGATCGAGGGGACGCCGGCGGAGGTGCGCGGATCGGAAGCGGTGCGCCGGCGCTATCTCGGCGAGCGCGCGTCATGAGCAAGGATCTGCTCCGGCTCGAGCAGGTCCACGCCTCCTATGGCGATGGCGACGTGCTGCAGGGCGTGTCGCTGGCGGCGGCGGAGGGCCGGGTGCTGAGCCTGCTCGGGCGCAACGGCGCCGGCAAGACGACGGTGCTCAAGACCATCATGGGCATCCTCGCGCCCCGCGCCGGCAGCATCCGCTTCGCCGGCAACGACATCGCCGGCGCGTCGCCGCACCGCATCGCCCGCGCCGGCCTCGGCTATGTCCCGGAGACCCGCGGCATCTTCCCGTCGCTGTCGGTGCTGGAGAATCTGACGGTGGCGGCGCATCCGGGTGCCGCCTCGGGCGCGGCGGGCTGGACCTTGGAGCGGGTCTTCGCCCTCTTCCCGCGGCTCTACGAGCGGCGCCACGGCGGCGGCGGCAAGCTGTCGGGCGGCGAGCAGCAGATGCTGGCAATCGCCCGCGCGCTGCTGACCAACCCGCTGCTGCTGCTGCTCGACGAGCCGACCGAGGGCCTGGCGCCGATCGTCGTCGACGGCATCGAGCAGGTGCTGCGGCAGCTCAAATCGACCGGGCTCGCCATCCTGATGGTCGAGCAGAACCTGCCTTTCGCGCTCGCCTTCGCCGACGAGGTCGCGGTGCTCGGCAAAGGCCAGGTGCGCTGGAGCGGCACGCCCAAGGAATTCGCCGGCGCCGAGGCGGTGAAGCAACGCTGGCTCGGGCTTTAGCCCTTGACCAGCGGCGCGTAGCTGTCGAGCGCGCGCAGGATCTCGTCGCGGCTTTTGTCGGGCACCGCGAGCAGCACGCGACCGATGCCGGCCTCGCGATAGGGCGCGAGGCCCGCCGCGTTCGCCGGGGCGCCGAACACCGTGATCGACAGGCTCGCGGGATCGCGCCCGGCGGCAAGCGCCGCCTCGCGCAGGCGGACGACCGCGGTCTTCGGCTCCCAGCCGCTGCGCGGGCGCGGAAACCAGCCGTCGCAGAACTCGACCACGCGCTTCAAGGTGTGGTCGGTCTCGCCGCCGAGGAAGAGCGGCGGATGCGGCTTCTGCTTCGGCTTGGGGTAGAGCCAGACCGGATCGAAATTGACGAACTCGCCGTGGAACTCGGCCTCCTCCTGGGTCCACAGCGCCTTCATCGCCAGCACGCGCTCGCGCAGCAGCTTGAAGCGCGTCTCATAGCGCGTGCCGTGATTCTCCATCTCCTCGACATTCCAGCCGCCGCCCATGGCAAAGATGAAGCGGCCGCCCGAGAGCTGGTCGAGGCTCGCCACCGATTTGGCGGTGACGATGGGATCGCGCTGCGGGATGAGCGCGATGCCGGTGCCGAGCTTGAGGGTGCGCGTCGCCGCCGCGGCGAAGGACAGCGCGACGAAGGGATCGTGGGTGTGCGAATAGCGCTTGGGCAGCTCGCCGCCGCCCGGGAAGGGCGTGCGGCGGCTCACCGGGATGTGGGTGTGCTCGCAGACGAAGAGCGAGTCGAAGCCGCGCGCCTCGACCGCCTGCGCCAGCTCGCCGATATCGATGCCGTAATCGGTCGGAAAGTAGAAGACGCCGACGAGCATGGAACTTCCTCCCGGGATCACCCTACGTCGCTGGTGTACACCCCCGACTAAAAATCGAGCTGCGCCGCTGACGCAGGCCGCGCCGGAGAGCGGCTCAGACTGATGGTAAGGGTGCCACCCTCGGCGGGCAAGGCTCGTGACGTGTCGGAGTGCCAAATCAGGGTGACGGCTAAACAGCATTTCCGAAGGTATCGGCGCACCGGAGATATCGCCGACATGGCCCAAACGACGAGATTGACCCTCAGCTGACATAGGAATCTCGCGATCTAGAGTGCCGCGCCGGCTATCTCGAAGTCGGACGCGCGGTCAGTGATGGGGACGAGTGGGAAAATCGGGCTCGCGGACATCTACGGGCGGCGCTTTACCGGGGCGACTGCGGGTACTACGCTCGCCGGCCGGCGATGGAGTTGATCAAGGGAGTGACGTCATGTCTCTCTTTCGCGGCAACAACGGCCCCCGCTACAAGCATGCCGCCAAGGCAGCGGCGCCTTACGATGCGATCACGGTTGCAAAATTGACGCCGGTCATCGGCGCGGAGATCGGCGGCGTCGACCTGTCCCAGCCGCTCGGCAACCGCACGATCGAGGAGATCCATCGCGCGCTCGCCGAGCATCTGGTGATCTTCTTCCGCGACCAGCGCATCACCGCGGATCAGCACCTTGCCTTCGGCCGGCTGTTCGGCGATCTGCACATCCATCCGGCGGCACCCTCCGAGCCGGGTCGGCCCGAGATGATGGTCATCCACACCGACAAGGCTTCGCCGCGCGCCAATGGCGAGGGCTGGCACAGCGACGTCTCCTGCGAGACCGAGCCGCCGATGGGCAGCATCCTCTACATCAGGACGTGCCCGCCCGAAGGCGGCGACACGCTGTTCGCCAGCATGTACGCCGCCTACGAGGCATTGTCCGACCGCATGAAGCGCTATCTTGAGGGGCTGACCGCGATCCACGACGGCGAAGGCTATCGCGGGCAGTACGCCAACTATGGCATCAAGGACAAGGCGAGCTATCCCCGTGCCGAGCATCCGATCATTCGGACCCACCCGGTCACCGGTAAGAAGGCCCTTTACGTGAATCGCGGGTTTACCCGGCGCATCGTAGGCATCTCGTCGGACGAGAGCGACGGCATGCTGCGGTATCTTTACGACCACGCGGAGAACCCGCTGTTCCAGTGCCGCTTCCGCTGGCACCCGAACTCGATTGCGTTCTGGGACAATCGCTGCGTCCAGCACCGCGCGATATGGGACTATTGGCCTCACACGCGCTCCGGTTACCGCGTCACTGTCAAAGGCGACCGGCCAGTCTGAACCGGTCAGGTTTCCGGCATCGACGACATCGCGTCGTTCGGGGCACTGCGCGTCACGGCAGCTGTTGAGGGTAGAGCGGCCGCAGCTCGGACATCGCGGAACCGACGCTGTTGACCCAACGACGACATGGGCCGGTATCTCGTCCCGCACCCGAAAATCGATTTTGCGCGCCCGAGTTGTTCGCCGGTCTGCTTTACAATCTGATATACTGCTCGAAATAGCGTGCCGCCGAGCCTAAAGGCGGTCTGGGGAGGAGCCGTGGAACGGGAGCAGGTGAATCGTAGGATGGCTGCCATCCTCGCGGCGGACGTCGCGGGATATAGCCGTCTCATGGGCGCGGACGAGGAAAGCACACTCGCACGATTGAAGACGCACCGGCGCGACCTCGTCGATCCGAAGATCGCCCAACACCACGGCCGCATCGTGAAAACCACCGGCGACGGTATGCTGGCGGAGTTCGCCAGCGTTGTAGACGCGGTACGCTGCGCCGTTGAAGTGCAACGCGGCATGCATGAGCGGAACGCCACGGTAAATGTCGATAAGCGTATCGCATTTCGAGTTGGCATACACCTCGGCGACATCATCATCGATGATGACGACATTTACGGCGATGGCGTGAACATCGCGGCACGGCTTGAGAGTATCGCCGAACCGGGCGGGATTTGCATTTCGCGTCAAGCACATGATCACTTGCTCGAAAAACTTTCTTTTACCTGCGAGAAGCTGGGGCTTCGAAACCTCAAGAACATCACCAAGCCCGTCGAGGTCTATTCGGTGAACTTCGATTCCGTCAGCCTGACGCAGGAGATCAAATATTGCCGAGCGTCCGATGGGGTGCGCCTCGCCTATGCAACCGTTGGGCAAGGACCACCGTTGGTCAAGACGGCGAACTGGATGAACCACCTCGAATACGACTGGGAGAGCCCGATTTGGCATCATTTGCTGGACGGGTTGGCGAAAAATCACACGCTGGTTCGATACGACGCCCGGGGCAACGGGCTGTCGGATTGGGACGTCGATGAGATTTCTCTTGAGGCATGGGTTGGCGATCTCGAAACCGTGGTCGATGCGGTTGCGATAGAGCGCTTTCCGCTTTTTGGCGTCTCACAAGGCTGTGCCATCTCCATTGCTTATGCCGCGCGGCATCCAGAGCGCCTTTCTCACCTGATCCTATATGGTGGTTTTGCTCTGGGCGGCGCAAAGCGATCATCAGGGGAGCATGCGAAACGAAAGGCGATGGGAACTCTGATGCGCCTTGGGTGGGGCATGGATAATCCGACATTTCGGCAAATGTTCACTTCGCAGTTCATTCCCGATGCTACGAAGGAGCAAGCTGATTCGTTCAACGACCTTCAACGGAAGACCACATCACCTGAATGCGCTGCCCGCTACTTCGAAGTCGTGGGAAATTTCGACGTGCGCGAATTGCTCCCGCAAGTGCAGGTGCCAACGCTCGTCATGCATGTGCGTGATGATCTCATGTGTCCGATCGATGCAGGCCGTCAAATGGCGGCAGCGATCCCCGGTGCTCGGTTCGTAGCGCTTCCGGGGCGGAATCACCTGTTTCTCAAGAACGAACCTGCCGCTGCTCGGTTCTTCGAGGAGATCAATCTGTTCTTGAATAAATGATCCCAACTAGAGACCACGAGCCTGGTCGCGCGATAGCGATGACCGGAAGCCCGCCACTACGGCGTGTCTTTATGGGCGGCGCCGCGTAGAATCTTTTCCGGTGCTCCCCAATCAGAGATTTGGCGCGACGGAGAAGTGAGCGATGATCTTCTCGTCCGTCGGTGAAAGCACATAAGCCCGAAGTCGCCGCCGCCGGCCACGATCTGCTGATAATCGGGGCCGCCGCGGATTGACCCGTTCAGTCAGCACCACGCCGGGGCAAATGGCGTTGACGCGGACGCCCTTCGCAGAGTAGGCGCCGGCCAGGGCCCGGGTGAAGGAGATCAGGCCACCCTTGACCCGTCAGGACCGACCACGAACGCCGCCAAGTACAGCGTGCTGTCCAATGGCACCGGCCAGGTGCACGTCGCCTGGCAGCTGGTCGGAAATGGCAAACACCGCAGAGTAAAGCTGTCGTGGCAAGAAACAGAGGTGTCTCGCTCGGCGCGTCGATCTGGATTGCCATGGCCCTTAGTAGCCAATGATGCCGTCGGTGTTGGTGTGCCAGCATTCAGTTAGCGGGTTCTGCCGCCAAGTAGTCCGTGGAGAGCTCTCTCATGAAAGTCGGCCTCTTCGTCACCAACCAGCAAACGCTGGATACCGACATGGTCAGCGCGCTGGGCGACCAGATCGCCATGGTCCACGCGGTACGCGACCGCGGCTGGAATTCGCTCCTGTCCGGTCAGCACTATCTGAACGAAGGCAACAACAAGCAGCTTCAATCTGTCCCGTTCCTGGCGCGGCTCGCAGCGGAAGCCGGTGAGATGACAATCGGGCTGGGCATCCTCCTACTCAATTTGCACAACCCCGTTTACACGGCCGAGACGGTGGCGACGCTGGACATCATCGCACGCGGCAACTTCATCTTCGGTGTAGGCTTGGGCTATCGCGACGTCGAGTTCGATGCCTTCGGCGTGCCCAAGGGTGAGCGGGTGAAGCGCTTCGAGGAATATCTTGCGCTCGTGCAGCAGCTGTGGACAGAGGAAAGCGTATCCTACGAAGGCGTATCTTGCAGGCTCAACAATGTTCGCATGAACATTCGCCCCATACAGAAGCCGCGACCGCCGATATGGATGGCGGCCAACAACGATCCCGCAGTGAAGCGCGCCGCACGGTTGGCCGACGCATGGCTCATCAACCCGCACGCGACCATCGACACGATCCGCCGCCAAGTTGGCGTCTACCGCGCCGAGCTCAAGGTAAGCGGAAGGGCAGAGCCGCGCGAGGTGCCGATGATTAAGGAGATCTATTGCGCCAGGAATCGAGCGGCCGCGCTCGAAATGGCGGCGCCCTATCTCCTTGCCAAGTACAGGGACTACGCGAAATGGGGGCAGGACAAGGTCATGCCCGACAATGAGGACTTCACCCGTTCGTTCGGGGATCTGATCGAGGGCCGGTTCATCCTCGGCTCGCCGGATGACTGTTACGACCAGCTAAAGCCGTACTGGGAAGAATTCGGTGTGAACCACATCGTTATCCGCACGCACTGGGCGGGCATGCCTCTGTCTCTGGCGCTGGCCAGCATTCGGCTGATCTCCGACGCGTTGCTGCCGGCATTACACAAAGTCTAGACAGGCTGTTCAACGGATCTCAGTCGACTACCGCGCTGGACTAAGATCGTCAGCTATCGAAGTGCGTTTGCGCGAACCGACTCGCTCGCATCGAACGGCAAGTTCGGGTCAACCTCGGTCATAGGCTGAAGATTCCGAGCGTCTGCGGCACACCGGCTCTACCCCGGAAAGCGGAGATACCCGCGCATAGCCCGCACCCCGCCAAGTGCGAGTGCAGACCACAAACAGGATTGCTCCGCATCGATCCGAGTGGCGATCCGGACGAGTGGCCCCCATCCGCTCAGCCCAGGGCCTACGGCTTGATGTGCAGGAATGGCCATGGACGCCGGGCCCCAGCGGGTCCAAACTTCCTCTGCGCGCGCCCGGGTGCTGTCCTTGTACCCGAAGCAGGTTGCTTGACTGGGCGACCATACAAGACGCGAAGGGAAGGCCACATGAAGACGATGGGTTCGTTCCATTGTGCCGTGATGGCGATCGGCATCGCCGTGATCTTGCCTGGTGCCCCGGCGCCGGTGAACGCGCAGCCAGGCGATGCTGCGCCGGTCACCATCGGCAGTGAAGACATCGGTGGCATCGTGCGCGGCCCGAGCGGGCCGGAAGCCGGCGTATGGGTGATCGCGGAGACCACCGAGCTCAGCACCAAATTCGCCAAAATCGTGGTCACCGACGATCAGGGCCGCTACCTCATCCCCGGCCTGCCGAAAGCCAAGTACCAAGTCTGGGTGCGTGGCTATGGTCTCGTCGACTCGCCGAAGGTGGCGGGCGAGCCCGGCAAGCTCCTCGCGCTGACCGCGGTACCGGCGCCGAACGAGGCGGCCGCCGCCCAGTATTATCCGGCCATCTATTGGTATTCGATGCTGAAGATTCCGGACGCCGGCCAATTCGGCGGCAAGAGCGATATTCCCGAGAAGATCACCCAGAGCGACTGGCTCACCGCGATCAAGAACCGCAACTGCATCGGCTGCCACCAGCTGGGCCAGCGGGCCACGCGGACCATTCCGGCGGCATTCGGCGAGTTCAAGTCGTCCGAAGAGGCTTGGAGGCGTCGCGTGCAGTCGGGACAGGCCGCCGAGAACATGGTGAACCCGCTGGCCGGGACCTTGGGCGGCGCGCCGTTCCGGTATTTCGCCGATTGGACCGATCGCATCGCCAAGGGCGAGCTGCCGCACAGCAAACCGGCGCGGCCGCAAGGCATCGAGCGCAATATCGTGGTCACCAGTTGGGAATGGGGCGAGCCGAAGAAATACCTGCACGACCTGATCGCCTCGGATCGGCGCAATCCGACCATCAATGCGTATGGTCCGCTCTACGGCTCGCCGGAATACAGCACCGACGTCCTGCCGATCCTCGATCCCAAGACCAACACCGTCACCAGCTTCAAGGCGCCGGTGCGCGACCCCGAGATGCCGGAATCGCTCGGACCCGGGCACGCCGCGCAGGTGGCGCCGATGGCGCCCTCGGCCTATTGGGGCAATGAGAAGCTCTGGGACACCAGGGCCAACAACCACAACGACATGATCGACCGGTTCGGCAGAGTCTGGTTGTCGGCGACCGTGCGCGGCATGAACAATCCGGATTTCTGCAAGAAGGGCTCCGATCATCCCTCGGCCACGGCGTTCCCGCTGGAGCGGTCGGCCCGCCAGGTGGCTATGCTCGATCCCAAGACGATGAAGTACACCTTCATCGATACGTGCTTTGCCACCCATCACCTGCAATTCGCCTATGATGCCAACGATACGCTGTGGACCAGCGGCGGTGGCCCGGTGGTCGGCTGGATCAACACGAAGCTGTTCGACGAGACCGGCGATGCGGCAAAAGCGCAGGGCTGGACGGCGCTGGTCCTCGACACCAATGGCAATGGCAAGCGCGACGACTATGTCGAGCCCGACCAGCCTGTCGATCCGACCAAGGACAAGCGCATCGCCGGAGGCTTCTATGCGGTGATGCCGAACCCGGTGGACGGGTCGATCTGGGGTACCATCAACGTCTTTGGCGGCGCCTCGGCGATCGTGCGACTCGATCCCGGACCGAACCCGCCGGCGACCGCGCTCGCGGAAATCTACAACGTGCCGAAGCCGGGCTTCGGCGTTCGCGGCGGCGACATCGACAAGAAGGGCGTCGTCTGGGTGTCGCTCGGCAGCGGCCATATCGGCAGCTTCGACCGCAAGAAGTGCAAGGGCCCGCTCAACGGGCCGCTGGCCACCGGCGATCACTGTCCGGAGGGTTGGTCGTTCTACCAGTACCCGGGACCGGGCTTCGACGGCATCGGCGAGAACAGCGCCGAGGCGAGCTACTACACCTGGGTCGATCAGCACAACACCTTCGGGCTCGGCGAGGACGTGCCGATGTCGACCGGCAATCTCAATGACGGGCTGATCGCGCTCAAGGACGGTAAGATGATCGTGCTGCGCGTGCCGTATCCCTTGGGCTTCTACGCCAAGGGATTCGACGGGCGCATCGACGATCCGAACGCCGGGTGGAAGGGCAGAGGATTGTGGACGACCAGCGGCGACCGAACGCCGTGGCTCATGGAAGGCGGCCCCGGAAGCAGGCCCAGGGCCGTGCACTTCCAGCTTCGGCCGGACCCGCTGGCGCATTGAGCCACGCGGCGACGGGACAGGTTTGGAAGGGACGGATGATCGAGCCGCCCCTTTTTTTGACGAATGCTTAGCACCTCGGGCGACATCGTCGTTTGGTAGTTTCCAGATTTATCGTTCCTAGCGAGTGGCGACTTCGGGGCGAGACATCGCCCGGCCGACAGTCTGAAGTTGTGGGCTGAACATCACGAGCACTAATCACACGGCGGCTTTGGGTCAACCACTGCCCTACTTGGAACGGGCAGAGCGCGTCCGCTCTGCCCGGGCATTTCAGACGTCAACCTGTTCCGCTATGGCGAGGGCGTCGTCGACCTCGATTCCGAGATACCTCACGGTGCTTTCGATCTTTCTGTGTCCCAGCAGAAGCTGCACGGCGCGCAGGTTGCCGGTCCGTCGATAGATAAGGGTGGCCTTAGTTCGTCAGAGCGAGTGTGTGCCGAATAGCTTCGGGTCCAGCCCGATGCTGGCGATCCACTCGGAGACGAGCCGTGCGTACTGCCGCGTTGTCATGCAGCGGCTGGGGCCGCGTCGGCCGAGAAACAGAAAATCACCAGGCTTCTTGCCGGCCGCCCTTATGTAGTCGTCGACTGCTTCGCGGGTCTGTTCCGTCAATTCAAACCTGACAGGTTGGCCGGTCTTCCTTTGACGCACGGTAGCCCGGTCGATCGCGTAGCCACCGGGTGCGACGTCCTCGACCTTCAGAGCAACAACGTCGCAGCCGCGCAGCTTGCTGTCGATGGCGAGATCGAACATCGCCAAGTCGCGTGTTCGACCACCGATCTGAAGTTTGGTACGCATAGACCACACATGCTTCGGCCGGAGCGGCGGCTTCGGGCCAATCAACTTGCCTTTGTTCCACGGCGTACGCTTATATGAGTTCGCTAAAGGGTTCTCGTGGTCCTGCGTGGTCATGGTTTCCTCCGCTTTTTAGAGGATGACCAGCATGCGCCCGCGCAGCATCTGGAAGCCGTTCAATTGATTCCGCTTCGGGAGCACTCCTGCCTTCGCCTGGCAGCCACTCCGACGCTCCTGACCCGCTGCGGAAGTCTTGTCACGCTCCTGGTGCTTATTCGCCTATCTGCAAACGATACCCCTCGAAGCTGAGATAACCGCCCAGCACGAGCACGACGACGGCGAAGACTGTTAGGCCAGCCGAAGTCGAATAAAGCGCGGTCGCCAGCGTCGCGGTGAACTGCGGCAGCACGATGCGGATGACGCCGCCGATCGCCAAGAGCCAGCCGAGAATAGTGACGATGACGCGCCAGTCTGCGGTCCAGGCTCGGTAAACATTGAGAATGGCGAGACCAAGGGGTAGCGTCAGCAACCCCGAAAGGTAGATCAGGGTGGGGCTGTGCGCGGCCTCGGTGATCATGGCTGCATAGTTCGCCTCGTTCAGCAATACGCCCACGCCGATTACAACCAGCGTCGGGCCTGTCAATCTGGCGATGAAAACAGCAGGTTGCATGTTCACTCCGCGGCGTCCGCCGCCATGTGCGATCCTAGGTCATTTGCAAAATCTCGTACCACACCCTTTCGCGTCCCCGGATGATTTGCCCAACTGGCTGGCAATGTCTTCACATCCGCCGCAAAGCAGGCGTTCGACGGCTTAACACGCATCGCAAGAGTTCGCCCCCTCAAGCTGCGGATCGATTGGGAGACAGTCCACGGGTGTGGCACGACCTGACAAATGAGGATCAATAGCCAGGTCCGTTCGCCTGCCACTCGAGATCAGGCGAGGTCAAAGCGATCGAGGTCCATCACCTTCGCCCACGCCGCCACGAAGTCTTTCACGAACTTCTCCTTGGCGTCGGCGGAGGCATAGACTTCCGCAAGGGCGCGCAGTTGCGCGTGCGAGCCGAAGATGAGGTCGACGCGGGTGCCGGTCCACTTCACCTCGCTCGTCTTCCGGTCGCGGCCCTGGTACACGCCTTCGGCGCCGGCGGACGGGTGCCATTCAATGCTCATGTCGAGCAGGTTGACGAAGAAGTCGTTCGTCAGCGTCTCCAGCCGCTTGGTGAAGACGCCGTGCGCGGACTTCCCGGCATTTGCGCCGAGGACGCGGAGGCCGCCGACGAGCGCGGTCATCTCGGGCGCCGTCAGCGTCAGCAACTGCGCGCGATCCACCAGCAGCTCCTCGGCCGAGAGGCGCTGCTTGCCGCGGAGATAGTTGCGGA
Organism: Allostellaceae bacterium; assembly: GCA_052143095.1. Lineage (GTDB taxonomy): Bacteria > Pseudomonadota > Alphaproteobacteria > ATCC43930 > CGMCC-115725 > DAHUYF01. The sequence goes on from JBKQTR010000313.1 coordinate 28,046, forward strand.
ACCCGTCAGCGGTCGGCTCGAGTGGCGCGAAGGAGTGGGCGTCGGTTTGTTCTTGCGATGCGTCCATCCGCCCCGGCGTGAAGGGGACTTGCACGTCGTGCCCGGCGGCCTTCGCGGCTTTCTCGATCGCCGCGCTGCCGCCGAGGACGATGAGGTCGGCAAGCGAGACCTTCTTCCCGCCGGATTGCGGAGCGTTGAACTCCTTTTGGACCGCTTGGAGCGTCTGCAGCACCTCCCTCAGCTGAGCCGGCTGGTTGACATCCCAGTCCTTTTGCGGCGCCAGGCGAATGCGCGCGCCGTTCGCTCCACCCCGCTTGTCAGAGCCGCGGAACGTCGACGCCGACGCCCAAGCCGTCGCGACCAGCTGGGAAACGGAGAGGCCGGACGCAAGGATTTTTGCCTTCAGCGCCGCAATCTCCTGCTCCCCGATCAGCGGATGATTCACAGCGGGGATCGGGTCTTGCCAGATCAGCGACTCCTTCGGGACGAGCGGGCCGAGATAACGCGCGATCGGCCCCATGTCGCGATGCGTCAGCTTGAACCAGGCGCGCGCAAAGGCATCTGCGAATTGATCCGGATGCTCGTGGAAGCGCCGTGAGATCTTTTCGTAAGCAAGGTCGAACCGCAAGGCAAGGTCGGTGGTGAGCATGGATGGCGCACGGCGCTTCGCGGGATCATGCGGATCCGGCACCGTACCCGCGCCCGCGCCATGCTTTGGCTTCCACTGATGCGCGCTGGCCGGGCTCTGGGTCAGCTCCCATTCGTAGCCGAAGAGGTTCTGGAAGAAGTCGTTGCTCCACTTCGTCGGCGTCGTGGTCCATATGACTTCGAGGCCGCTGGTGATCGCGTCATTCCCCTTGCCCGTGCCGAATTTGCTCTTCCAGCCGAGGCCCTGCCCCTCGATGCTGGCGCCTTCGGGCTCCGGGCCCACCAGCGTCGCGCTGCCGGCGCCGTGGGTCTTGCCGAAGGTGTGACCGCCGGCAATGAGCGCCACGGTCTCCTCGTCGTCCATCGCCATGCGCGCGAACGTCTCGCGGATATCCCGCGCCGCGGCGAGCGGATCGGGTTTGCCATTTGGCCCTTCCGGATTGACGTAGATGAGACCCATTTGCACGGCGCCAAGCGGATTCTGAAGATCGCGGTCGCCGGTGTAGCGCTCGTCCGCCAGCCACTTTCCTTCGGGGCCCCAGTAGATGTCCTCTGCGGGCTCCCAAGTATCCTCGCGCCCGCCGCCGAAACCGAAGGTCTTGAAGCCCATCGACTCCAAGGCGACGTTGCCCGCCAGAATCATAAGGTCGGCCCAGGAGAGCTTCCGGCCGTATTTCTGCTTGATCGGCCACAGCAGCCGGCGCGCCTTGTCGAGATTGGCGTTGTCCGGCCAACTGTTGAGGGGCGCGAAGCGCTGCTGGCCGGCGCCGGCGCCGCCGCGGCCGTCGCCGATGCGGTACGTGCCGGCGCTGTGCCACGCCATCCGGATGAAGAGCGGCCCGTAGTGGCCGTAGTCCGCCGGCCACCACTCCTGCGAGTCCGTCATCACGGCACGCAGGTCGTTGATCACGGCAGGGAGGTCGAGGTTTTTGAATTCCTTGGCGTAGTCGAACGCCTCGCCCATCGGATTGGAGAGCGCGGACTGCTGGTGGAGAACCCGAAGATCGAGCTGGTTCGGCCACCAGTCGCGGTTCGTGGGCGCCCGGGTCCCGCCCGTCACCGGGCACATGCTTTCACTTGCCATGTTGCCTCCGATCGTGTTCCGCTTTCTCCCCTATACGAATCAGCAATCTGAAAGTTATCCAGCTTCAGACCACCGACGCATCGCGCCGCCTGGATTCGGGACTCGCAGGATTAATGGTTCTTCGGCTCAGGCTGCTTGCCGCATCGCTTGTCGAGGATTTCTATCTCTGCAGGTCCGTCAAAGACGGGATTTACTGTGACCTTGTGTTTTGGATCGGTGAACATCGCGTTTGCCTGCCAATTTCCGTTTGACAGTTTACTGACATCCTCGCACGAAACCTTGTTGGCAGCGTCCGTTGGTCCAGTCACGCTATACATTTCTGCAGCGTTTGTTGAGGTCATTGAGACCGTCAGTAGGACAAAAAAAGATGGGACGAGCAGATAAAACGGTGGTGCACGCATTGGCAACATCTCCGCCGCTTGCCGGGTCGCATGACCCATGCACTAGGTCGCGTTGACATTCACCGCAACCAGACCATGAAGGCGGCGATTGCGACGAAGCCGAGGAACGAGGCGACAGTCTTGTCGTAGCGCGTGGCAACGCGGCGAAAATGCTTGATTTTGTTGATG
>JBKQTR010000314.1:0-10852 GCA_052143095.1 Allostellaceae bacterium
GCACAATCACCATGATGCCGGTTGCTGCCGAGTAGCCGATGCGGCCGCCCATCGCCTTCCAGCCTGGATGGCCGATATAGACCGCGTTGATGAACGGATTGCCCATCAGACAGCCGATCAGGCTGACGACGCCATCGGCGGTCAGTACCCGCGTCGTCGGATAGGAATCGCCGGCTGCTTCCGCGCTCTCGACATTGTCCATCGCCTCGACGAGATCGTAGATGCCGAAGGGGATCGCCGTGACCAGGATGACGCCGAGGAACTTGAAGCCGGCGAAGACATGCCCGACCGCCGGCAGCGGGTACTCGAAGCCGAAGCCGGCGACCGAGTTCCACAGCGCGGTGCCGCTGAGCCCGCCATAGCCGAGCCCGAACAGGTTCGATCCCCAGGCGATCACCGTGCCGACGCCGATGGCGACGAGGCCGCCCGGGATGCCCTTGTAGTAGCGCACGCCGCCGAACCAGCTGGCCAGGATCAGCGCGAAGCAGACGAAGCCGATCACCGGCGTCAACATCATCTGCACGGCCGGGCTCATCGAGATGTAGGTGATGGAGACGCCGGCGAGCGAGCCGAGCAGTGCGGCGCGCGGCGTGATCTTTCGGATCCACGGCGCGACAAAGCCGCCGGCCATCAGCACGAAGCTCTGGATGAAGACCCAGGTGAGGCCCGCCTCCCAGGCCTGGATGGGATCGCCGGTCTTGGCGAGAATCGGCAGCATGATGACGAAGGTGACGACGAACATGTGCGGCACGCTGATGCCCGAGGGCAGCGCGGCGACGTCGGTGCGCCCGGTCTTGCGCGCCAAGCGATAGGCGAGCCAGGCGTAATAGATCGTGCTGAGGCACAGCATCAGCCCGGTCGCCGGCAGGATGCGGCCGAAGACCAGTGAATCCGGCATCTTCAGCACGAAGCGCAGCAGTCCCGTCAAGGTCAGCACGTTGACGAGGATGTTGGTGCCGAAGCCGAAAAACGCGTTCCAGTCACCGGGCACCCAGAGCTTCAGTTTCGTGTCCGTGGTCGCAGCGCCTGTCGTCATTGCCCCCTCCTTTCGAAATCCCCGATCTCGATCCCGTTCGTTGTCGGCTATTCGCCCAGCGCCTCGATCAGCGGCTTCGAGCTTCCGACCCAACCGAAGATGCCGCCTTGCGCCTTGATCATACGCAGGCCCATCTCGTGGAACTCCGGGAAGTAGGAGCCGACGCAATCCTCGAGCACGAGGCATTCGTAGCCGCGGTCATTGGCTTCGCGCACGGTGGTGTTGACGCAAACCTCGGTGGTGACGCCGCAGACGATGAGCTGGGTGATGCCGCGGTTGCGTAGAATGGCGTCGAGGTCGGTGGCGTGGAACGCGCCCTTGCCGGGCTTGTCCACCACCGGCTCGCCGGCGATCGGCTTTAGCTCGGCGATGATGTCGTGGCCCGGCTCGCCCTGCACCAGGATGCGCCCCATCGGCCCGGCATCGCCGATGCCGATCTTGAGCCGGCCGCGCAGCTTCTTCGCCGGCGGCAGGTCGGAGAGATCCGGGCGATGGCCCTCGCGCGTGTGGATGACCAGCATGCCGGCCGCGCGCGCTGCCGCCAGCACCCGCTGTGTCGGCTCGATGGCGCGGCGCAGCAGCGACACGTCATTGCCGAGCACCGCGCCGAACCCGCCGGGCTCGAGGAAATCGCGCTGCATGTCGATGATGACGAGCGCGGCGTGCTTGGGATCCAGCGCCAGAGGATAAGGCTCGCTTGGGATCGTTGGCATGATCGCTCCGACGATGCAGCGCCCGCTGGTGTCGCGGACCTCGATGCCACATGCTTCGCAAGAGCCATGCCAATCGTCGCCGGCCGCCGCGACCTGCCGCTCGCCGCCACCGCGGCGAGCCGCTTTTAACCTCACGGCATCAAGCACATAAGTGAGCCCGTCCGGGCCCAGTGCCGGATTGCCTGGCAGCGCCCAATCAGCCCACGAAGCGGGCCCACGCCGCCCATCGGTATGCAATGCGCGGTGATATGATTATTTGAGTGGCAGCCTCTGACCGTTTAAGCGGCGGCGGCCCCTCGGTCGGCAGGTCAAGAGAGATGCGGCGTCTCGAAAAGCCGCAGGATCTCCTGACGGGCCTCGTCGCCGCTGATCTCGCCCCTGGCGTATCGATCCATGACCTCACGTTCACCGGAGGATACGACGCGGCCCTCGCGGCGCGCCGCCTCGAGCGCGTGGCTGACCCATTCGACGCGGCCGGCGAGCTCGAAGGCGGTCAGTTTTGCATAGATGGGCGTATCGGACATGTGATGTCTCCAAGCCGACTTGCACTCTATTTCCGAAGCAACTCGCATGCCAAGGCGGGCGTTCGACGCCGGCGCCGCTACGCGGCCGCTTCTTCGCGGCGGCGGCACCGACGCTGTGTCGCGGTAGCGATAGATCAGCGGGTACTCGCTGCCATCGCCCAACTTGCGGGTGAGCCAGATGGGCTCGCTGTCGGCGGGCGCTCCAGCCTCGGTCAAACCGGTGATCGTCACCCCGGCACGATCAGCCATGGTCGATCTCCTCTCCGCAGAGTCGCGGCTTGCACCGCGACCGTTCGGCGCCGGCCGCGGCGGCATGATCGCCATGCTGCGATGCGATATTGACTCGCATTGTGCAGTGCGATAGCGTCATGAATACGCGCGCATGTACCCGGCGGCAACGCGGTCGCCGGGCCTCTGACATCAAGGCAAGGACGCCTCTGCGACGACTCCCTCCCGGGGTCGTGCAGGGGCTTTTTTTTGCTCGGCGCAGGCTGGGACGAGGGTCGCAGACGTAGAGCGCCCGAAGGGCCGAGCGTCGATCGCGCCGGCGGCCGAACACCGCAGGCTTGGTCAAACCGAAAGGGGAAAGGTGACATCATGACGACGCAGGGCAAAGCAACCGTAGGCGAACTCGAAGAGGTCGAGCAGCAGCTCGATCACGTTCTCGGCGAGGAGTACGAGCACAAGCCGGTGCCGCTCAACGCACGGCGGAGCATGTTCTCCGTCACCATGGTGTGGATCGGCTTTCCGATGATCATCACCGGCGCCATGACGGGATCGGTGCTGGTGCTCGGCATGGGCTTCAAGAACGCGCTCACGGCGATGATCATCGGCAATTTGATCATGTTCTGCTATGTCGGAGCGCTTGGTCTGCTGGGCACGCAGCGCGGCGTCAATTTCGCCCTGCTGGCCAGCGTCGTCTTCGGGCGCAAGGGCTATGTCTTCGCCTCTGGCCTGCTGTCGACTTTGCTCCTGGGCTGGTACGCGGTGCAGACCGGCATCACCGGCAATTTGATCAGCACGACCTATGGCCTCAACTACGTCTTCATGACGGTGATTGCCGGCCTGCTTTACATCGGCATCACCTTCATCGGGGTCAGAGGGCTGCATTGGATCGGCCTGATCTCGGTGCCGCTGTTCGTCATCCTCGGCATCTGGGTTGCGGCAGACGCCGCCTCGACCACCAGCTGGAGCGCCATCGTCGCTTATGCCGGCAACAACGGAGCGGCAACGATGCCGATGGGGGTCGGGCTCACCATCGTCATCACCCTCTTCATCGATGCCGGGACGGTGACGGCCGATTTCAACCGCTGGGCCAAGGATTCGACCAGCTCGCTGATCGCCACCTTCAGCGCCTTTCCCTTCGCCAATCTCATCGCGATGCTGGTCGGCGGCGTGATGACGGCGGCGCTCGCCAAGCCCAACGCGAACCCGTTCGGCGCTGACAACATGTTCGGCTATATGAACGGCAAGCAAGCGGTGTGGCTGAGCGTGCTGGCCTTCATCTTCCTCTACTGCAATCTGGGCTCGGTCTGCTCGCACTGTCTCTATAACTCCGCCACCGGCTGGTCGCGCATCGTGCGCAGCCATATGCGGCTGCTGGCGATCGCGCTCGGCATCATCGGCATCATCGTCGCCGCCGGCAATGTCTGGGCCTTCTTCATCGAGTGGCTGTCGCTGCTCGGCATCCTGGTGCCGCCGATCGGCGCGATCATCCTGGTCGACCAATACGTCATGCGACCCCAGGCGGAGATCGCGGCAGACTGGCGGCCGAGCGCGTTCCTGGCCTGGGGCTGCGGCTCGGTCGTGGCGTTCTTCGTGGAAAAAAACACGCCGCAATGGTCGACCGCGATCTCGGCCGCGCTGGTGGCCGGCATCGTCTATTGGGCGCTGTCGGCGATGACGCGCCGGCGGACGGAATGGGCCTGATGCCGAAAACCACAAGCCGCAAAGGGTGAAGCATGGCATCGGACTATGAAGCCTACGAGCTCGGCGATATGCGCTTCCAGCGCGGCGCGACGGTGCGCGGCTGCAAGCTCGCCTACAAGACGTTCGGCACGCTCAATGCCGACAAGAGCAACGTCGTGGTCTACCCGACCTGGTACTCCGGTCAGCACACCGACAATGAATGGCTGATCGGACCGGGCATGGCGCTCGACCCCGGCAAATACTTCATCATCATCCCCAACATGTTCGGCAACGGCTTGTCGTCGTCGCCGAGCAACACGCCCGAGCCCTATAACGGCCCGCGCTTCCCCGACGTCACCGCCTGCGACAATGTCCGCGCGCAGCATCGCCTGGTGACCGAGAAATTCGGCATCCACAAGCTCAAGCTGGTGACCGGCTGGTCCATGGGCGCGCTTCAGACCTTCCATTGGGGTGCGCTCTATCCCGACATGGTCGAGCGCATCCTGCCGTTTTGCGGCTCAGCCAAGTGCTCGCGCCACAACTTCGTCTTTCTCGAAGGCGTAAAGGCGGCGTTGACGGCGGACGCCGCCTGGAATCGCGGCTGGTACACCGAGAAGCCCAATACCGGGTTGCGCGCCATGGCCCGGGTCTATGCCGGCTGGGGCTTCTCGCAAGCCTTCTATCGCGAGCGCCTCGACATCGAGCGCATGGGCTACTCGTCGCTCGAGGATTTCCTGGTCGGCTTCTGGGAAGGCATTTTCCTGCCCAGGGACGCCAACAACCTGCTGACGATGCTGTGGACCTGGCAGCATGGCGACATCAGCGACAACGAGATCTTCAAGGGTGATTTCAAGAAGGCGCTGGGCGCGATCAAGGCCAAAGCCTATGTCATGCCGGGGCAGACGGACCTCTATTTCCCGTCGGAAGACAGCCAGTTCGAGGTCGCCAACATGCCGAACGCGAAATTCCTGCCGATCCCGTCGATCTGGGGGCATTTCGCCGGCGGGCCGGGCACCAATCCCGAGGACGTCAAGTTCCTCGACCTCAAGCTGAAGGAGCTGCTGGCGAGTTGATCGGACCCGCTCCGGTCGAGCGAAGAAAGGGCTGAAGACCGGTGCGGAGCGACAGGGCCGGAGGGACGGGACCGTTGCTGGCCAAAGGGAGGAGCTTTGCACTGACTCGCAATTGACTCACGGCGTGGCGCACGGGCGCTGCTAATTCCTCTCCGACGCCACGCGGTCGCGAGAACATGAGCCAGTCCAATACCCAGCGTAAGAAGCAGCCCGAGCCGCCCCGCGATGCCCGATCGCTCGCCCGCCTGCTGATTGACCGCTTCGGCGAGAGAGCAGTCTCCTATGCCGACCATCAGTCGCTGAAGGCGCGATCGCGCGGCGATCAACGCGAGGCCGAGCGCTGGCGCTGGATTGCCGAGGTCACGCGCGAGACGCTGCGGGCCGACGACGACGAGGCGCTCGGTCGGATGCCGTGACGGGAGGACGCCGCGCTCGGCGACCGTCCCGCCCCCGCGATCGGCCATGGCGCCGGGCACCGTTCCGAGAGCCTCCGGGTCGGGCTATATGTCGAGGCGACCGGATAACCGCTTCTCAGGCGAGGCTGCACGCCTCCGCGAAGCCCAGACGCGGCAGGCGCGGCAGCACGCCGGCGGCGTCGCCATAGCCGAGATTGACGAGAAAATTCGATCGCCAGCGTGTGCCGGCGAAGAACGCCTCGTCCACCTTGGCGTTGACGAAGCCGGACATGGGGCCGGCATCGAGCCCCAGCGCCCGCGCCGCGATGATGAGATAGGCGCCTTGCAGCGTACCGTTGCGGAACGCCGTCTGTTGCGCCAGCTCCGGGCTGCTGGTGAACCAGGAGCGCGCGTCGGCATGCGGGAACAGCCGCGGCAGCGCGTCGTAGAAGGCCTCGTCATAGGCCACGATCGCGGTGACCGGCGCGCTCATCGTCTTCGCGACATTGGCGGCGGACAAAGCGGGTTTCAGCCGCTCCTTGCCCGCCGCGCTGTGCACGAAGACGAAGCGGCCGGGACTGCTGTTGGCGGATGTCGGGCCCAGCTTCAGCAGATCGTAAAGCCGCCGCAGCGTTTCATCGGGCACCTTCCGGTCGAGCCATTTGTTGTGCGTGCGCGCCGCCTCAAAGAGGATTCCGAGGGCGGTCGCACCAAGCGGTTCTGCCATGGTGATCTCCAACGCGATAATGCACAGCGCTCGGCCGCCCGTTGCGTCGCGCTCTCCTCGCCCCTTCATAGAAGAACTCGAGCGGCAGGCCAATAACAGTTTGAGGCCCAACCGTCGGCGTTTCCGAACGCCCGCGCCGACGCCGACAGCGCTCAAAGGGGCGGACCTTGTCGAAGGCTGGCGAACGGCGACCGACGACGACGAGCACTATGTCTGCGCATGGCCCTCTGGACCGGATTCCGAAAAGGTCGAAACATCTCCGCCGCCCCGGCGAAAGCCGGGGCCCAGGGGCAAACGCGCGTCGCTTGCACTGGGTCCTGTTTGCGCGAGGACCACTGTAATTGGTGATTCCAGCTGCTCGGAACACGCTCTAAAGGAGCGCCCGAACGCGGCGCGACCTGTGACGGGGCATTCAGACGAAGCTTGACAAAGATTTTTAATCGATCATTCTAGAATGATCGATTAAAAATCTGAGGCGGTCGCATATGGGGCGTTCCCGCGCATACAACGAAGACGTCGTGCTGACGGGCGCCATGCATGCTTTTCGGCGTAAGGGCTATGTCGCCGTCTCGATCCGCGATCTCGAGGAGGCGACGGGACTGAAGGCGGGCAGCATCTACAACAGCTACGGCGACAAGGCTGGATTGTTTGAGGCAGCCTTCGCGCACTACAACCGCGCCGTCCTTCGCCGTCGCATCGCCGAGCATGCAAGTGCGACGTCCGGCCTGGGCGGCCTGCGCGCGTTGTTCCTTTCCCTGCTGCAGGAACCGAATGGTGAATCCTTCGGCTGCCTGATCACGAATTCCGCCGTCGAGTTCGGGGGAAGCCCTCCTCTAGGAGTAAGGGAGGGCCTGAAGCTGTTGTCGGAAACCTTTGTCGAATGTCTCTCCTCGGCGCTCGCCGCCGGAGTGCTCCGTAACGACATCGATCCGAGTTCAGCGGCGCAGCGGCTCCTCGTACTCTATCAGGGAATCCTCGTGCTCGTCAGGGCGGGACACGACAAAGCGACGCTCGAGCATGTCATCAATGACGACTTCGATGCCTTGGAAGAACCGCAGCATGACGCCTGAAGCTCTGTGGCATCGCTACTCCGCCATCTGGTCCCTGGATGCCGTCGATCGCGACGCTGAGTTGGTCGCCTGTCTCGCCGACGACGCCACCTATTGCGATCCGAACGGTCTGTTGGCGGGGCGTGCGGCTCTCTCGGACTATATGGGCGGTTTCCGGAGGAGCGTGCCCGGCGGGAAGTTTCGTATCCGATCGGTCCTGCACCACCATGACCGCACCCTTGCCCATTGGGCGCTCCACGGCCCCGATGTCGGCGTGCTTCAGACCGGGACGAGCTTCGGCGCGCTCTCCGAGGATGGCCGGCTGCTGGCGATCACCGGGTTCTTCTACGCCGCTGCCGAGGATCAGCCGGGATGAGCCTCGATACGGCGCGCGCCAGGGCGCTGGAGATCGCGGACCATCTCGACGGGCTCGGGCCGGTTACAGTGTCCCGCTTCTTTGGCGGCGCGGCGCTCCTCCTAGACGGCGTTCAGTTCGCTTTCGTCATCAAGGGCTCGCTGTATTTGCGCGTCGACGAGGCGAGCCGATCCGTATTCGAGGCGCTGGGAGCGGCGCCGTTCAGCTACGCAGGGCGATCGGGACCGGTGACGGTGGCGAGCTACTACGAGGCGCCGGACGAGGTGGTCGATGATCCGGACGAACTTCGCCGCTGGGCCGCCCGATCGCGCCAGGCGGCGCTGGTCGCTCTTACCCCGCGTCGAAAGCGGCAGAACCGAGGCTGAGCGGCTCCAGAGACGGGGTCGAGCACTCTGGGGCGCCTCGCCGGCGCACGCGCCGAGCGCGGTGCCCCGCGGTACGTCGGCACTCACATGCCGGCATTTCCTTCCGGAGCGCCCGGGATCGGCGTGCCGTAGATCGGGTCGACCGGCGTGCCGGCGCCGTTCCGCGGCGTATCGGGCCCGTACAAGGGATGCGTGTCGTGGCAGCCGCCGAGCGGCAGCGACAGGGCGGCGGCGAGGGCGATCAGCGTCGCCACGGCAAGTGTCGCCCGTCGGCTTGGCGGCCGCAATGGCGTGTCTGAGGCTTCAAGCAATCTGGACATGGCTCTCACCATAGCGCGGGGATAGCGCTGCGCGTCCTGCCCTACTTCTCCGCCAGAGACCAGACCCCGTTCCAGTCGGCAGCGGGCGCAGCGGCGCGGAAATGAGCGATGCGGCCGAGAAATAGTCTGCTGGGCGCGTCGCAGGGATCGATGGTGAGGCAGCGCTCGAATCCGGCATGCGCCTCCTCCCAGTCCTTGCGGCGATAGGCGTCGAGCGCCTCGACAAAGACGTCGCGCAGCGTGAGACGCTCGGCCGCAACGTCACCTTTGCGGCCGAGCAGCTCGAAGATGCGCTGCGGCTCGGTTTTGCCGACGAGCAGCACCGTGTCGATCTCCCGCGTCTCCACGGAATCGGCGGCGTGCCGATTGGCGGGTTCGCTGATCAGGACGCGCGTGCCATAGGTCTTGTTGGCGCCTTCCAGGCGCGATGCCAGATTCACGGTGTCGCCGATCACCGTGTAATTGCGCGTCTGCTCCGAGCCGATACTGCCGACCACGACATCGCCGGTGGCGATGCCGATCCGCAAGTCGATTTCCGGAAAGCCGCGCTTCAGGCCGGTAACCTCGGGCAGCTCGGCACGGAAGGCGACCAGGGCGCCAAGTTGATCGAGCGCCGCGCAGCAGGCGAGGCGGCCGTGCTCCTCGGCAGCGGTGAAGGGCGGCCCCCAGAACGCCATGATGGCATCACCGATATACTTGTCGATGATGCCGCCGTTGCGCCGGACCGGCTCCGACATCACGGTCATGTAGCGGTTCAGGAGGCTGACCAGCGCGGGCGCGGTCATCCCTTCGCTGAAGGTCGTGAAGCCTTTCATGTCGCAGAAGAAGACGGTCATCTCGCGGCGCGAACCCCTAACGTCGGTGAGCTCCGGCCGGTCGATCAGCCCGGCAACGATGCGCGGATCGACATACTTGCCGAAAATCTCGCGGATCCGCGCCTTGAGGCGGAGCTCGCCGACCATGGTGTTGAAGGACTGGGTCAACCGGCCGATCTCGTCGCGCGAAGTGATCGGGACGACCGTATCCAGCGCGCCGCGCTCGACCGCGGCGGTGCCCGCGAGCAGCCGGCGCACGGGACGCACGAGGCCGAAAGTCACGGCGGCGGCGACGGTGAGGCCGAGCAGCACGGCGATGGTGAGGAGCGCCAGGCCGATGCCGACCACGCGCTGCTGGTAGGCGCGGGTGCCGGTGATCGCCGCGCCGGCAAGCTGGCGCATCTCGCTGCGCGCTGCGTCGATCTTGCCGTCGAAATCGTCCCGCCACTCGTCGAGCTCGCCGAGCAGCGCCCCGGCTTGCGCCTTGTTGCCGGCCTCGGTAGCGGCCAGCAGCTCCCCAAGGACCGCTTCGTAGCGACGCCGCAGCTCCTGCAGGTCTTCGATCCTGACGTCGAGCCGCGCCAGCGCGATGTTGTCGTCAAAGTCGAGGGGATCGGCGATCTGCTCGTTGATATGCTGGCGCGCAGCTGCGATCGCCGCGTCGCTCGCCGTGCCGGCGCTCGCGACCCGCTGGCGCAGGTCGCTGGCCTTTGCCGCGTCACCCGCCCCCTCGGCCATCGCCAGCAGCAGGCGGCGGACATAGGCGGACTGCTCGACCGAGCGAATGTTGGCCTGCGCGAGCGCGACATAGGCAGGGAAATAGTTTCGATCGATGATGACCAGCTGGGCGTCGACGGTGCGCGTCATGCGCATGCTCAGGAGCGCGGCAGCCGTCATCAGGAGCAGCAGCGCGACGGCAATGCCGAAGATCTTCATCCCGATGGTAAAGCGCATGACCGGCTCCCAGCGGCAGATCCGCGCCCGATCCCCAGGGCCGGCCGGCGCGATCCGTCAGCAGTGTATGGGAGAGCGCCGGGCCATGGCCAGCGCGCGAGCACGGGGTCGCCCCGCCTGGTAGAGCCCCGGGGCCCGCCGGGCGGTTGGCAGGGTTTTGGCGAGCACCGGCGCCTGCCTAAGCGGCGATCGAGCGCGCGCGCTTGAGGCCGTCGCGAGTCAGCCGGAAGATCGCCTCGGCGCCGTCGTCGTTGAGGCCGTCGTGTCGAATGAAGTTCGCCCGGAGCAAGTCATCGAGTATCGCGATCGGCAGCTCGAGCGGACCGCACCGGTAGCCGGAGGGGTAGACGATCTCGACATCCCGGTCGTCCGGCTCTTTCAAGGTGACGACGTCGCGCTCGAGGCGGCCGCGCGGCGCGGCCCGTTCGAGGAGGAGGTAGCGGCCGGGCTTCTCGCCCGCGAGCCGAAGGAAGTCCGTCGAGCGAATGTTCATATCAGCGTCCTCTAAGGTTCTTGTGTCCTCTCTGGCGCACTCTGAGTCGCAAACCCAGGGCATGGGCGCGGCGCGTTTGCGCACCGGTTGAGATTGATCCAATC
>JBKQTR010000315.1:0-56297 GCA_052143095.1 Allostellaceae bacterium
AAGCGGTCGGCCGGGTTGGCCAGGATGAGGAAAGCTATTGATGGCACAAAGAAAATTGCCTCATCCTGAGCGCGAGCGTAGCGAGCAGTCGAAGGACGCACTGAGTCGATCCCGCGGAAATTTGCTCTAGAGGCCACCCATGTCGTTTTCCAACAGCTTCGATTTCGGCCGCCCGCAGCCGAGCTTCGCCGAGAAGCTCTGGAACATCAATTGGGGGCTGGTGCTGCTGTTGACGCTGCTCGCCGGCGTCGGCTTCGCCACGCTCTATTCCGCGGCCAATGGCAGCTGGCAGCCCTGGGCGGCCAAGCAGGCGATCCGCTACGGCGTCGCCGTCGTCATCATGCTGGCGGTGGCGATGGTCGACATCCGCTTCTGGCTCAAATACCACTCGGCTTACATCTTCTACGGCGTGGCCCTGGTGCTGCTGATCTTCGTGATGCTGCACGGGCGCCTCGGCATGGGGGCGCAGCGCTGGATCGATCTCGGCATCATCCAGCTGCAGCCGTCGGAGCTGATGAAGATCGCGTTGGTGCTGGTGCTGGCGCGCTATTTCCACGGCATCGCGCCCGAGGATATCGGCCGCCCGACGCGGCTGGTCTGGCCGGCGCTGCTGGTGCTGCTGCCGGCGGCGCTGGTGCTGAAGCAGCCCGATCTCGGCACGGCGATGGTGCTGGTGATGAGCGGCGGCGCCATGTTCTTCCTGGCCGGCGTGCGCTGGTGGAAATTCGCCATCGTCATCGCCGGCGCGGGCGGCGCGGTGCCGGTGGCCTGGCGCTTCCTCAGGGACTACCAGAAGAACCGCATCTACACCTTCCTCGATCCCGAGAACGATCCCTTGGGCGCGGGCTATCACAGCCTGCAGTCGAAGATCGCCATCGGCTCCGGCGGCGTCTTCGGCAAGGGCTTCATGCAGGGCTCGCAGGCGCATCTCTCCTTCCTGCCGGAGCGGCAGACCGATTTCATCTTCACCATGCTGGCGGAGGAATGGGGCCTGGTCGGCGGGCTGGTGCTGCTGGCGCTTTATGGCCTGGTCTTCGTCTACGGCTTCGCCATCGCCTTCCGCTGCCGCAACCAGTTCGGCCGGCTGCTCGCGCTCGGCATCACGGTCAATTTCTTCCTCTACGTCTTCATCAACATCGCCATGGTGATGGGCCTCATCCCGGTGGTGGGCGTGCCGCTGCCGCTGATCTCCTATGGCGGCACCGCCATGCTGACGGTGATGTTCGGCATGGGCCTGTTGATGAGCGTCTATGTCCACCGCGACACGCGCATCGGCCGCTTCGGCGAGGCCGAGCCCTGAGCGGCGCCGGCTCGACAAGCCAGGCCCGCCTTGATATATAGCCGCCTCCCCGCTCGGGGGGCGCATAGCTCAGTTGGTAGAGCAGCTGACTCTTAATCAGCGGGTCGCAGGTTCGAGTCCTGCTGCGCCCACCAGCCTTCGCTCTGTCACCTATGTCTCGGGCCGTTCACTCGCGATAGCGAGTGAAGGCTGCCGCGCCGTAGCCCGAAGGGCGAAGGCGGGCTATTGCTTCCGCGAGCTACGGCCCGGCAACGGCGAGCGCTACATATCCCGGACTGCGAGCGACGCGAGCATCGTCCATCGTGATCATGTAGCTCGTCGTCTCGCCGTCATGCCACCGCGCCAAAACCATGCGACGGTCGAAGTGTCGCGCGATCGTTTCGAGGATTTCGCGAAGGCCGTCTATCCCCAGAGCGTCGCCTCGAAAAATCAACATGGCTTCCTCGCGATGCGGGGTGAAGGAGGTTCGAGGCTGACCGCTCCACGGCAAGCAGGCGACATCGGACAGGGAGATCATCGCCGCTTTCGCCGAGGATACGCCTGGGAGGCGCGGCGATACGCTGCTTGTCCTTGGGCGATTATTGCGCGGCGCTCAAGCTCGCACGCCATTTGCTCGAGCATCGCGAGTGTCTTTTGGTCGTTGATCCCCTTGGCAAGAGACCGGTACTTCTCCGCCTGGCGGAGCAGGGAAGCAGCGTCCATGGGCGGCACCCGATGGAAATTGAACGTCCTGGCATTTTTTGACCCAAAGAGTGAAGAAAATATGCTTAGACCTTAAGGGGTAAGGAAATATTCCTTCGGAAGGTCGCCCTTAAGGAGCGCGTGCGACGAATGCGGGCGGCCAGTGCCTGCGGGCGATCTCCGGCCGTGAGGCGGGGCAATCGCATATGCCGCCGAGCTGCTGGGCGGGAAGGATTGACCACGGAGACACGGAGGACACGGAGAAGCGAAGAATGGCGCGCTGCGCGCGCCTAACACTCTTTCTTCTCCGTGCCCTCCGTGCCTCCGTGGTGAACCCCATAGGCGCATAAGCGATAGCCCTGAAGGCCGTGAGGGTGGGGACGAGGGCGGATACCACCCGGCGCAAGACCCGGTCGCCTCCATCGTGACAAAATCATGGCTTTCGATTCTGGAGTACTGGCGTGGCGTTGTTGCCGGCGGCGTCATTGATAGTGCAAGTGATAAGCGATCGTGCTAAAATGATAACAGGAATTGGAGTGAACCTTGGCTTTCCTTATTGCTATGTCATTAGGGATCGTGCTCTTTGCCGGCGCCTATCTCGCGTTTCGATGGCAGATGAGCCGGCAGCTTCTTGAGAAAGTCGACGCCGCCATCGACCGGCACATCGACACGCTCGTGGAGGTGCGCGCCTTTTCGGCCCGCTATGACGAAAACGGTCTCTTGCGCTCGCGCGAATGGCAGGAAGAGATCGACAGGTTCCTCGACAGCCAGGTATCTGCGACCCTGACCAAGCGGGAGATCAGGCGATTGGAGAATCGGCGGCCCTATTTCGCCACGTGGGTCGCGCGTCGCGTCGCAGAAAGCGTCGCGCGGATGCCCATCTACCAGTGATTGGGCATGCCGTCGCCACCGTCAGGAGCAAACCGGAAATCTTGACTGGAGCGCGCTCGCAACAGCGGCGACGACCGCCTCGATATTAAGCCGCCAGCCATGCGTCAAGACGACGGCCGCCAGAAATCCAAGCAGCGGCGCCTGCCAGGGCAAGGATGCCGTTGGTCCATCGAAATAGCGCCAGCCGAACCAGGCAACGCAGCACGCGCCGACGAGCAAGCCGAGGATCACTTCGTTCCCGGTATGCGCCTCGACGATGACGCGGCTCGCCGCGATGGCTGCCGCCAGCGCCGCGCTCACGGCGAACACGCTCCAGCGCGTCCAGCGGTCCTTATCGCCGGAGATCAGCAGCGCAGAGCAGGCGTAGAAGGTGGTGCTGAGGCTGGTATGACCGCTGGGGCTGTGGATGTCGAGGAGCGGTGCGTCGACGCCACAGGCATGGAAGCCGATCTTGAGGGCAAGCGTCAGGCCGGCGCAGAGCGCCAGAGCCGATGTGAAGATGGCGGCGCCGCGCGCGGCCTTGCGCCAGAGAAGGCAGAGGACGACCAGCGCCGATGCGGGGATGAGAAGTGCGGAGTCGCCGAGATCCGTGATGACGCCGATGGCGTCCCGCCATTGCATAAACAGGAGATACCTCAACTTGACGCAGCGCCACCGCCGGGCAGCCAATGATCGCAGCCGGTGTGTAGAGGTGCAGTGCGTCTTATTAACGGCTGCCGGCGTTGCCTGGCATGTATCTTTGTTGCGACAGATGCGCGCGGCCTGTCGGAGCGCGCGGGGTTCCGCCCCGGAGCGGCCAAGGCGTCAACCGCGCCGCGATGCCGAGCGGGAGGCGCGATCGACGGCGGCCGCCCACCCGTTACCAGGGATCGACGGAGCGCCGCGCGGCGACACGACTTCCGGTAAATTCCATCGCTTCCACGCGATACACTTGAGCGACCTACAACAATCCAGCGTGGGGTGCAGTAACCGCGACTCGGCGCGCGCCTCAATACGATCCACGCAAGGTATAGGACAACTCTAGAGCAAGATCATGACTGCCAATTGCGCGGTTTTGATTGGGTGCCGGCGCATGTCCTGAATCTGACATTTGGAATGGGCGCAGGAAATGCTTAGTACCGCTCGGAGCGTGCAGCGCGGGCCGGCGGCAGGATCTTGGTCGTCGAACGCCGCAAGCACGTCGGGATAGTTCTTCTCATCACAAAGGGAGGCGTGAGTTGGAGCAACCGCAGTCGCTTGGCGTCATGAGGCGCGTGCCCGAGCCGAGGGGCCGGCGCGCTCACCAGCCAATCTCCGCCGCGCGATCGCAACTCGAGATGCATCCGGAATGGACGGCGCCGCGGCTTCGCGGCAGAGCCGGCTCGAGCGGCCAACCCGGCGTTCCGCCGCCGCCAGCAACCAACGAGCGCTCACCGCGCGGGCCATCCCGCCACGAGCCCGGACAATTGCAGGATCAGCCGTTCCGCGCCGCGCCGCGCGTCTCAAATCCGATCCCCGCGGCGCGAGCGAGGCGTCGGCCGCTCGTCTTGCTCCTCTTCGTCTGTTTTCTCGGGGTGGCCACCGGAACCGGCGGCGCGTACCTCCTCGTGCGGTTTTCTCCGGCCACCGCGGCGCGTGTCGGCGCGCCGGGCAGAGCTGCGGTATCGGCGATCACCTCGGCAGCGACCGCTCTCAGCGACAGGACAAAGGTCAGGCAAAGCTCGGCCGTGACGGTGCCTGTGCCTGCGGCGCCGACATCGGTCGCAGCGCAAACCCGTCTGCCGGAGGCAAGCGCCGCCGCGCAATCGGGCTCCACTCTGCCGGACGAAGCCCTGGCGCCATCCGGTGCCGCGGCGGACGCCCCGGCACGCTCGGCGAGCGGCACTGCGTCGGCGGCGGCCGATGATCCCCGTGGATTGGCGGCGCTGCTGGCGCGAGCCGCGCGCGAGCTCGCCGAGCGCAAGCTGGAGCAGCCGGCGGACGACAATGCGCTGGCATCCTATCGTCAGCTCGCCGCGCGATGGCCGCAGGAGAAGCGCGTTGCCCAGCTCGGCGGCGAGATCGGCCTCGCCTTCTGGTCATTGGGACAGGAGGCGCAGCGCTCCGGACGCTGGCGGGAAGCCCTGCACTATTTGGAGATCGTCAACACCTTGCCGCCCGTCCCGCGCGCGGCGGTGCAGGCGGCGGCCGTGCCGACGGCAAGATGAGCCATGGGAGCGGGCGGGTGCTGCACCGCTGCATGGACGCTGGTGCGTCCTTCGAGACGCCCGCTTCGCGGGCTCCTCAGGATGAGGCGAGATTGAATCGGGCATCATCGTTTGATGCCATTCTCATCGCTTCCTCATCCTGAGGAGCGGCGCAAAGCGCCGCGTCTCGAAGGACGCACGGTCATCCCTGCAGCGGAAAACAGCGCGTCGCGAGCAGACGGCGATCACCCTACCGCTGCTACAGCAGCGTGACCACGCAGTCCCGCCCCGCATGGTGCACGGCATCGCACAGCCGAGTGCCGCGTTCGCGGCTCGCGACGGGATCTACGACCACCCGCCACACGGGTTTTCCGTGCACTTCCGCCCGCTCGGTCTGCAGGTGGGCTCCGTCCAAGACGCTTCGCAGCGAACTCTCGAGCGTCCTTGCGGCCTGCCGCGCTCTCGCTTGATCGGCATACGAGCTGAGCTGCACGACAATTCGCAGACGCCGTGACGCTTTTGGGGCGGCGGCGCCAGGCGCTGCGGCCACCACGGGCGACCGTCGCGATTTGGCGGCAGACTCGTCCGCGCTTGGACTCTCGTTCGGAGCGATTGGCGCTTGCAGCGCGCCTGTCGCGCTGTCCGCGCCGAGCCCTGGAACAGGCTGCGGTCCGCCGGTTGCCGGTATCTCGGTCGCACCAGCGATCGCGACCTGATCATCGAGCGTTCCCGAAGACGTGCTGTTGCTCCACTCCGAGGCGAGGCCGCGCCTTTGGTGGTCTGACACGATCACCGCCGGTGCCGTCGGCATTTCCAGCACGATGTGATCGACAAGCAGGGACTCGGCAGGCCGGAGCGGCATCGAGTTCAGAGCCGTCGCAGAGGCGATCTCAGGGGGTTCCCGGAGGAGCGAGCTCATCAGGAAGTATATCCCGACGCCGGCGAGCGCCGCGGTGAACAGCAGGGGGCCAGATGTCGAGCGCCGGACGGCGCTTGCGACAGGCGACGGTCGCGGGCGATAGACCGGGTCGGCAGCGGCGAAGCGCACGATCCGGGGACGATGCTCATCGTCGATGTCTCGAGAACTGACGGTGTACCGAGCCGGTCTCAACTCCGTCTGCAACTTCGTCACCAACAATCCGACGCACGCTAACGGCTAACTGTACGCGAACCATACGCCAGTCCGGTTGAGTCCTTTTGATGACCCTGGAAAGGCGAAGCGGGTGGGGCGCGCGCCTTTTGACACTTTCGCAAGGCGGCCCGCGGCCATCGAGCTTTTCGCCAAAGATCATCCCAAGTCCGCGGCTGGATTCGGGTGCATGCGGGTGCACTTACTGGCCTAGCAGCGCGTTAACGGATTGCGCATCTGGATTTATTCTTTCGCCGTCCACGCTATTTGGTGACCGTCCGTTTACGCGCCGACAGTAATATCCATTAGAATTGGCGACGGGATACTCTTCTGCACATTGCATAGGGGTTTCTTATGGCCACCGCAAGCTTGCGTAAGGCAAAGCGTTTGCTCGCAGCGCGGGACGGCCCTTGGTCAAATCCGCTCGACGCGGAGCGGATTACATTCCCGATCATACGTGGTGTGGTTCGTGGACCGCCAATTTTCTAAGCATGCTGTGGTCGTCCGCGCGGCTTTTGTGAGCCCCGATAAGCGGGCACTCCTCGACCGAGGAGCAATCGGCGAGGCAGCGGTCGCGGTTGCGCTCCTATCGTTAGCGCTGCTGTGTCGATTGCCAACGTACAACCGCGCCGTCGTCAATTGGGACGAGAGCCTTTACATGGTGATGGCATCGCAGTGGCTCGGTGGAGGGCTGCCCTATGTTGCGGTGTGGGATCACCATCCGGTCGGTGTTCCCGCGCTCTTCGCGGCCGCACAATGGTTGTTCGGACCGGGGATCATCGTCATCCGGCTGATGGCATCGGCGGCGATCGCAAGCACGGCTTACGTGCTCTACCGATTTCTGCGCAGCGGCGGCGCCGACCCGTTTGAAGCGCTTGCAGCCGGAGGCTTCTACATCGCCTATACCGTTGTGGACGGCGGTCTCGCAGCAAATACCGAGATCTTCTTTCTGCCGTTTGTCAGTGCCGGCTTTTTGGCAATCGTCGGCGGAGCGCGCCAGCTAGCGTCCACGGGGAGGTTGAGAGTCGAACCGGCCATTGCCAGCGGCCTCGCCTTCGGGATCGGGCTGCAATGCAAGTATGTCATCGTTTGTGAGGTCTTAGCCCCGCTGTCGGCGCTTTTGCTGCTTGCCTGGCCGCGGGGCGTCCATTGCCGTCGAATCCTTGCGTTCGTTGCGCTGTTTGCCGTCGGACTTTTGTTGCCAACCGTGGTCGCCGCCGGCTACTTCGCCCGCTCCGGTCACTTTGCGGAGTTCTTTTACGCCAATATTCTCGCCAATATGTCATACGTGACCATGCCGGCGGCAGACATGGACCGGTCGATGGCCGGCACGGCACGAGCCTGCTTGGCGTCCTTACTCCCTATGGCACCGCTAATCACCGTTTCATGCCTCGCGATATTTTATGGTCGCCGAAACCGGTCGGCCGCGGCGCTCAAATACCAGAGCAGCAGCGGCATGGGACGCTGGATTTGGTTGTGGCTTGCCGCCGCCACACTCGATGTAATATCGCCTTGGAAGTTCTTCGACCACTATTTCATAATTCTCGCACCGCCGTTGTCGCTGCTGGCCGCTACGAGCCTCAGCCGGCTGGGGGAGATGCTGTTCGACAGAGACTCCGGCCGCCACGGTTTCGTGATCGGCGCGTTTGCACTCGTGGCTTTTCCGACACTGCAACTAGTCATGCCGGCGGGCAACGTGCTCCTCGGCAGAAGCAAACCGGAGCCCGCGACGATCATCTCACGACACATTAGCGCGCAACTTGAGCCCGGCGCGGCCATATATGTCGACGACAACGAACCCGTCATCTACTATCTAACTGGCGCAAAGATCCCGACGAGGTTTCCCTTCGATCTCACGACAGCGTACAGCCGAATTCTGCCTGCCGATGCGATGGCCGAGATACACAGCATTTTCGATCGCAAGCCGCAATTTGTCGTACGCCGAAATCCCCTCGAGAGGCGAAAGCCGAGCGCTGGCTCCGATCTGATCGAAGAAAACATCACGCGCGACTACCGACTTGATTGTGTGCTCCCGACCGACAACGGGCTAATGGAGGTCTATTTGCGTGGCGCGGCAGGACCAAGCATGATGGCCGACCTAAACATGTGCCGCTGACCCAAGGCTCCTGTAAACTGCCAGTGCGCCAGGAAGTTGGCGTGGTCCAGCCGGTGTGAGACTGGCCCAGGTAAGGGGTAGCGCCCGCCTGGTAGCGAGTGTTGCGTCATCGAAGGTGACGACGATGGCGAAGCGTACACAGCGATTGTGTGGGGTGGGATATTGAGCCGCGAAAGTTACTTCTCGCAGAGGCCGAGGCCGTTGACAGATGCCGAAGGCAACATGAGCAGCGCTGTAATTGCGAGGCGCTGTCGCTCTGCCGTGGTCGAAGACCCCATCACGCATAAAAGGATCACGTCGGAACCTGGGAGACCTCGTGCCGCCCGCAGTCGCCCTGGCGATCCCGGGCCACGACAGGAAGTCCTATGGACCAAGCTGTCGCGGAAGACACGAGGAGTCGGACGGCCGCGTAATACCTGCGAAGCCTCGAACAAAGCCGATCAACACTCGGTGGCGGAGAGCGTGGAGGGAAGGCGGCCGGTCGGGAGAAAGGCAAGTGGCGACGCATGTCCCGGACACAGCGCCGGACTCCGCATGTAACCGAAGCCGCGAGCCTACGAACCGGCGGTATCAAACATGCCTGCCTGTTGCGTCAGACTCTCGACAGGAGCCCACTGCGGAAAAGCCGCACGGTGGGATCTGTGCGGGGGGACCGGGGTAACCCGGTTCCCTACCGCGACGCTTTCCGCCACGAAACTCCGATAAACACACCATAGTATGTGGCTAATGACGCGGCATGGCTGATCGCTTTGGCCGCGAGCAAGCATGTTGGGGGAAGAGCACAATGGTGGGGCTTGGGGGCGGCCGGCGCGCGCGGCCGAGGCGCGAGCGCGCGCTTTTCGGCGCGAGCATGGTCGTGAAGTTTTCGTGGTAGGGGCGCGATGAGAGGTTAGTCCGCCGACGAGCGCTGCGCGCTCGCGGTGAAGCTAGTCCGCGCGGTGCGGCTTTCGCCGTTGCTGTGCAACGGCTGGCGCCGCCGCCGACGAGCGCTGCGCGCGCGCCGCGCGCTCGCGGCGAGGTTACCGCCCGGCGGCGGCGGCGTGCGGGCGGTGGTTGCCGGCGACGTATTCCTCGACGATGGCGCCCAGCTCCTCGAGCTGGCCGGCGAAGAAATGGTCGGCGCCGGCGATGACGCGATGGTCGATCTGGATGTCGCGCTGATGCATCAGCTTGTGGATGAGCTTCTGCACTGGCTCGAGCGGCACCAGCTGGTCGCGGTCGCCCATGATGATCAGCCCCGAGGCGGGGCAGGGGGCGAGAAAGCTGAAATCGAACATGTTGGCCGGCGGCGCCACCGAGATGAAGCCGTCGATTTCCGGCCGCCGCATGAGCAGCTGCATGCCGATCCAGGCGCCGAAGGAGAAGCCGCCGATCCAACAGGCGGTGGCGTTGGGATTATAGGTCTGCAGCCAGTCGAGCGCCGCCGCGGCG
This sequence comes from Allostellaceae bacterium, assembly GCA_052143095.1. Classification (GTDB taxonomy): domain Bacteria; phylum Pseudomonadota; class Alphaproteobacteria; order ATCC43930; family CGMCC-115725; genus DAHUYF01. The sequence goes on from JBKQTR010000315.1 coordinate 9,714, forward strand.
TCGGAAAGCTCGCCCTCGCCCCGGTCGAACGTGCCTTGGCTGCGGCCGACGCCGCGAAAATTGAAGCGCAGCGCCGAGAAGCCGCGGCGGACGAAGGCGTGATAAAGCGTATAGACCACCTTGTTGTTCATCGTCCCGCCATGCTGCGGGTGCGGATGCAATAGGAGAGCAACCGGTGCGCCGCTCACCTTGGAGTGGTGATAGCGGCCTTCCAGCCGGCCTTCTGGCCCGTTGATGATGACATCAGGCATTGACGGCGACCCGTATGGCGTGAAAATCCGAGTAAGGCGCTAGGTTATACGTTGTTAAAGCCAACATTATCTGCTCGCTAAACTTGACTAAAATACGGGGTCATCGTATATCGCTGATATCGCGGGGCGCCTATTCGGACACGCTCGCCCGGCAGGGCGAGGACGACCGGCCCGGTGATCGGACCATATATAGCATAGTGGCTCCCATGGTTTTGAAAAACCTGCGTGAAGAGATCGGCACCATCCTCGAGCACGACCCTGCGGCGCGCTCAACGCTGGAAGTGGTGCTGTGCTATCCGGGTTTCCATGCGCTGCTGTTCTATCGCTTGGCGCATGCGCTGTGGCGGCGGCGCTGGCTGGTGCCGGCACGCTTCATCTCGTCGATCGGACGGATGCTGACCGGCATCGAGATCCATCCCGGCGCCACGATCGGCCGGCGCCTGTTCATCGATCACGGCATGGGCGTGGTGATCGGCGAGACCGCCGAGATCGGCGACGACGTCACCCTCTATCAGGGGGTGACGCTCGGCGGCACCAAGCTCCATCGCGGCAAGCGCCATCCCACCCTCGAGGACGGCGTCATCGTCGGCGCCGGCGCCAAGGTGCTGGGCGGCTTCACCGTCGGCAAGGGGGCGCGCATCGGCCCCAACGCCGTCGTCCGCGCCGAGGTGCCGCCCGGCGCGCGCGTGGTGGCGCCGCGCTCGACCGTGATCACGCGCGAGCACAAGGACGCCAAGCACGAGCCGCAGCCGCAGGAGTTCGTGCCCTACGGCGCGCCCGGCGACGACATCCCCGACCCGGTGGCGCGCGCGCTCAACGGTCTGCTCGACGAGGTGCAGGCGCTGCGCGCACGGGTCAACGAGCTCGAAGGTGAGGTCGAGGGGCAGCGGCCCGAGCCGATGCTGAAGACCGGTACCGGCGGCGGCGCCTGGGCGCGCGGCGAGAAGGAGTAGCGCCATGCGGCTGAGCACCAAGGGACGATACGCGGTGATGGCGCTGGTCGACCTCGCCAAGCACAGCCGGGGCGAGCCGATCGCGCTTGCCGAGATCGCCGAGCGGCAAGAGATCTCGCTCTCCTACCTCGAGCAGCTCTTTGCCAAGCTGCGCGTTGCCGGCCTGGTCAAGAGCGTCCGCGGGCCGGGCGGCGGCTATCTGCTCGGCCATAGCGCGTCGGAGACGCGCATCGCCGACATCATCCTCGCCGTCGACGAGCCGATCCGCGCCACGCGCTGCTCGCCCGGCGCGCCGGTCGGCTGCCGCGGCAGCAAGACCCGATGTCTCACCCACGATCTCTGGGAAGAGCTCGGCAACCAGATCCATCTCTATCTGAACTCGGTGTCGCTCACCGATGTCGTGGAGCAGCGCGTGCTCGGCCGCAGCGGCGCGCTGCACTGCGAGCAGCGCGCGGCGGCGATCGCCGCGCAATAGCCGTCGCACCCGCCATGCCGCGCGCCGCCTATCTCGACTGGAATGCGACCGCGCCGGTGCGCCCGGAAGCGGCGGCGGCGATGGCCGCGGCGCTGGCGCGCACCGGCAATCCCTCCTCGGTGCATCGTGCAGGCCGCGACGCGCGGCGCGCGCTCGAGGCGGCGCGCGCGCAAGTCGCGGCGCTGGTCGGTGCCGCACCGGGCGAGATCGTCTTCACCAGCGGCGGGACCGAGGCGAACCAGCTTGCGCTGCGCGGGCTCGGCGGGCGCCGGCTGCTGGTCTCGGCGCTCGAGCATGACTCCGTGCGCCAGGCGGCGCCCGGCGCGGTGGTGATCCCCGCGACGCCCGAGGGCGTGGTCGATCTCGCGGCGCTGGAGCGGATGCTGGCGCTGGAGATGCGGCCGGCGCTGGTCTCGCTGATGCTCGCCAACAACGAGACCGGCGCGATCCAGCCGGTGGCCGAGGCGGCGCTTCTGGCGCATGCCAAGGGCGCGCTGCTGCATTGCGACGCGGTCCAGGCGGCGGGCAAGATCGCGATCGACGCCGCGGCGCTGGGCGCCGATCTCCTCAGCCTCTCGGCGCACAAGCTCGGCGGGCCGCAAGGCGTCGGCGCGCTCGTGGTCGCCGGTGTCGTGCCGCTGGCGGCGCTGCAGACCGGCGGCGGCCAGGAGCGCGGCCGCCGCGCCGGCACGGAGAATCTGCCGGGCATCGTCGGCTTCGGCGCCGCTGCCGCCGTCGCGGCGGAGCGGCTCGAGGACTATTCGGCGGTGGCCGTGCTGCGCGACCGGGCGGAGCAGCGTCTCGCCGCGATCGCGCCCGACGCGCCGGTCCACGGCGCGTCGGCGCCCAGGCTTGCCAACACGCTCTGCATCGGCATGCCGGGGGTGGATGCTTCGACACAGGTGATGGCGCTCGATCTCGCCGGCGTCATGGTCAGCGCCGGTGCCGCCTGCTCCTCGGGCAAGCTGCGCCGCAGCCAGGTGCTGGAGGCGATGGGGGTCGGCGCCGCGGCGGCGGAAAGCGCCATCCGCATCAGCTTCGGCTGGAGCAGCAGCGCCGCGGACGTCGACCAGCTGGTGGAGGCCTGGGGCGCGCTTTACGCCCGCACCCGGGCGAGCGCGGCATGACCGCGTCCTTTGCCCGCCTGCAGCGCCGGCCCAACGCGGCGCCGATCTATCTCGACTACCAGGCGACGACGCCAGTGGACAAGCGCGTGCTCGAGGAGATGCTGCCCTGGTTCACTGAGAAGTTCGGCAACCCGCATTCGGCGACGCATGCCTATGGCCGCGAGGCGGCAGAGGCGGTGGACCGGGCGCGCGGCGAGGTGGCGGCGCTCATCGGCGCCGAGCCGCGCGAGATCATCTTCACCTCGGGCGCGACCGAGGCGAACAACCTCGCGATCAAGGGCGCCGCGCGCTTCCACCGCGCGCTCGGCAAGGACCATATCATCACCGTCGCGACCGAGCATAAATGCGTGCTCGAGAGCGCCCAGGCGATGGCGCGCGAGGGCTGCCGCGTCAGCGTGCTGCCGGTCGACGGCAAGGGCCTCGTCGATCTCGGCGCGCTCAATGCGGCGATCGACGAACGCACCGCCATCGTCTCGGTGATGGCCGCCAATAACGAGATCGGCGTGCTGCAGCCGCTCGAAGAGATCGGCGCGCTCTGCCGCTCGCGCGGCGTGCTCTTCCACAGCGACGGAGCGCAGGCGGCGGGCAAGGTGCCGCTCGATGTGGGCGCGATGGCGATCGACCTGCTGTCGCTCTCGGCGCACAAGATCTACGGGCCCAAGGGCATCGGCGCGCTTTATGTCCGCCGCCGCCCGCGCGCGCGCCTCTCGCCGCTGCTCGATGGCGGCGGGCAGGAGCGGGCGCTGCGCTCGGGCACGCTGCCGGTGCCGCTCTGCGTCGGCTTCGGCGCGGCATCGCGGATCGCGCGAGCCGAGATGGCGCAGGAGGCGCCGCGGCTGCTCGGGCTGCGCCGGCGCTTCCTCCAGGGATTGCGGGCGCGGCTGCCGGAGGTGCTGCTCAACGGTGACGGCGAGCGGCGGCTGCCCGGCAGCCTCAATCTGAGCTTTCCCGGCGTGCCGGCGCTGGCCCTGATGGAAGCCTGCCCGAGCCTTGCGCTCTCGACCGGCTCGGCCTGCACCGCGGCGGAGGTCGAGCCCTCCTATGTGCTGCGCGCGCTGGGCCTGTCCGAGGCGCTGGCCGGGGCCAGCCTGCGCATCGGGCTTGGCCGCTATACCACTGATGCAGAAGTAGATTTTGCCGTCGACGCGCTCGCCGCGGCGGCCCGGCTGGTGGCCGGCGGCGAGAGGGTGACAGCGGCGGCGGGGCGCCCCACATAAGGGGCGGCGGAGTTGCCCGGACCGGTCCGGGCGGTGTATCTAGCGGGCAATCGCGGGAGTGCGGCGATGGCGTTGAGGCAGGCAATGACGGTGACAGAGGCGGCGGCGGGGCGCATCCAGGCGCTGCTGGCGCGGCGCGGCAAGCCGTCGGTCGGGATCCGCGTCGGCGTCAGGAGCCGCGGCTGCTCCGGCCTCACCTACACGCTCGAATATGCCGACGAGAAGGGCAAGTTCGACGAGATGGTGCAGGACAAGGGCGTCACCATCCTGATCGATCCCAAGGCGTCGATGTTCATCATCGGCACCGAAATGGATTACATCGAGGACAAGCTGCAATCCGGCTTCACCTTCCGCAATCCCAATGAGAAGGGCCGCTGCGGCTGCGGCGAATCCTTCCACGTCTGATCCCGCGATGAAGCTGTTCCAGATCGAGGAGCCCGATGGCACGCCGCTGGAGAGCGACGGCCCCGGCGCTGCCGTCGGCATCGAGCTCTCGGCCGCTTCGGGCGCGGCGGTGGCGGTGGCGCTGGGCGGCAATGCCGAGCTGTTGCCGGGCGCCGATGGGGCTGCTCGCGTCGCCGCTTCCGGGCTCGAGGATGAACAGGCGGTCGCGGCGCTGCTGCTGCTGCTGCGCGAGCGCGCCGAGAAGGCGCTGGCGCGGCCGGTGACGCATGCGGTGGTGGCGTTGGCGGCGCCGAGTGCGCGCGCTCGGCAGGCGACGAGCGCGGCGGCAGCGGCGGCGGGGCTCGTGCTGCTGCGGCTGGTCGGATCGAGCGAGGCGGCGGCGCGGGCACCGGGCGCGCGTCCGGCGGATGCGCCGGTGCTCGGCGCGGCGATCCAGGCCGAGGACGACGCGGCGCCGCTGGCGCGCTGAGGGGATTGGCGATGCCGAAGATGGTGTTCATCGAGCGCGACGGAACGCGCCGCGAGGTCGACGCCCCGATCGGGCTCTCCGTGCTGGAGATCGCGCACAAGCACGGCGTCGACATCGAAGGCGCCTGCGAGGGCTCGCTCGCCTGCTCGACCTGCCACGTCATCATCGATGGCGAATGGTATGAGATGCTGAAGGAGGCGAGCGAGGACGAGGAGGACATGCTCGATCTCGCTTTCGGCCTGACCCAGACCTCGCGGCTCGGCTGCCATATCATCATGACCGAGGAACTCGACGGGCTCACCGTCAGGCTGCCGCAGGCGACGCGCAACCTGATGAACGGATAGGGCGGCGTCTCCGACGCAACTGCTCCTACCGGGTAGGATCGATGATGATGATCACCACGGAGGCACGGAGGTCACGGAGAAGAAAAATGAGTCTTTCTCATCGCAGCGTGAGAGTGGCTGCGCTGCTTCGTGTTCCGGGTCGCCCGTCTCTTCTCCGTGACCTCCGTGCCTCCGTGGTGGAAATGACTACGGCGCAACGGGTCGGTTTTTTGAAAGCGATGTACCAGCCATGAACTCGCTCGGCCTCGCCAAGCCCGCGCGCGATTGCCGCGTCGTCGTCGCCATGTCGGGCGGCGTCGACAGCTCGGTGGCGGCGGCGGTGCTGGTCGAGGAAGGGTTCGAGGTGGTCGGCATCACCTTGCAGCTCTACGACCACGGCGCGACGGCCGGGCGGAAGGGCGCGTGCTGCGCCGGGCAGGACGTCCACGATGCCGCGCGCGTCGCCGAGCGGCTCGGCATCGCGCATTACGTGCTGGACTACGAGAGCCGCTTCCGCCGCAGCGTGATCGAGGATTTCGCCGACGCCTATGCGCGGGGCGAGACGCCGATCCCCTGCGTGCGCTGCAACGAGACGGTGAAGTTCCGCGATCTCTTGGCGACGGCGCGCGACCTCGGCGCCGACGCGCTCGCCACCGGGCATTACGTGCGCCGGCTCGAGGGACGCGACGGGCCGGAGCTGCATCGCGCCGCCGATCAGAGCCGCGACCAGAGCTATTTCCTCTTCGCCACGACGCCGGCGCAGCTCGATTTCCTGCGCTTCCCGCTGGGCGCGCTGGAGAAGAGCGCGACGCGCGATCTCGCGCGCCGCTTCGACCTGCCGGTGGCGGAAAAGCCCGACAGCCAGGATATCTGCTTCGTGCCCGACGGCAAGTATGCGGGGATCGTCGCCAAGCTGCGCCCCGGCGCGGTCGAGCCGGGCGAGGTGGTCGACGAGGCCGGGCGCGTGCTCGGCGCGCATCAGGGCGTCATCCACTTCACCGTCGGCCAGCGCAAGGGGCTCGGCATCGGCGGCGGCGAGGCGCTTTACGTGCTGCGGCTCGAGCCCGAGGCGCGCCGCGTCGTCGTCTGCCCGCGCGCGGCGCTGGGCCGGCGCCGCGTGCCCATGGCCGGCATCAACTGGCTCGGGCCGGCGCCGGCGCAGGACGGCATCGAGGTCGCGGTCAAGCTGCGTTCGGCGCAGCCGCCGCTGCCGGCGCGCCTCACGCTCGATGGCGGCGGCGGCGGCGAGGCGGTGCTGGCGGAGCCCGCTTTCGGTGTCGCGGCGGGCCAGGCCTGCGTCGTCTATGACGGGACGCGCGTGCTGGGCGGCGGCTGGATCACGCGCGCGGCCGCGTAGCTCGCTAGAACGGCATGCCGGTCAGCATGATCTTGAGTACCCCGGCGAGCCCGCCGAGCAGCAGCAGCAGGGTCGCGAGGAAGCCGATGGTGAAGCTGGGGCCGCGCGCGGCGGGGTCGCGGGCATAGCTCACGACATAAAGGGTCCGGCCCGCGACAAAGACCAGGCCGATGAGGCCGGCCCAGAGTTGCGAGAGCTCGAGGCTGAACAGCCACAGGCTCGGCAGGAACAGCACGAGCTGCTCGATCGTGTTCTGCTGAATGCGGAAATAGCGCTCGAACTCGGCATTGCCGGTGACCGCCGGCGCTTTGACCCCGGTGCGGCCGCGGGCGCGCATGCAGGCGATCATCGTCCAGAGATAGACCAGCAGCGCGAGGCCGGTGACCAGGGCGGGGTAGGGGTGAAAGCTCATTGCGGTCTCCTCCTGTTGGGGGCTTGTGCCTTTGCTTGACGCGGTGCCGCGCTTTTCTTATATCCCAGGCCGTCCCGCGGCGGGGTAGCTCAGCTGGTTAGAGCAGGGGAATCATAATCCCAAGGTCGGGGGTTCGAGTCCCTCCCCCGCTACCATCTTTCCCCACACTCCGTTGGGATATGCTCGCTCGCCCAGCAGGGCGTTCAAGCGGCCGACAATCTCGACCGCAACACTACCGGGTCGTGATGGATCGCGGAAGACCGTTACGGTCTCAACAAGATCTCTGATCGCCGCCGCTGCTTCGGCGTCCCCGGCGCTCACTCCTTGTGACAAAGGGTCCTGAAGATGTGCGAGTTGCTGTTCATAGCGCGCCAGCGTGGCAGGGTGGAGCGAGATGATGTCAGTGGTTGAGGGCTCTGCACTCAATTCTGTCGCAACCTGTTTCCGTTCTTCGTTCAGAGCGGTAGAGCGAGGGCCCAGCACAGCAGGGTCGCCGTGTCCCTTGGCAATCGCGTCGATGAGCCGGTCGATCTCGCGATTGAGCGCGCCAAGACGTCGTTCAAGTCGATATCGCTTGGCGTCAGCGGCAGCGGCGAGACGCTTCCGCTCCTCATGATACGTCTGGACGTACTCGGCGATCACGCTCGGATGCCGCATCTCAGCTTTTAGGCCCGCAAGCACCGCGCTCTCGACTGTCTTGAGATAAAACGTCTTTGAGTCGCGACACGTGCCACTTTCTGTGGCCGCCGAGCAGCGGATGCGGATGCGCCCGGATCTATCTTTGCCGTTTGTTGACATTCCTGCGCCGCATGCTCCGCAGCGCAGGAGGCCCGACAGTATGTGGCGTGGCCTACGTTGCTGGCTGGGATGCGTATGGCCGCGTGCCGCTTTGCGGCTCTGCGCTGCTTCGAAGAGTGCGCGCGAGACAATGGCGAGGTCGGGTACATCTGCAGTCTGCCACGCGCTCCTCGCATTCGCGCGTGAAATTCGTCTGCCCGTATCGGGGTCCTTGAGCATCCGAACCTTATTCCAGACGAGACGGCCCGCGTAGAGCTCATTCTGGAGGATGCCTGTGGCACGTTGTCTATTGCCGTTGATTGTCGAAGCGTTCCACACGCGCCCTCGTGGCGGCGACACGCATTCGGTGTTAAGACCATGGGCAATATCACGCGGGGTTCGTCCGGCCACATATGCCTCGAAGATACGTCGCACGATTTCGGCCTCGGCCTCGACGATGGTGCGCTTACCCTGTTCGCCTGGAACGGGTGCATAACCATAAGTTAGACCGCCCGCATGGAGACCCTGACTGACACGCCCAGCCTGGCCTCTCCGCACCTTGTGCGCATTGTCCTCACGGTACAATTGGCCCACCAGTCCGCGAAGGCCGACCAAGACGGTATTGACAACTCCTTCGTGGACGGCTCGGATCTCGATACCGAGGAACGATAGGCGCTTGTGGATGCCGGCGAGGTCTTCCATGTCGCGGGAGAGACGATCGAGGGCCTCGACGATGAGGACATCGAATAGCCCCCCCCGCGCTTGATCGAGCAGGTGGAGCAGGCCGTCGCGCCCCATGATTGATCCGCCCGAGCGGGCTCTGTCCTCATAAACTTGGACGACCTCCATGTCTTCGCGCGAAGCGTAGTGCTGACAGAGCGAGACTTGATCCTCGATCGATCGCTCATTCTGCAGGTCGGTCGAGAACCGAGCGTAAACCACGGCTCGCTTCACCGGCGGCGCGATTACTGGCCTGCTCTCGCTCATGGTCCTCCCTTGCCGCTTGCCGTGCTAAAGCCCGTGCAAGGCGTAGAATCGCCTCGTCTGGAGTTGACCGCAAGGGCAATATTGGGGTCGCGCGGCGCATGATCAGGTGGCTGTCGAGCGCCGATGCGTCCCCCGAAGACCGTGAGATCTCCCAGGTTCTGACATCCGAAGATGCGACTCTTGGCGGCCAATTACATGGCCGAAAATGACGGCAACTCGATTCATCCGTGGAGGATGCAATCGGTGGCCGGTCTCCGGAAGGTCGAAATGCCTTCGGTCGTAGGACCGGAAAGCACATCGCGCGAATCGGTTGGTTCGTCTTTCCGGACCTAGCGCGCTCTCAGCACACAGGCCAGCATGTCGCCGCGGAAGCAGTGCAGAAGCAGTCGACAAAAGACCATGGGACAGATTGTCGGACGCTCGTCGCCGGCATCGGGAGGCATCATTCGCAAAACGCATCCGCAGTATTTGGCGGACCGCAGCCGGTCGAGCAGCGATAGCGGACAGACGAAGAAAGCTGCCCGATTCAGGTAAAAAATGGGTGACGCGCTCCCTCCCTTACCTCGTCCGCGTGAGCGGAGCAGGAGCGGACATCAAACGGGCTGCAAGGAGGCCGCGCAGCGGCCGGGACGCGCCGAAAGCGCCGGGCGGCGCACAGCGCCCGCCAGGGTCGGGCCTGCAGGAGCGCCGCGGCGCGGGATCGAGCACGACCGACCGGCGCTTGCCGCACCCACCGGAGCAATGTCTGAGAGCATTTGTTAGGTCCGGTCAGCGACTACCTGAGGGAATGCTGGATCCAGTTGCGGACGGGAAACCGTGTCTCCGTCATACAAGGACGCATCCATCTCGGCGGCGCGTTGAGCGGCCGCGATATCGAGGCGGTGACGAAGCCCATCAGCGGGTTAACCAAGCTCCTCTTCCTGCGTGACGAAGTGCGGTCACGACGCCTTCTCTGAGGTGGAGGTCGCCCGCCGCAACTTCGCAAAGGCGCGGTCCGTCGCTATGAAGCGCGCCAGCATCGGCCCGATCAACTTTGCGGGCGCGACCGCGCCTTGACCGGTCTCGCGCGCAAGCGCCTGGCCATAGGCGACGAGATCGCGATGAAGCGCCGCCGGCAACTCCACAGTCAGCTTCACCGGCTTGTCGTCCGCGATCGCTCCGAGCTTCAGTTTTGCCAAGGCAGCCTCCTCAGGTGCGGTAGGGTTCGAGGATAAGATCGTGCGTGACCATCACCCGAACCGGGGAGCCAGGCCGGATAGTGATGGTCGGCTGGATGTTCAGCGAACGCCCGACGACCTGCTCGCCGACCTGGTTGAAGCTTTGGGAAGCGCCCTGGCGGATCGCCTGTACCAGCGAGTTCTCATTGTCGCTCGTGCCGGCCTCAGAGCCGACACTCAGCAGGGTCGACAGGATCGCGGCTTTGAACATCATGCTCCAGTGGTTGTCGACCTCATCCTCAAGGCCAGCATAGCCCTCGGGATCTGCGCCCGGCTGACGCTCCAGCACGATCGAACGTCCATTGGGCATGATCAGCCGGTTCCAGATGAGAAGCGCCCGCGACTGACCGAAGACAATCTGGGCGTCGTATTGGCCGACCAGGCGCGCGCCTTGCGGGATCAGAAGAACCTTTCCGGTTGGACCGTCATATACGTCCTCGGTGACCTGAGCGGTGACCTGGCCAGGAAGGTCGGAGCGCAGTCCCGTAATCAGCGCGGCGGGGATCACGGCGCCGGCCTGCAGCACATACGGGCTGGCGGGCGCTTCGACGCGATCGGGGCTGACCGTGCGGCGGTCGACATTTCCGTTCATGAAGGCAAGCTTATGATTCTGTGAGGTCAGATCGCTCGAGCCGGCCGGCGTCGGCACGGCGGCTTGAGCGCTGGTCGGCGCCTGAACGGCCGCCGGAGCGATCTGCCCGACATTGGTCGTCGCGAAGAGATGGCTGGTGCGCGCCGCTTCCTGTTCCTCGGCGATGCGCTGCTGCTCGGGATTCGGACTCGCCGCCGGCGTCGGCATGCCGGGGGCCGGCGCGCCGGCATTGACGATCGGCCGGCCGAGATCGCCGGGAAGCGGCGGTCCAAGCTGGGGGACGGTCTTCGGCAGGCCCGTATAGTCGCGCGGCAGATTGGCGAGGCCGTCCGGCGTCGTTCGATTGCTGGTGTTGTAGAGCTCGGACCCGGTGGTCTGGTGCTGCGGTCGCAGAGCCAGAAACAGCGCCCCGCCGATACCGAGGGCCGCAACCGCGCCAAGGCCGAGGAGGACCTTGCGGGAGAGCCGGGTCACGGGCGCCCGGCTGGACCGCAGCCGCATTTCCCGCGGCGGCCGATCACCGCCGGAAGGCCCCGCCACGTCTTCATGCGGGGCGTCGGTCACGACTGCGGTCTCCGGTCGGTGCGGACGATGCGAACCTTCTGTTGGTGCTCGCCGCCCAGTCGGAGCTCGGCCGCGGCGAAGAGCCGATCGGCGATCATGTGGTTGCCCTGGACGCGGTAGTTCACCAGTTCGGCGCCGCTCTCTGCGCCGATCACCCAAAGCGGGGGCATCTCGCCCTGGCCGATGCCAGAGGGGAACTCGATGAATACCTGCCGCCCGTCATCGAAAGCGCGCAGGGGCCGCCAGGCTGGATTGTCGCCTTCGATGCGGTAGCGGAAGTTGAGCGCGTTTATATCGACGCCGGAGGCAATCGGAGCCGCCGCATCGGCGGCGGCATTCTGCTGGCGCAGCGCGATGAGCTGGTCCTGCGGATAGGCCCAGGAGATCGACGCCATATAGGTCTTGTCGTCCGATCGCACCTCCAGGTGATAGGTCCGCCGATCGGTGTTGATGATGAGATTGCTGACGAGGTCCGGGCGGGTCGGCTTGACCAGGATGTGGATACGCTTGCCGGCTCCCGTCCCGCTTTCGGTATCGCCGATTATCCAGCGCACGGTATCCCCTGCGGCGACGGGGCCCGGACCGACGAGCTGTTCGCCCGGTTCGAGCGCAATGTCGGTGATCTCGCCGGGCGCGGCATAGAGTTGATAAAGCGCGCCATCCGAGAAGGGATAGACCTGGATCGCGTTGATGTAGCCGGCGCGGGTCGGCTGCACGCGCGCCGCCCCGTTGGCCTGCGCGACCCGCATGCGCGGGTCGGCGGCTTCGGGCGGCGCGGTCTTGGCGCCGGGGATCGGTTTGAGCTGGTCCGGTAGCGGCAGGAGCTTCGGCAACTCGACGATCTGCACCGGCTTGGGCGGATCGGGTTGCAACACCGCTTGTCGCGGTGTGTCATCGTAGCTGATCTCGGGCGGCTTCCAGGTCGAGCAGGCGCCGAGCGAGGCGCAAGCGAGCAGAAAAGTTGCGAGCGGCACGGTGCGCATCAGCCGAGCTCCTTGGACCAGTTGAGGGCATGGACGTAGACGCCGAGGGGATTCTTCTTGAGCCGATCAGCGTCGGTGGGGGGCTGCACAACGATGGTGAGGATGGCGCTCCAACGCTCGGTCGCGGCCAGCGCGTCATCGACGTAATGGCGTTCGACCCATTCGACCCGGAAACTGTCGTCGGACGCGCGGATCACGCTCGACACCTCGACCGAGATCTGAGCCTTGCCCACCTTGGCGAAGGGATCGTTAGTGCGCGCGTAGTCGTTGAGCGTCAGCGCGCCCTTGTCGGTGACGTAGTTGTAGGCGTCGAGCCAGCTCTGCCGCAGCACCACCGGATCGGCCGGGATGCTCCGCACCTCTTCGATGAAGCGCGCGAGATGCCAGGCGATCTGCGGGTCGGTCGGCCGGTAGTTCGCTTGAGCCGGGGCCACGGCTTGGGCCTGGCCAAGCCTGTCGATCTGAACCACCCACGGCGTGATCGTCCCGCGTGCGGCCTGCCAGACGAGACCGGCGGCCAAGCCGAAGCTCAGCGCCAGCATGCCAAAGAAGGCGAGCCGCCAGTTCTTAGCCTGGATTCGGGCCGAGCCGATGCGCTCGTCCCAGACCTGACCGGCCCTCTGATAGGGCGTTTCGGGCTCTGGTGTCTTGCCGTAGCGAACGGTTGGTCGCCGAAACATGAGCTATTCTCCTTCGGAGAGATCGACGGCGCTGCCGCCGGTCGGACGATCACCGGAGCGGATGGCATGGTCGGCGGCCGAGGCGCCCTGGCTTACTGCCTGGCTCCGCCGCATGCGCCGCGCCCAAGCGGGCGGACCCGAAGCCTCGGCTTGGCTCAGAGGATCCGCACCCGCCGAACTCGCCTCCGCCGTCGCGGCGCGGCCCCCGGCCGCAAAGCTGTCGCGGAGGCTGGATGCCGCGCGGCGGAGGGGGCTGGCAGCCGTTGAGACACCGGCCTCGGCGACGCCGGAGAGGCCGCCCGCGCGATAGGCGGCGGTGGCGCCGCCGGTGACGCTGGCGCCGGCGCGCGCGGTTCCGGCGATCGCACCGCCCGCGGCGCCCAGTCCGCCGGCCGCAAGTCCGACCCCGGCCGCGCCAATGCCTGCAACCGCCAGCCCCGTACCCACGGCGGCACCGGCGCCAAGCTGCGGGCCGCCAGCGATGAGGCCGTTGGCGATGCCGGGCCCGAAGATGGTGAGGCCGAGCAGCGACAACGCGGCGAGGATCAGGGTAAGCGCATCACTGATGGTTGGCGGATTGTTGAAGCCGCCGGTGAACTGGCCGAAGATCGTCGAGCCGATGCCGACGATCACGGCGAGCATCAGAACCTTCACCCCGGACGAGACCACGTTGCCCAGCACCTTCTCGGCGAGGAAGGCAGTGCGACCGAAGAGGCCGAACGGCACCAGGACGAAGCCGGCAAGCGTGGTGAGCTTGAACTCGATGAGGCTGACGAAGAGCTGTATCGCCATGATGAAGAAGCTGATGACGACGATCAGCCACGCGATCAGCAGAATGGAAATCTGGATAAAGTTGTCGAAGAAACTGACAAAACCCATTAGCCCGGAGATCGAGTTGAGAATCGGCTGGCCGGCGGTGACGCCGACCTGGGCAAGACGCCCCGGCTGAAGCAGTTGCGCCTGGCTGAGCGTGCCGCCGCCCGCCTCGATGCCGAGGCCGGCGAAGGAATTGTAGATTATCTGGGCGAGATTGTTGTAGTTGCCGATGATGAAGGCGAAGAGACCGATATAGAGGGTCTTCCTGATCAGGCGCGCGAGTACGTCCTCGTCGGGCGCCATCGCCCAGAAGAGACCGGCCAGCGTGATGTCGATCGCGATCAGGACGCCGGCGAGCCAGCGCACATCACCCTGAACGAGGCCGAAGCCGGAATCGATGTACTGGGTAAAGACGCTGAGGAAGTTGTCGATGATGCCGGTGCCGCCCATGGCGCTTATCGATCTTCGGGGTTGGCAGCCGGCTTCTGATCGATCGTTCGTGCGCTCGTGGCGCTGTCAGCCGGCCGGTAGGTGAAGAAGCGGCGGCGGTTCTCGGCCCAGGCAGCTTCGCAGGCGGCGTCATCCTTCGCCGCCATGCCGATCGCCTGGCAGTGCGCCAGCTCGCGGGCGAGCGGATCGCTTGCAGTCGAAGGGGTAGTGAGGGACGTGGGCTGGCCCGCGTCCTCGTGCCGGAAGTGAATGCCAGTCACGACGATCGCCGCCGCGACCAGGGCGAACCCGGCAGCGCGGCCGATCGCGGCGATGGTGAGCGGGCGGCCGCGCATCAGTGAAACATCTGCGCGGAGCCCGGCTGATAGCCCAGGCCGTAGTTGAGGAAGTTGGTGAGTTGCTGCTGCGCTTGTTCCTGGTTCTCGACAGTGCGCGCGCCTTCCAGGCTCTGGGCCCGTGCGATCGATGCCATGACGGCGGTGAGGTCGGCGAGCTGCTTAGTCTGGAGCGCGACGAGCTGGTTTCCGGACTGGGCGGCCTGGAGCGCGCCGGAGGCCGACTGGCTCGACGAGACCAGAGCGCTGATCTGTGTGCGCGTGCTGTCGAGGTTCTGCACCACGCCGGCCTGCACGCGCATGGCATCCTGGAAGCCGGCCAGCGAATTCTGCCAGCGCGTCTGGGCGTCGGCGAGGAGCTGTTGGGAGGACGTCGAACTGGAATAGGCCTGCGGGTAGACCTGGGTGAACGCCTGATTGATCGTCGTGACGTTGTAGGCGATCCGCTGCGCCTGGGCGAGGAGCTGCTCGGTCTGGGTGATCGACTGCTCGAGCTGGGCCAGCGAGGAGTATGGCAGGCTCGCCAGGTTCTTCGCCTGGTTGATGAGCATGTTGGCCTGGTTCTCCAGGCTCTGGATCTGGTTGTTGACCTGCTGCAGGGCGCGCGCTGCGGTGAGCACATTCTGCGAGAAATTGGTCGGATCGTAGACGATCCATTGCGCGTCGACGGAAACGTTCGCGGTAGCGAGCGTGAGCGCGGTAGCGCCGGCTGCAAGCACCGGACGAAGGCGATGGACGATCATGGGGAAGTGTCCTGGCTGCGGGTGATGAGCATGTCCGCCGCCCAATCGAGGCCCTTGCCGCGGAGCCATGCGGTGGCGAAGCCGTCGCGGCCATGCGCGGTGATGATTTCGGCGATGGCGGCCTGGTCGGTCTTGGATGAGGCGGCGGTGAAGGCGAGCGCGACTTCGCTCAACCCCAGCTCGAACAGCCGATTGCCGCGCCGCGACTGGCAGTAATAATCGCGCTTGGGCGTCGAGTGGCTGAGGATCTCGATCTGCCGGTCGTTCAGCCCGAAGCGGCGATAGATGGTGGCGATCTGCGGTTCGAGGGCACGTTCGTTCGGCAGGAACAGGCGGGTCGGGCAGCTCTCGATGATGGCGGGCGCGATGGCGCTGCCGTCGATGTCGGCCAGCGATTGCGTGGCGAAGATGACGGAGGCGTTCTTCTTCCGGAGCGTCTTCAGCCATTCGCGGAGCTGGCCGGCGAAGCCGTGATCGTCGAGGGCGAGCCAGCCCTCGTCGACGATCAGCAGGGTCGGGCGGCCGTCGAGGCGGCCCTCGATGCGATGGAACAGATAGGAGAGGACAGCGGGCGCGGCGCCGGCACCAATCAGCCCTTCGGTCTCGAAGGCCTGGATCTCGGCCTCGCCAAGACGCTCCGTCTCGGCATCCAGCAGCCGCCCCCAAGGACCGCCGACAGTATAGGGCTGCAAGGCTTGCTTCAGCGCGCTGGACTGCAAGAGTACCGACAGGCCCGTGATCGTCCGCTCGAGCGCCGGCGCCGAGGCGAGCGACGTGAGCGCCGACCAGAGATGCTCCTTCAGCTCGGGCGTGACGGTCACGGCTTCGCGGCGGAGGAGCGCCGCGACCCACTCGGCGGCCCAGGCGCGTTCGCCCGCGTCGTCGACGCGCGCCAGCGGCTGCAGAGCTACCGGCTCGGCGATGCCGCCGGCGAGCGAACCGCCGAGATCGTGCCAGTCGCCGCCCATGGCGAGCGCCGCCGCGCGGATCGAGCCGCCGAAGTCGAAGGCGAAGACTTGGCAGCGGGGATAGCGGCGGAACTGAAGCGCCATCAGCGCCAGCAGCACGCTCTTGCCGGCACCGGTCGGGCCGACCACCAGGGTGTGGCCGACATCGCCGACATGCAGCGCGAAGCGGAAGGGGGTCGAGCCCTCGGTGCGCGCGAAAAGCAGCGGCGACGCCCCGAAATGCTCGTCGCGCTCCGGACCCGCCCACACCGCCGAGAACGGCATCATGTGCGCGAGATTGAGCGTCGAGACCGGCGGCTGACGGACATTGGCGTAGACATGGCCCGGCAGGCTGCCCAACCACGCCTCGATGGCGTTGACCGTCTCACGCATGCAGGTGAAGTCGCGACCCTGTATCGTCTTCTCGGCCAGGCGCAGGCGCTCGTCGGCGATGCGGGGATCCTCGTCCCAGACCGTGACGGTCGCGGTAACATAGGCCTGGCCGACGAGGTCGGAGCCGAGCTCCTGGAGCGCCGCGTCGGCGTCGAGCGCCTTGTTGGCGGCGTCACTGTCCATCAGCACCGACGCCTCGTTGGTCATCACCTCCTTCAGGATCGCCATGATCGACTTGCGCTTGGCGAACCATTGCCGGCGGATGCGCCCGAGCACCCTGGTCGCGTCGGTCTTATCGAGGCAGATTGCCCGCGTCGACCAGCGATAGGGAAAGGCGAGCCGATTGAGCTCGTCGAGCAGGCCGGGCCAGGTCTGCGACGGAAAACCCATGATGGTGAGCGTGCGCAGAGACGCGCGGCCGAGGCGCGGCTCGAGCCCGCCGGTCAGGTCCTCGTCGACAAGGATGGCGTCGAGATGCATGGGCGTCTCGGGCACACGGACGCGCTGGCGCCGGGTTGAGATGCAGGAATGAAGGTAGGTGAGCGTCTCGGGGTCATCGAGCCAGCAGGCTTCGGGCATGAAGCCCTCGATCAAGGCCAGCACGCGGTCGGAGCGGTCGATGAATCCCACGAGGGCCGCGCGCCAGTCCGCGCCCTCGCGCGTTCGTCCCTCATAGAGCCACGCTTCAGCGCGCACGGCGTCCTCGGCGGGTGGCAGCCAGACCAGCGTCAGGAAATACCCGCTCTCGAAATGCGCGCCTTCTTCCTCGAACTGCGCCCGGCGCTCCGCGTCCACGAGACCTGACGCCGGATCGGGAAAACGGCTCTCGGGATAGCGATTGGCGGGATGGCGCTGCGCCTCGATGAAGATCGCCCAGCCAGAGCCGAGACGACGCAGGGCATTGTTGAGCCGCGCGGTGATGGCTACCAACTCGGCCGGCGTGGCAGAGTCGAGGTCCGGTCCGCGAAACCGCGCCGTGCGCTGGAAGGAGCCGTCCTTGTTGAGGATGACGCCCTGCTCCACGAGCGCCGCCCAGGGCAGGAAGTCAGCGAGCCTTTGAGTGCGGCGGCGATATTCGGCCAGGTTCATCATGGGTGGGCCCTCACGCGGCAAGATGTGGGGGGTGGCGGAGGTGGCGCCGCACCACGTCGACGAAGGCGGGATCGCGCTTGGCCGCCCAGATCGCGGCGAGATGCCCGATCAGCCAGATCGCGGCGCCGGCGATCCAGAGCCGGAGGCCGAGCCCGACGGCCGCGGCCAGCGTGCCGTTGACGATCGCCACCGCGCGCGGCGCGCCACCCAGGAGGATCGGCTCCGTCAGCGCACGATGGACCGGCGCGTAGAAGCCGGTGGCGGTCTCCTCGTGCGCCATCAGACCAGCGCTCCGCCACCGAACTGGAAGAAGGACAGGAAGAAGGAGCTGGCGGCGAAGGCGATCGACAGGCCGAAGACGATCTGGATCAACCGCCGGAAGCCGCCGGAGGTCTCGCCGAACGCCAGGGTGAGGCCCGTGGCGATGATGACGATCACCGAGATGACCTTGGCAACTGGACCCTGGATCGACTCCAGGATCTGGGTCAGCGGCTGCTCCCAGGGCATGTTGGACCCGGCGGCGTAGGCCGGCGCAGTGAGTGCTGCGAACAGTAGGAAGGCGTAGGCCGCAGCGAGACGATGGCGGATGCGGTGGATGGGCATCATGGCTCTCCTGAGGGGGTGAGAACGTAGTCGCCACCAGGCCCAAGCCCCTGGACGCGGGCGAGCTCTGCGAGACGCCGCGCCGCACCGCGACCGGCGAGCACGGCGATGAGATCGATGGTCTCGGCGATCAGCGCGCGAGGGACGGTGACGACCGCTTCCTGGATGAGCTGCTCCAGCCGGCGCAACGCGCCGATGGCGGAGCCGGCATGCAGCGTGCCGACGCCGCCCGGATGGCCAGTGCCCCAGGCCTTGAGGAGGTCGAGCGCCTCGGCGCCGCGCACCTCGCCGATCGGGATGCGGTCGGGACGGAGCCGCAGCGAGGAGCGCACGAGGTCGGAGAGTGAGGCGGCGCCGTCCTTGGTGCGCAGCGCCACGAGGTTTGGCGCGGCGCATTGCAGCTCGCGTGTATCCTCGATCAAAACGACACGGTCGCCGGTCTTGGCCACTTCGGCGAGCAACGCGTTCACCAGCGTGGTCTTTCCGGTCGAGGTGCCACCGGCGACCAGCACGTTCTTCCGTTCCCGGACGGCGGCCCGCAGCAGCTCCGCCTGAGCCGCCGACATGATGCCGGCGTCCACGTAATCGCCCAGCGTAAACACCGCAACCGCAGGCCGACGGATGGCGAAGCAGGGAGCCGTGACGACCGGCGGCACCAGACCCTCGAACCGCTCGCCGCTCTCGGGCAGCTCGGCCGAGACGCGAGGGCGACCGGCATGGACCTCGACGCCGACATGGTGCGCGACCAGCCGAACGATCCGCTCGGCGTCGGCCGGCGCAACGCGACGGCCGGTATCCTCGAGCCCGCCGGTCAGCCGGTCGATCCAGAGGCGGCCGTCGGGGTTGAGCATCACCTCGACGACGCCGGCGTCCTCGAGGTAGCCGGCAATGGCTGGCCCGAGCGCCGTGCGCAGCATGCGCGCGCCACGGGCGAAGGCTTCGGATCGGAAGGAATTGGTCGTCACTGCTAGCCCCCGCGACTGCGCCTCTTCATCGAGGCGGGTGAATCACCGGGGTTAATTAGAAAGGACGACAATGACGCCTGTGCAACAAGGCTGATGGGGTGGTGGTAGCTTGGCGTAGAAAGACAGGCGAACGGCGGAACGTCGATCAGGACGACGCTCTGTCCGGCTTCCGTGCCGGGCGAGTATCGTCTCTCTCCGTGATCATCGCGTTACCGGAGCTCCGTTGCGGCGGCGTCGAGTCGCGAGAGGATTTGGCGCCAATGCCTGGGAGGAGCCGTGGCGACGTAGTGCCGGGTAGCGCGAACAGCGTCAAAGGAGCCGACCTCTGGCGCGCCTACGGTCATCTGCCGCTTCGCGCAGGGCGCGGTCGTGGTCCGGCCCGAGAAGCCGCAGTTGCCGGATCGTGCGCGCCTCCGGCAGCAGGAACCAGACGAGCGAGGCCGCCTGCAGCACGATCATCGAGCCGAACGCGGCCGCGTAGGCGGGTGCGGGATAGTGGCCGCCAGCATCGCGCGGCCACGCCTCGACGACGAACCCGATCATGCTTTGGAGCGCGAAGGCGCCGCCGACATGGAAAAGATTGAGAGCGGCGTTGGCGCGGCCGGCGAGCTCCGTGCCGAAGAGATCCGCGAGAATGGCATAGCTCAGCACCGTTGCCCCGCCCATTGCGGCAATCACTGCCCAAGGTACCGAGGTCGCAATTGGGACGCGAAAAACGAGAGCGAGTTCGGCGGCTATGAAGCACGTGGCGAAGAGGCCGAGCAGCGCGCGCGGCGTCACTCCGAAGCGGCGCAGCCGATCGGCGGCGAGACCGACGAGCAAGGCTCCGGCGCAAAGCGCCACCGCCATGACGAAGAGGTGATGAACCACGGCCTCGTGCTGCAGAGCGGCAACGTCAGCCAGCCACGGTGCCGCCCAGAGGCCTTGCAGCGCCCAGGCCGTACCGATGCAGCTCGTCGACAGCGGCGCCATGCGCCAGAATCGGGAATCTCCGTAGGCGGTGCGCAAACCGCCAGCGCCGCGGTGACTGGAGGTAACGGCCGCGGTATTCGGGACCAGAAGGACGATGGCAATGGCGGTGGCGGCGGTGAGTGCCGCCAGCAGCGTAAAGAGGTGGCGCCAGTCGGTCGATGCCAAGAACAATTCGGCCGGCTCGGTGGCGGTCACGGCGCCCGCCGTGCCGAGCGCTACGAACGCACCATTGGCGAGCGCCAGACGCTCCTTGGGCAGCCAGAGAACGATCGCCTTGAGCCCCGCCATCAGTCCGCCCGACACTCCCAGGCCGATGAGAGTGCGGCCGAGCAGTAGTCCCGGCAGGCTCGTCGCCGCGGCGAAGAGGGCGGCACCGGCAGCGGCGAGGACGAGCAGGACGCCCTGCACTCGGCGCGGGCCGTAGTGGTCTAGCGCGGCGCCGACCGGCAACTGGACCACGGCAAACGCAAGGAAATAGACCGAAGTCAATAGCCCGAGATGGCTGGCATCGAGCGAAATATCTGCTGCGAGCGGTCCGGCGATCACCGCGTTGATCGTGCGGAACACATAGGAGAGATAGTAACCGGCCGCGAAGGGGAGAAAGATGCGCGCCGTCAGCCCGAGATTCCTCATGCCTCCGATCCTTCGCCGTAAGCGCCGGGCAATGCGCATCGAGTGGGAGAGCAATGTTCGGCGCGACCCCGCCTGCCATGGCGGCGGCTTGGCGCCGCATGTGAATGCGCTTCGGATCGGAAGGAATTTGTCGTCACCGGAAACCCCGCGACTGTGCCTCGTGTTCGAGGCGGGTGGATCAGCGGGGTTGATTAGAAGGGACCGGAATCAGGCCGATGCAACAAGGCTGATGGGGTCGTCGTAGCGTGGCGTAGAAAGACAGGCGATCGGCGCAAGCGCCAATCAGGACGACGCGCTCTCCGGCTTTCTTGCCCATGGCCGCAACGAGTCAGAATTTCCCGCCGGTCTTGTTTCGGTAGATGTGCGGGAAGGGCGCGAGACGAAATCCGAAGGAGCCACTATGTAGGCTCAGAATCGGTTTCGGGCGCGGTGGCGTCAACGTCGCTGCTGACCTCGTCAGCGAGCTTCCGTCCGCGCGCGAGCCGCCGGCTCAGCGCTTCGACGAAGCCCTCATAGCGCTCCCGGCCCTTGGTCTGCGCCGCCGCCAGCACAGTGTCGGGCAAGGGCGGCGTGCTGGTCAGCCAGAAGCGCACGAACACGGCCATTGCCTCGTTCGAAATCGTGACGTGCCGTTCGAGGAGTTCGATTCGCCGGGTCATGCGATCGAGCCGGCGCGCCAAGGCCGCTTCGAGGCGGTCGGCGCCATCCGGGGATAGAAACGAAGCAAGCGCCGTCTCGACTACCAAGGCCTGAGGCACATGCTTTTGCGCGGCGTAGTCCGCCAGCTTACGGGCTAACTCCGGCGGTAAGCGGAATGTATGGGCCGTCCTCATTCGGCCTCACAGCCCCATGTCATCGGCGGGATCGAGGCTCACCTGGCGGGCGAGAGTTTGGGCGCTGCGCTGGACCGCGCGCAGGCGCTGCGCATCGTCATCGCTCTCTTCCTCAAGCGGCTCGAACTCCCGGAGCCGATTGGCCGGCTCGGGTACGATGTTCTCATGCGCCGGCAGTTCCGGCTCACGGCGGATGCCGGCATTTGCCGGATCGTCGGTCGCGGAGACAGGCGGCGTGACGACGGCGTCGGCCCAATCACCTGTATGCGGCGGCGAAGGCCGATTATCGACCACTGCATGGCTGCCAGGTGGCGATAGCCTTGGCGGCGACAGGATGCGGGCATTCAGCTCCGCGTCTTCGAAATACCGCGCCTTCTTCGCGCGGATAGGGTGACAACCGGACACAAGCACCACCTCGTCATCAGGCGGCAGCTGCATGACCTCCCCAGGCGTCAGCAGCGGCCGCGCTGTTTCCTGGCGCGACACCATCAAGTGCCCGAGCCACGGGCTTAGCCGATGTCCGGCATAGTTCTTCATCGCGCGCAGTTCGGTCGCCGTGCCGAGTGCATCCGAGACTCGCTTCGCCGTGCGCTCGTCATTGGTCGCGAAGCTCACGCGGACATGGCAATTGTCGAGGATCGAATTATTCTGGCCATAGGCCTTTTCGATTTGGTTGAGCGACTGCGCGATCAGGAAGCTTTTCAAGCCGTAGCCGGCCATGAAGGCGAGCGCGCTCTCGAAAAAATCGAGGCGGCCCAGCGCGGGAAACTCGTCCAGCATCAACAGGAGACGATGGCGACGGCGTCTGGAGTCCAGCTCTTCGGTCAGCCGCCGACCGATCTGGTTGAGGATCAGGCGCACGAGCGGCTTGGTGCGGCTGATATCCGACGGTGGCACGACCAAGTAGAGCGTGGCGGGACGCGCGTCCTCGACGAGATCGCGGATGCGCCAATCGCATTGCCGCGTCACGCGCGCCACCACGGGATCGCGATAGAGCCCAAGAAATGACATCGCCGTCGACAAGACGCCGGACCGCTCATTGTCGCTCTTATTGAGCAGCTCCCGCGCGGCGCTGGCGACAACCGGATGCTCGCCACGAGGCCCGAGGTGCGGTGTCGTCATCATGGCGCGCAATGTCGCCTCGATCGGCCGCTTCGGATCGGACAGGAAGTTGGCGACGCCGGCGAGCGTCTTGTTCGCCTCGGCGTAGAGCACGTGCAGGATGGTCCCAACCAGCAGCGAGTGGCTGGTCTTCTCCCAATGGTTCCGTCGCTCGAGCGCGCCTTCGGGATCGACGAGCACATCCGCGATGTTTTGGACATCGCGGACTTCCCATTCGCCGCGCCGCACCTCCAACAAGGGGTTGTAGGCCGCGCTGTCGGTATTGGTCGGATCGAACAGCAGCACGCGCCCGAAGCGGGCGCGCCATCCGGCGGTCAGAGTCCAATTTTCTCCCTTGATGTCATGGACGATCGCCGAGCCCGGCCAGGTCAGCAGCGTCGGCACCACGAGGCCGACGCCTTTGCCGCTTCTGGTCGGCGCGAAGCACAGAAGATGCTCGGGACCGTCGTGGCGCAGATAGGTGCCGCGCCAGCGGCCGAGCAGAACGCCGTTGGCTCGAAGCAGGCCGGCATGACGGACCTCGCGAGTGTAGGCCCAGCGCGCGGAGCCGTAGGTCGTGACCTTCTTGACCTCCCGTGCCCGCCACACCGACATGGCGACGGCCACGACTATCGCGGCAATGCCGCCCGATGCTGCGATATAGGCGCCCTCGACAAAGATCTCGCGGGCATAGGCGTCGTAGGCGAACCACCACCAGAAGAATGCCGGCGGCTGATAGACCGGACAGCCGAACAGCTCGAACCAGGGGTGTCCGAGCTGCGGCTGAAAGGCAAGTCGCCAAGCTGTCCACTCCGTCGCCGCCCAGATGAAGGCGAGCACGATGCTGCTTACGAGGAGCACCTGGCCCCAGAGGATCTTGGTCGCACTCATGGCGACGAAGGATCAGGGGCGTCGTGATACGACTAGCAAGGGTGAATTGTGGGCAGGTGTGGCGCCGGCCGCCGTGGCGTATAAATCGGATAAATCGGATGGGTCGCAAGTCAGCTTGCGACCCGAAGCGGTCACGCCTCGCCGCCCGTCGTATGCAGCAACGGGAGGGTGGGCGTATCGCGCGGTTTCCCTGCCGCTCGTGAGGTGCTCGGTTGGTGCACCTGATGACGCTATCGGAGCAACAACACGAGGCGGCAGGCGAGCGGTTCGATCCCTTCGGAAAGCCCTGGAAGACAGATAATGCTGGCTTGAGGGAGGAGGCCTGTCCACCTTTCAAGGAGGGCATCGGCCTCGGGGCTGAGGAGAAAAATGGTAAGGGGTCGGTCGGTTTCGGTCGGTTCGGTCGGTCCCGGCCGTCTTCAGCAGTCGCAACACCTCGGTGTCGTAGGCCGGCATGGAATAACCGCACGCCACCCACACATCAGGTTGGCGCAGGCTCAGTTCCGCCTCGCGCCAAATATCCTGTAGCCATGGGGGCACGAGCTTCTCCGGAACCGGTGGGATAATCGCTGCGGTACCACCATGCCGAAATACCGGTCGCATATCTTGGAAGGCGACGATCGACGTACCGTCCAGCGTCCAATTGAGCGAACCATGGAGTTTCATCTCAATGGTGCGCTCCGGAGCCCATCGGGAAAATGGCTGAGCCGCTCCCGTTAGGATTTGAGGTCGTGCAAGACCACCATAGAAGCAACCCGGAGATGGCGGCCGGCGCATCGGCCGATGGCGCAATACCCGTTCCACCAGAATGTCGTAGTTAGTCGTGACCACCGAGACATCGCTAGTGATGCTCAACATGGCGTTCCAAAATTGTTGGTGGGCCGGGCAATAGAAGGGTCGGTTCACGCGGTTAGAATATCGGGGATTCCGATTTAATGATGCTGGTGGAGTTCCTGCGGATGCGATGACTGCGCAGACATATTCTACGATCCAATCCCACTTCGGTGGATTTGGCCCGGCATTCCGCATGTACGCCAGACCCATGTATTGCTCTGGATATTCGCCGGGATGATCTTTCTGCCAATTTTCGTAATGCTAACGAACCATAAGGAAGCGCCCGCGACTGCGCTCCGACATCGTGATGAGCCAATTCGGCTTGAGGAGGCCCCTTGCGAGCGGGACTCCCGCAACGTACGAATAGCCGGCGCCCAGTAAACAGGCTATGGAGCTTCTCACGGGCTCCCTGTTCCCAGTCGGGTCATATGCCACCATATAGAAGCTAAGTTATCCGAAGAATGATTGCCGGAAACGCACTACTAGGGACCCGCGCTGAGGCGGGTGGCCGAGCGCTACAAAGTCAGCATGCCCACTCCGATAGATTTCTGCGCAACTTGGGGCCGAGTACGACGAGGTTACGATGGGGCAGAAATCAAGAGATGCCTACGAGGATACACTCGGCAGACGCGAGGTCGAGACTGGCGTTGCGGATACGTTCGAGGCGGAGTTTCCGGTCATCACAGGTCGCACAGTCAAGATTCTGTCGGCCGGCGAGTCACCCGACCGGGTCGCGCTCATCGATGGGATCGAGACTGGGGTCGAGTTAACCTCCATCAAGGCCGGCAGCGCCGACCACATCATCGCCGAGGTCTTGCGCCTAGCGAGCCAAAAGCACGAGAGCTACGAACGACGCGGCATCTTCGATAGCCGGCCAATAATCCTACTGGGTCATCTCGATTGGCCCGCCAAAAATGTCGAAGGCCCGGCGCTATATGACGTGCACCAGGAACTTGCAGAACTGATCGTTCCGAGCGAGTTCGAGGGCTTCGGGTTCAGCGAGATTTGGCTGATGGATGATGGCCCCAAGTACACATCGCGGCGCGATCCGCGCACGCCGGCCGACTTTCTCTGCTTCGCGCCTGCCGAAAAAATCGGGTTTTGGGAACGTGAGAGAAGGCGCCGCCCTTATTGGGGTCTCGTCAGAGATTTTCTGACATAGTGGTTCACCGAGCCGGCAAAATTGGCCATTTGCGGTGGACGACGCAGCTTTCTCTATCGAATGACGGCTTCCCACCCGAAGCTGCATAGTCGGGACGCCGGCCTGAACCGCCGCAGTCGACCCGAAGCGCAAGTTCGATCTACGGCCCGATTGGTGCCACGAACGGCCCTCGCTCATGCGAAGCGGTGGCTCGGAGTTTCTATGCAGATGGGCCGGTTGGGGCCTTTGTGCTAGTCTGGCTAGTGGCGGTGAAGGGACGTCATGACCGACACCCGGAAGCTCGCGGCGATTCTGGCGGCGGATGTGGTCGGATACAGCCGGCTTGCCGGCTCCGACGAGGATCGCACACTGGCGCGGCTCCGGGCGCTCCGGAGCGATCTGATCGATCCGACCATCGCCGTACATAACGGGCGCGTAGTGAAGCGCACCGGCGACGGAAGTCTCGTGGAGTTCCGCAGCGTGGTCGACGCCGTGCGCTGCGCCATCGAGGTGCAGAACGGCATGGTCGAGCGCAACGCCGGCCTTCCGCCCGAGCGTTGCATCGAGTTCCGCGTCGGCATCCATCTCGGCGATGTGGTCGAGGAGAGCGACGGCGACCTCATGGGCGACGGCGTCAATATTGCCGCGCGATTGGAAGGCATCGCCAAGCCCGGCGCTATCTGTCTGTCGGAAGACGCCTATCGGCAAGTGAAGGCGCGGCTCGATCTCGCCGTGAGCGATCTCGGCGAGCAGAGCCTTAAGAACATCGCCGAGCCGGTGCGGGTATATGCGCTCGAGGTGGGCAAGCCGGCGCAGACGAAGCCTGCCGCGCCAAAAAAACGTTCGATGCTAGCGCCGCTGATCGCGGGGGTCGTGTGGCGTTGCTGATCGTTGCGGGCGGCGCCTGGTATTTCCTCGGCGCCAGCCGCACTGCGCCCGTCGCGTCGAACGCACCCGCGTCGGCGAAGGCCGCGCATCTTTCCATCGTGGTGCTGCCCTTCACAAACCTCTCGAACGATCCGAGCCAGGATTATTTCGCGGACGGCATCACCGACAATCTCACCACCGATCTGTCGCGCATCCGCAACAGCTTCGTGATCGCGCGCGACACGGCCTTCACCTACAAGGGTAAGAGCACCGGCGCCAAGGAGATCGGCAAGGAGCTTGGCGTGCGCTATGTGCTCGAAGGCTCGGTGCAGCGCGACCAGAACCGTGTCCGCGTCAACGCCCAGCTCATTGATGCGGAATCCGGCGCGCATCTCTGGGCCGAGCGCTTCGAGGAAGACGTTGCCGACCTGTTCAAGCTCCAGGATCAAGTGGTGGCGCGATTGGCCAATACTTTGGGTAATGAACTCGTCAAGGCAGAAGCGGAAAAAAGCAGCCGTTCCAAGAGCCCCGATGTCATCGATCTGGACATGCACGGCCGGGCTTTGCTGCAGCAGTATCCGATCACGAAGGACAACAACAATGCGGCGCGAGGCTGGTTCGAACAGGCGCTTAAGACCAACCCGAACGATGCCGATGCGTTGGCGGGCGAAGCTGACACCTTTTTCGTCGAGGTTGACTCCGGATGGACTGACCCCGGGACCGATTACGATGCAAAAATGCTCGGTTGGGTCGACCGGGCCATCGCGCTCGCTCCCGATAATTTGTGGGCGTATTACGTGAAAAGCAATTACCTGTTCAGATCGCACCCGACTGAGGCGCTCGGCGCCGCCAATGCGGGCCTCGCGATCAATCCAAATTCTGCGCTGCTCTACGCGGGACGAAGCAACGCCGAAACTTTCCTCGGTCGTTTTGAAGAAGCGAAGTCCGATGCGCAACAAGCGATGCGGTTAAGTCCACGCGATCCGAGAATAGGTTTCTGGCATTTTTTGCTCGGCGTTGCGGAGTTCGGCCAAGGGCACTACGACGCCTCGATTGACGAATACCGTAAGGCACTCGACGCCGGTTTTCGTCATTACTTCACTTACTTGAGGCTTGCCGCCGCTCTTGCGCTCGAAGGCAAGATGGAAGAAGCGAAGACCGCCTTGGCCGAAGCCCGTCGCCTCAATCCCAATCTCACCGTCAAATGGGTGATGCACTTCCGCGGGCGACTCTACAGCCACTGTTAGAGGGCCTGCGCAAGGCGGGGCTGCCGGAAGAATGAGCGCTCGGCGATTTTCGCCTTGAACGAGGCGATGCGGCATCCAGCGACGTGACATAGGAAGGTCCGGGTCACTTTCGGTAGATGGAGACAGCCCTGAGCGGCCGCTTTCCACCCGTTGCTGCCATTCCGCGACAATCAAATGCCGAGCCCCCGCTTGCGCCCGAAGCTCCAATCGACACCACCGCCTGGCGTAATGGTACCCGACACATGCTGGCCGAGTTTCTGCTCCAATGCCGGCCGCCAAGGTACCAATTGGAAGCCGAGACCATCATCGATCATTGCGAAACGGCCCGACGCCAGCGTGACGCGCTGACGATAGGTGCCGGCGACATGGTCGCCTTCCGCGGATGGATGATGTGCGAGCCCGGTCTCGATCGAGAGTTTGGCGACGGCATCGTCCAGCTCGCGTCGACGCAGGATGTTCAGGAGATCACGCGCGAAGACGACCCTTTGTCCATGCCGCCGGGCCAGCCCCTCCTCGATGAGATGATCGACGCGCCGATCCATCGCGTCGCGCAGCTCGACGCCGAAGCCGCCGGCGCTGATCGCCCGCTCGCGCGCGAGGAGCTGTCGGTCGATCCAGGTCGCGCCCGATGCGGTCACCTGCGCCTCGATGCTGAAATCCGATCGCGTGGCGAGTGACAGACGGTGGCGGCCGGAAGCGTCCTCGTAGGCGCGCGCCTCGACGATCGCGCCGAGCTTGGCGTCGCCCGTCATGTCGAGATCGGAGAACCGCAGGTGATGGGTCCGGCCATCGACGCCTTCGACGATCGCATAGGCCGTCCCCTTCAGCTCGTCATACAGACCGCGGCCGACCAGCCGACCGAGCACGGGATCGCCGGGATCATCGCCATGGAGCGCGAAGCCCGTCACGTCCGGCTCGCGCCCGGCGGCGGTCATTGCCCGGTGCATGGTCTTGATGATGTCGCCACGAATTCCGAGCTCGCGCAGGGTTGGCTCCAGACGTGGCTTCAACATCCAGCGCGCCACTCCGACCTGCTCGGCGAGTCCAAGGCGCTCGAGCTTCGCCGCGCGGCCGAGCATCAAGCGGCGCAGCTCCGGGTCTTCACCGGCGCCTCCGGGGCGCAGATCGACGATGCTGCCGCCCTCGTCGGATATGTCCCGCAGCCGCCGGTCGAGGCTGGTCCAGCGCTCTGCCTCGACCTCCCTCTCCAGGGCCGAACGGATCTCCTGCTCGCTGCGCGGCCCAAGCTCCAGCGTCACGCGCTCGGCCGCCCGGTCTCTGAAGCCCCGGCTGATGTAGTCGCGGCTGATGACCAGATCCTGTCCGTCCTCGGCGCGGCCGCGGACCAGGACATGGACGTGCGCGTTGTCGGTGTTCCAGTGGTCGACCGCCACCCAATCGAGCCGGGTGCCGAGATCCCGTTCGACATCGGCCATCAGCTCGCGCGCGAAGGTACGCAAGTTTTCCATCTCTGCGGCGTCTTCGGGTGAGACGATGAATCGGAAATGGTGCCGGTCATCCGCGCAGCGCTCGGCAAAGGCGCGTTCATCAGCGGCGTCCGCGGTGGCGCCGAACATCCGAGCATCCTCTCCGTCGCGCGTAACGCCATCCCGCTTCAGATACGCCATGTGCCTGGGTAATGGTGCTGAGCGGAAGCGCGTACCGTGATGGCGTACCACGCGCGCCTTTATCACCACCCGACGCGAGGTCGAGCGCAGCGACAATGACAGCGCTGCGCGCCGGCCTCGGCCGAAGCGCGATCGGCTGGCGCCGCCCGCTTTCCGACCGAAGCTGCTCCCGACATGCCCTGCCTTCTTCGCGGCGCGCATGACCTCGCCGACGAAGGTCTTCGGACGCTTGGCACCCCGGTTGCCGTCCCGGATGCGACCTGGGCGGATGCGCAGCTCGTCGTCACGGGCCGTCATGGATACCCAGGGCGTCGCTGAATCGAGCGATGGCGCTCGGGACATTGAAATCGTTGGGAATTTGGCGTGAAGCGACAGCAGGGGGTATTGCCAGAGCGCCCGAAAAGCCCAACCCAACCAACCACATGCGCCCGGCCGACGGCGGCGCTTTTACCTTGCCGTCCCTTGGTTGGGTTCCTTTGCTGCCCCCGTCCAACACTCAGGCCTGCGCAACAGCCCGCCAACCTGCGATCAAACCCGATCCGGCTCACGGCTGCCCATTTCCATGGGATGGCCTGACGAACAGGCCCTCGGATTGCGGGGCGAGTGCCGTCCAGCCCTCAGCTTTTTTGTCGGCCAATGGTCGGCCGATGCGCCGATCGGGCGACCGCGCAGACTTCGTCGCGCCGCTCTCGGCATGACCGGCGAACAGCGGTGCTTCGGTCCAGGAGCGCACCGCCGCTTCGGCAACCAGGGCACCGTCGATCGAGCCGCCGCCGATCAACGGAGCGAGGGCGGCCACGTAAGCGCGGGTCTCCGCGGGCAGCGGCCGGCCTGTCGCGAGATGGTGCTTGTAGCGCGCCGGACCGGCATGGTAGGCACCAAGAAGGCCGGGAGCCCCGTAACGGTCGCGCAGCTCCCGCAGATAGGCTGTGCCGGCCAAGATGTTGTCGTGGGCATCGTATGGGTCGGCGCCGAGGTCGTAGCGGGAACGCAGAGCAGCCCACGCTTCGGGCATGATCTGCATCAGGCCCATTGCTCCTTTGGGCGACAGAGCACGCGCGTCGCCGAGACTTTCTACCTGCATCACGGCCCGTATCCACGACGGTGGAACGCCGAACCGCTGTGAGGCTTCGGCGATAATGTCAGCGAACGGATCGACCACCGCGGTGACATTCTGCGGCTTCGCAGCGAGAGGTTCGGTGCGAGCAAGACTGCTGCCGATCAGCAACGTCGCGGCGATGCCAACGAATAGGAGAGTGCACAGTCCAGACGAGCGCCAAACGATCGGCCGACGATCTGCGACGTGCGGAACGGCCGGGAAGGAGGAAGAGTCGCGCCGAGGTGGTTGCGGTGCGGCGGCTCGGCGTGGGCCGGGTTTCGGCATGGTCAGTTCTCCTCGCGGGTCCAGAGAGGATCGGCGCGGCCGACGATTGTGGCGGCGGGGAGCGGACCGAAATACCGGCAGTCGAGGGAGTCCTCGGGCTGCCGGTTCATCAGGAAGACCTCGCCGGCCGCGACGACGCGGCAGCCCTGCCAGACCGGCAAAGGCCGGCCCCGCCGATCGCGGTCGAGCGCCTCACCCATCGCGACGCCATCGACGGTGATCACACGGTCGGTGCGGCAGACCGCCTGTCCTGGAACGGCGAGGGCGCGCTTCAGGAGCGGCACACCTTTGGGCAGGTAACCGCGGTCGGCGAGGAAATTCGCGAGCGGTTCCGGTGGTGTGACCACGAGCAGGTCGCCGACGTGCAGCGCGCTCACGGGATGCACGGCATAGAGTCCGATCGGGACGCTGGCGCTGGCGTTCCAGATCAGCGAAGGCCCCGGGTGAACGAAGGTTGAGAAACCGATGGCCAGCGTCATAAAATATGTCACCACGACATATCCGAAGCGCGTCATGGTGCGGTTCTCCGTCGTTTGAGCCAAGCCACGTGGCGCTCGCGCAGATACGGGCGCGGCTCCTCGCCGGCCGCGAGGCGGTTGTGAACATGCCGCCAGTGATCGGGACAGGCATCGACCGGATCGATGCCGAGCTGCTCGACTGTGTCGATCGCCTGCAGCACGCGCTCGACCTTCGGCCAGCCGGCAATGCGCAGGAGGATTTCCCCGCCGGGCCGCACAAACGGGACGGTCGAGAAAGCCTCGCCCGGCATAACGGCGCGCAGGATGTCGATCCTCGAGACCACCGTACCGAAATCGTTCGCCGCCCAACGGACATAGGCAAAGACGCTGCCGGGTGCGAAGCTCAGGATGCGACGGCGCCGATCGAGGATCTGCTCGGTGACGTCATGGCCGAAGCGGATCCACTGCTCGATCCGCTTCTCCAGCCAGATCAACTCCACATGTGTCAGGGTGTTGGGTGCCGGCGCGGTCATGACGCCGCTCCGCCAGCGCCGGGAAACTCGCGGTCGAGCAAGGCGCGGAGCATGTCGGCCACGGTGAGGCCGCGCTGGAACGCCGCGATCTTGATCCGGCCGCGCAATACCGGCGTCACGTCGATCGTCAGGCGCGCCGTGAAGCCGGCGTTCGGCGTGCGGCTGATCGACGACTCGGGAGTGCGGACCCAGGACTCCGCGGCGCGGGGCCGAGCGGAGAAGGGACGCTTGGACAATCTCTCCGTCATGGCGCCAACCCGGCGACTTCGAGCGCGAGCGCGCCGATCTCGCGCGCGGCCGGCCCGGCCTCGTCGAGCTCGGCGACAAGCCGGCCGGATTGCGCGGCGTCGGCAAAGGTCACGCGCTGGCCAATGCGCGCGGCGAGCGCTGGCGGCTCATGCTCGGCCAGCGCCTCGGCCGCCGCACGGGCGATCACCGTACGCGCGGCGCAGCGGTTGAGCACAAAGCAAGCGACGAGCTGCGGACGGAAGATGCGCGCCTCGTCGAACAACTTAAGCATCTCGCCAGAGGCCCAGCCATCGAACGGCGAAGGTTGGGCCGGGATCAGCACCAGATCGGCGGCGAGGAGGGCCGAGCGCATCAGCCCGGCGATTGGCGGCGGGCCGTCGATGACGATGTGATCGGCGTGGCGGGCGAGCTCCGGCGCCTCGCGGTGCAGTGTATCGCGGGCCAGCCCGATGACGCCGAACCGGCGAGGAAACCGTTCCTTCGCGCGTTGCTCGGCCCAGTCGAGGGCGGAGCCTTGCGGATCTGCGTCGATCAGGATGACGCGCTTTCCTTCCCGGGCCCAGTCGCCGGCGAGATGCAGCGCGAGCGTCGTCTTGCCAACGCCGCCCTTCTGGTTGAGGAGCGCCACGATCATCGCGGTCTCCTCCCGAGTTTCCACCGATCGCCGGGCTCGCCAACAACAGAAGAGTTAGATTGCTCTACGTTAGAATCTAAGTTAGGCGGCTCCGATGTAATTGAATTGCTTGAGGAAAGGCGGGGTTCCGGTTCCTGATAGCACGTGGGTCCGGTTCCCGATGGCACGTGCCCATTGGTTCCCGATAGCACGTGCGGTTCACCAGGGTGTCCACACGCGCTTGTGGACGGATGCACCCGCGTGAACGCCAGCAGCTCACGCTCGCCGGTCGCACGTTCGACGTAGAGCCGATAGCCCGGCAGAGGCTGGCGGCGTGCGATATCGCGCAGCTCGAAGGCGAACCGCTTGAACGGTGACAGGCTCGCCGACTTGACGTGAAGATGCCGGAAATCGAACCGCCAGCCGCCCTTTTGATGGCCGGCGTGCTTGCGGACGAGACGGTAGAGCCAGCGCTCCAACCCACCCGTCAGACCGAAATAAGCCGGGTCGATGGTGAGCACCAGCGCGTCATCGAGGACCGCCCGATAGAACCAGTCCGGCATGATGAGATCGATGCCGTCGGCCCGGCCGTGCGCGTCGGCGCGCTCGGTCCATTCATTGATCCAGGAGAAGCGATGCATGCGCCGCTCGCTGGTCTGGCGCAACGATGTCGCGACCGTCGTCGACTGCAGACGGTCGAGTGCAGCCTTCAGCCGATGATAGTCGCGCGCACCGGTCCCGCGGCCGGTGAAGGTGAGGATCTCGCGCGGCGTCGCCGCCATGAGGCGCGAGGTGCGCAGTCCGGCGTCGCGTGCTTCGACGATCTGGCTCGCGGCCCAGATCAGCACGTCTGCGTCCCAGATCGTTGCCATGCCGTGCTCGGGCACCGCCTCGACGCGGATCGCGATATGATTCATGCGGAAATCGATCGGCGTCGTGCGGTGGGTCTTGGCGAGGCTGAAGAATGGATAGGCCATAAGGTCCTGCGCGTCCCTCGGCGCGAGATCGCCGGGCAGAGCCCGGAACAGCTCGAGTTGCTCGCGTTCGGATCGTTTGCGGTGGCGTCCCGACATGAGCGGAACATTCACCGACGCGCCTGGCCGACCGCGGCCGGCGGGATGACGGCGTGGCGCTTCGCCGGGAGCACGGTTCCGGCGCCGGGATCGGAGGTGGATGCCTTGGCTCCGAGCGCGACCCAGGCCTGGAGGTCGTCGATGCGATAGACGACACGGCCTCCGAGCTTCGAGTAGCGCGGCCCGGTGCCATAGGTGCGGTGCTTCTCGAGGGTGCGTCCGGAGAGGCCGAGAAGGCGGGCGGCTTCGGGTGTTCGCAAGTAGCGCGGCGGAAGGCCGGCGAGCGGATCGGGCATGATCGTACCTCTGTGATCTCATGGCGTCCGGCGGGGTTGTCGGGCGCGTCCTGGATCACCGTCGGCGATCGATGTCGTTCGGAGGTATGGCGAAGATTGACAGGCGGAAAACGCCACCCCCTCGATCAACGGGCGGGCGGGCGGCCCCGCAGCAAGTCACGATAACCGCCCGCCATTAGCTTGCTGCCGGTGCGGACAAGACGGATCGTATTGTCACGGAGGGAAGCGGTCTTCCACGGTTCGGCAGTGGCGCGGGCCGAACCGAAGAGTGCTTCGGCGATGGTACGATAAGTTGCGCCCGCAAGCCGTCCGTCGAGCGCACGGAGACTGAGCGTCAGGCGCCTCTTCCGTTGTCGGGTGAGATGAGGGCCGGCGGCCGTGCCGGCGCGGGTAATGTGCCGATGAAACCGGGTGGAAGCGGCGGCGCGAAGATCGGCGGTCTCGTCCAGCGGGATGATAGCGGCAAGGGGCGTGCCCTCGGCCGGCGGATCGGGCATCCAGATCCGATGCTCATCGCGGCCATCGATGAGGATGAGGTGCAGCCCATCAGTGGCCCGCCGCGAGGCGAGTTCGCCACGCCAGGTGTCGGGCAGGAACCGAAAAATCGACTCCGTTTCAATCGCGCTCTTGGCGAGGAGGACGGTCGCGGTGTGGAGCTCCGGCAGCCAGAAGACCGGAGCCTCGTCAGCGCTTTTGTCGGGGTCGGCGAGGAAATCGCAACCCCCAGCACCGGCCAGGGTCGTCGCGAGCGACCCTGGACACGGCGCGTAGGGGAGCCTTGCCATCCTTACGTTGGTAGTCGCTCCGATAATCCGGATTACGCCGTAGGAATTCCCAAGCGAGGCCGGCGAGCGTCAGCCCAGAGACGTATTCATAGGCGGCTGGAGACCTCCAATCTGGTGTCGGCATGAGCTTCTCTTGTCGTGAGCTTGCGTGCTCTCGCCCCGATCAATTGAACAACGACATCCCCTGTGGGATCGCCGCAACGGTCTCCCCAACGCGCTTCCGAAGACGGTTGCAATATTGGCGTGCGCCATGCTGGGGCGTCTGTCGCAAACGCCCTGGCATATCAGGAAATGGAGAAAACCTGCTAACCGGAAAGACGGAGACACGCGCTTACGTGTTCGGACAAGAGCACGAAAGCGGATCGCAGGGTTCGCGGCGTTCGCGAAATCTGTTCAGTGAGTGGCGCTGCGCAGTAGGTCGCGATAGCCGTGATCGGTCATCCATCGGGCACGAGCGAGATGGCTGTCATAGACTCTCTTGGCCCGGTCGGGCTCCCCGACCGGATCGATGCCGAGCACAATGCGGACGACTTCTGTCCACGGCGCCCCTTCCTTGGCCGCGTCGAGCAGCCGCAGATAAGTCGTCAAATGTGCGCGGTCGTAATCCGTCAACCGGTTCTCGGTTGGCGCAGTATCAGCGATGGACGGATGCGTCGGGCGCTTAGGCATGACATGCCTCAATTGTGGGTCGTGCCATCGGTGTCACCGGCGTGATGTCTGGAAATGCGATCAACGGCGCAGCAAATCGCTAGCTAGCTAGCTGGAACCTGATCGAGCAGGCGTGCGGCCTGACGATCGGAGCAAGCCGTTCATCTCGTGCGATCCAGGAACTCGCTAGGGTCGATCTCGAGCACGTCGGCGAGCTTTTCGAGCATGTCCACCGTCGCTGCGTGTTCCTCACGCTCCAGCATCCCGACATAGTTGCGATTGATGCCCGCACGGTCGGCAAGCTCCTCCTGCGACAGCCCCTTGGCTTGCCGCGCCCTGCGAAGATTCTTTGCGACCACTTCCCGTAATGTCATACGGAGAAGCAGCCGCAGCACCTAATATACTGCCACCTAATATACTAGGTATTCGACGGTAAGTTTCAAGTTTCCTCTGCTTATTCCGCTCGCGGGCGGGCCCGGCAAGAGGCGACATGCCGACGAGTTGGAGCCGTTCGATGAAGTCGGCAGAGGACGCTTGGACGAAAATGTTGTGGACATGATCCGAGAGCACACAGCTCGGGTCTCGAAAAATGGATCACAGACATTTGTACATTTCGGGCCAGTCTGTCGCGAAAGTCCGGATTTTGTCAGGAAATACCGAGAAACTTCCGTGCCGATGAGTTTGTTGCGACAGAAAGTCATACGGCGTCTTCTGCACTACCTGACAACTCACAGTTTTGCCCCACCGCGTCAGGGCCATCGCCTCGATGATTTGTCCTCCTGCCGGGGCATGCAGAACGGAGCTTGGCGGTCCCGTCGTTGAGAGTGCCCGCGTTCCACAGACTTCAAACGGAGACCGCAAGCAATGGACTCGTTAGAGCACCAAGCGGGCCGAAGCGATCTCACCATCGACTTCGCTTTGGCCTCTTCATCCCAACCTCATGGGCTCGGCTTCGGAAACCAGCTAAGACTCGGGAGCGTCACGCTCGCTGACTGCCTTTTCAAGCCGAATGACGGCGTGCATGTCGGCGCATCGCAGGTGACGGTCGGTATCTATGACGGCGCACCCTTTCACATGGAGTGGCGGTCGCCGGAGAGCGATCGCCTGCAATCGAGTGCCATGTCACGTGGTCAGGCCCATGTCGGTGACGGGCGGCTTCCCTTATGGGTACGTTGCAATGCTTCGCCGTCGTTCTTCGCCTTCGCGATGGACGAAGCCTTCGTCACCGAGACCTGCCAAAGCACATTCGACGGGGTAGCCGACTATGCTCTCCGGACGTCGATCGGTGTGGAAGATCCGGTGCTGCGGCGCATAGGCGCTCTCGGCCAACTTGAGCTGAGCCAGGGCGGTGCGGGCGGACGGCTTTATGTCGAAGGACTCGGCGCCGCGCTCGCCGTGCACCTGCTGCGCAGCTACGGACTGGCGAATAAGCGGTCAAACCTGCATAAGGGGGGACTCGCGTCAGCGCAGCTCCGACGCGTGATCGAGTACATCGATGCCCATCTGAGCGCCGAACTGAGCCTCGCTGAACTTGCGGGGATTACCGGGCTCAGCCCCCATCACTTCGGCCAAGCGTTCAAGGCCGTGACCGGGAGGCCGCCTCACCGCTATGTCATCGAGAAACGGATTCATCGCGCCCGCGAGCTGCTACGCGACGCGCGAACCCCGATTGCAGAAATTGCGCATACGGTAGGGTTTTCGAGTCAAAGCCATCTCACCATCAATTTTCGCCGGATGACAGGTATCACGCCTGCCCGCTTTCGTCGATCGCAGGTTTGAAGCCTGCCGAGTGTGCGCGGGGCCGAGGAGAATTTGCACCGGCTCACAGCCGTGCGTACAACCCGCCCGCTTGCCGCAACCTCGGAACAATGAAAGCAGCCCGGATGAACCGATCGCCTAATGTCCGTCGTGGTCGAAAGGGCAGAGGATTTCCCCCAACCCAGAGCGCTTCACCGGCGACGACGAGGATGGCAGATTGCTCGCCTGATGCCCTCCGCACCACCGCCGCCGAACCGCGAGCGGGCTGCGAAGACACGCCGGTGCGCCCGCGCGGTTGGCAAGATATCAATGGCTCGCTCGGGCATGGGCAATCGTGAGTGAGCTAAGGCGAGTTCATGTCGTCGGTGCCGGTCTAGCCGGTCTTGCAGCGTCGCTGCAGCTCGCCAAAGCGGGGCTTAGCGTCGTGCTGCATGAGGCAGCGCCCCAGGCCGGGGGGCGATGTCGCTCCTATTTCGATGAAACGCTGGGATGCCGCATCGACAATGGCAACCATATGGTGACGGCCGGAAACACCGCCGTCATGGCTTATCTGCGCGAGATAGAGGCCACGGCCACCGTAACCGGTCCAGCCGAGGCAAAATTCGACTTTCTCGATCTCGGTAGCGGCGAACGCTGGGCGGTGCGGCCCAATCTCGGAAGAGTGCCCTGGTGGATTTTTCGCGAGAGCCGCCGCATACCTGGCACGAGCGCCTGGGATTACCTGCGTGGGCTGCGCCTTGCCTGGGCGCGTCCCGAAGACACGTTGACCGCAGTTCTCGATCGAGACACGGTGATTTTCCAACGGCTGTGGTTGCCCTTGGCCGTATCCGCGCTCAATACGGATGTCGAGGAGGCATCCGCGGCGCCCCTCGTGCAGGTCTTGCGCGAAACGTTCGGGAGGGGAGGAGCCGCCTGCCGCCCCCTCGCACCGAACGAAGGCCTATCGGAAAGCCTGATCGATCCAGCTGTCGATCGATTGCGTACGATGGGCGGAGAGTTGCGCTTGGGCTCGCGATTGCGTGCGGTCGGCGCTGACGGCCAACGCATCTCCAAGCTCATCTTTGATGGAGGAGACGAAGTGCTTGATGCCGACGCGGCAGCAATTATTGCCGTTCCGGCACCGGTTGCCGCTCGCGTGATCCCGGATCTTCCCACGCCCGACGCCTTTCGTCCGATTGTGAACGCCCATTTCCGCGTCACGGCGCCGGACAACACACCGCTTTTCATCGGTCTCATCGGTGGAGCGGCGCAATGGGTGTTTCGCAAGCGGGAGGTCTTATCGGTGACCATCAGCGCCGCAGACCACCTTGTCGCCATGCCCGCCAAAGACCTCGCCCAGCTCCTTTGGCCGGAGGTGCGGCGTGCCTACGATCTTTCAGACGCGCCGTTGCCGGCATGGCAGATCGTCAAGGAGAAGCGCGCGACTTTTGCCGCCACGCCGGCGCAGCTCGCCCGCCGGCCGAAAACGGGGACGCGTTGGGAAAATTTAGCATTGGCGGGGGATTGGACCGATACCGGGTTGCCGGCGACGATCGAGGGAGCCATTCGTTCCGGCTTTGCTGCGGCGCGTCATCTATTGGGCGCGGCGAGCATGTCCCACTAACGCGCCAATCGCGAAATGACAAGCGAGCGAAGAGCGAACGACTTGCCTGTAGAGAGAATCCGCCGATCGTCGGCGTGACAATTCTTAAGCGCGTCTCCGACACCAATTCTTGTCGGGTTTGACATCTTGGTATCGCCTTAGCGGGCGTCGTCGCCACTCCTGAGCGATCAGGAGGAGGCGTCGTGCGCGGTAGAGAAGCAGCTCGGCGACCATGGAGAGGAAGCGACTCTGATAATTCTCACTCGCATGGAGAGGGTCAGGAATGTCAGTTCAACTGGTCGATCAAGAGAGAGATGCGACGGGGATAGAGACAGGGGGTTGCCCCGAACTCGCTGGCCCAGTCGTGCCAAAGCGTCCGCTCCCCTTTTTCAAATTCCTCCGCGTCAGCCGGGATAATTTTATCGCGGGCCTCCACGAAGGCGTCTTCAGAGAACGAATCGTCGAGCGCAAATTCTTGTGGTTTCGCAGCTTCATCATCAATGATCCAGACGGCATCAAACGCGTTCTTTTGGATAATGGATCCAACTACCTGAAGGCTGATATCTTGCGGCCCGTTCTGGGGCCGGCCCTCGGCGTTGGTCTCGTCACCAGCGACGGCGAGACATGGCGTAATCTTCGCAAGCTTATCGCGCCAGTCTTCGACAATCGAAGCGTAGAAGGCTATGCGTCGATAATGACCGAAGCAACCCAGGCTCTGCTGACGCGGTGGGCTGCTCTTCCGCGCGGCGCTGTTGTCGACGTCGATAAGACCATGGGCGCACTGACGCTGGAAATTATCTCGCGTGCGATGTTCGCGTCAGACAGTACGGATATGGCCGAAGTGATAGAACGAAGCTCCTCGGAATACCAAACCAAGATGACATTCAGTTTCTGGGGTGTCGTTCCCGTCGTTAACCGAGCTTGGGCACGCCACAAGGAGAGGCAAGGCCGACGGATCGTTCGAGATCTGGACCAGGCGATCTATCGCCTCATCGCCGAGCGCCTCGATGATCCCCAGAAGAACGGCCACGCGGACCTTCTTGCGCGATTGATTGCAGCGCGCGACAGCGAGACAGGCGCTGGTCTGAGCGCACGGCAAGTACGAGATCAGGTCGTTACGATCATGATGGCCGGTCATGAAACCACGGCAACGGCGCTCGGGTGGGTCTGGTATCTGCTTTCGCAGCACCCGGCAGAGGAAAAAAGACTGCATCAGGAATTGGACGAGGTCCTGCAAGGGCGCACGCCGACATTCGAGGACATTCCGAACCTTCCTTATACCCGTATGGTCATTCAGGAAGGATTGCGGCTCTACCCGCCGGTCCATACGCTAAGCTGGCGGCAAGCGGTCGCGGACGACGAGGTGTGCGGCCAGCGCATTCCGAAGGGGTCCATCGTATGGGTGGTTCCCTGGGTCTTGCATCGCAATCCTGCGCTCTGGGAACATCCGGAGCGGTTCGAACCCACCCGGTTTTCGGAAGCACGCAGTGCCGGCAGGCCGCGTTTTGCCTATCTGCCGTTCAGCACCGGTCCCCGTGTTTGCATCGGCGCCACAATCGCAATGACCGAGGCCGTGTTGATTCTGGCCGCCATCGCCCAGACTTATCGTCTGCGCCTTCTCAAGGGGCATCCGGTAGAGCCTCAGGGGTTGGTTACACTACGCCCGCGACATGGCGTGATGATGTGGCTCGAAAAGCGCTGAGGCGGGAAAGCAACCCATCAGCCGGGGCAGCCTGTTGGCGCATTCGCATGGATGTTCTCCGAACCGGTACGGACTCTGCCATTTGCCCGCAATGGGTATTCGTCGCAAAGATCGGCATCGGCGCCGGTTTTCACGAGCATTCCCGATCCGCGAGATCGTCGTGACGCGGGAAGAGCCACATCGCTGCCGCTATGCCCCGCCCGGGAGACCGGGCGGGGCGGTGGGGAAGCCGGGTTCAGTCCACGTTCTGCTTGCGGCTGCGGGACCAGATGAGGGTGTAGCCTTCGCCGTCTTCGTCATCGAAGAGGTTGGCGTAGATCGGCGCGTTGAACGAGGGATCGTCCAGCTTGACCGAGAGGTAGTCGCGGCCTTCGCTGGAGCGCTTCGACCAGGCGGCCCCAATCTCGGCGCGGCCGACATAGACCCGATGGCTGGGGGCGTTGTCGTTGGCCCGGTTGGTCTCGGGGACGATGCGGACACCCTTGGTCTGGACGCTCAGGGTGACGATCTCGCCCTGGAACTCGCTGCCGGACTTCTTGAAGGAACCGATGTTAGCCATGTCACTTCTCCTTGCTGGTTTCGAGCCCGCGACCACCGCGGCCTCGATGGCGATCGGTGGGCCGGAGGCGATCGACGACGCACCCGCTCGCGGGCCAGAGCGCAGCGGAGGATGGCGGCGGTAGACTTTCTTGCCTCGCGAGGAATGGGCGAAGCCCAGGGGAAGAAAGTCGATCCGGCGCCGTTGCGGCTCAGGCGATCGAGGCGCAGCCGTCCTCCGGCCAGATCAAGCCAAAGAGAGGCCGTGTGGTCTGCGCGCCGAACAGCATCCTCGGGAGAAGATGTTGCTGACACCGGACGCTCTGCACAAGGGGGCCGGCATTCCAGGCGAAGAAAGGGAAACCCTGGCGGACAGAAAGGACGGCGTCACGACCCGACAAATCCGTGCCCACGGCGGCGCTGTTGAGAGAAGGTATTGCGGCCGGCCCGTGGGCGGCGAGCAACCCCGAGTGCTCCGACCAAGGCCGCGGCGCTCTAAGTCACCTGGACGATCCCTCGTTCATCGCACCGATACCAACCGAGCGACGATGAAGCGCGGGTTCACCCGTCCTTGGTCGCTGCCGTGAAGGGGGCATAAGCCAAGTCCGCTGCAACGCCGCGCCTGAGATTGGGAGGGTCGAACAGCGACATGCGCGCCCAGGCCGTACCGCCAATAAGAATGGCGCCAACGACGGCGAATGCCTCCCGCCAACCTTCGGACGGCACGCCGATATGTGCGAGCCCAAGGGTCGCATGGTAGCCAGCGATAGCGGCCGGTACAGCATAGAGGAGCCCGATCACGGCGCGGACGAGCGGCGATCGGACCGTCGCGAAGGCGATCTGTCCGATCGCCAAGGTCGCGCCGCCGGCGATGACGGCGATGATGATAGCGCCGATCACGCCCGCGTCGCTGTGGAAGGCGGCTAGGCCTACGGTCAGGCCCGCGAAGAAGGGGAGAGCGTAGACGGCCAGCGTGAACAGCAGCCAGCAGAAGAAGCCGATGCCGAAGACGCTGAGGATGATGCCGACGATAATCATGGTGGAGACCTCCGTGACAAAGGGTCAAACGGGTGCGCCTTCCTCCACCACCACGGCGCGGCCTTTAGAATAGCCCATCTCTCCGGAATTTGGAATCCGGTAGTGTCTGCGCATCTCGGTGGATACGGGCGGTTATTGCCGGATCGGCTCGATCTGCGGAGTGCGATCCCTGGCGAACTGAGGAAATTCTGGTGGTGGCGAAGTTTACTGGCCCCGGTGGGCAATTCAGACTGAAAGGCGGCTTTGCGAAGAAGCGGGAATACGCCACTACGGATGCGCGGGTTTGCGGATTCGTAGATGTACGGCGGCGCTCACGCGCCGCCGTTCCCGAACTTCCAGACTGGGATGCCGAGCTTCTTCGCCTTGTCGGCGAGGTTGCCCTGGATGCCCGTGCCGGGGAATACCATGATCCCGATCGGGAGGATTTCGAGCATCTGATCGTTGCGCTTGAACGGTGCTGCCTTGGCATGCTTCGTCCAGTCGGGCCTGAAGGCGATCTGCGGCACCTTGCGGTGATCGGCCCAGCGGGCGGCGATCTGCTCGGCGCCCTTCGGCGAACCGCCATGGACCAGCACCATGTCGGGATGCTTCGCGTGAACCTTGTCGAGCGCGTCCCAGATCAGGTGATGATCGTTGAAGTCGAGCCCTCCGGTGAGGGCGATCTTGGGACCGGCGGGGAGCATGACTTCGTTCTCAGCCCGGCGCTTGGCGGCGAGGAAGTCGCGGCTATCGATCATGGCCGAGGTCAGCGTGCGATGGTTGACCATCGATCCGGAGCGTGGCCGCCAGGCTGAGCCGGTGTGGCGCTCGAATTGGTCGGCGGCCTGGTCGCGGAAGAATTCCATGCTGTTGCGGCGTTCGATCAACGTCATCCCCTCGGCGGTGAGGCGCTCGAGGTCGACCGAGCGGATCTCCGAGCCGTCCTGCTCCTTCTGGCTGCGCCGCTGCGCCTGCTCATTGTCGTCGAGTTCCCGTCCGATCCGGTCGGTGGCGCGGTGGAAGAGATTGACCGTCGACCAGAGCAATTCCTCGAGGTCTGGTTCGAGGCGGGTGTCGCTCAGCGTCGAGACCAGCGCGTCGAAGATGTAGGCTACGGCTCCGCCGACGGCGTCGGCTTCGGGCAGCGGCCGTGGGTCCGGCTCGTCCTGGAGGGGACGATGGCCGTAGAGTTGAAGCTCGGCGAGGATATGGTCGGTCGGGGAAGAGGTATGCGGGGGTTCGAAGTCGGTGTCGTCGCGGTCGGTCGCCATGGTGAACTCCTTTGTCGGATTGGCCGCGCCCATCGCGGCCTTCGTGGCGATCACTTGACGGCGAGCGGACCGGGCCTGCACCGCCGAGGTCCAGCGACAGCGGCCGGAGCGCAGCGGAGGACGGCGGGCCGAGGCTTTCTTGTCTCGCGAGGAATGCCGGCGCAGCCGGCAGGGGAAGAAAACGCAGGCCCGCCGTTGCGGGACCGGGCCGCTTGCCGTCCGATCGCGCTCTCGAAGGCCGTGGAGCGGCCCTTTTCCGACGCGCAGGACTTTCATCGCGATCCGATGCGATCGACGACGCGCAGAGCCGGGCAGATCACCCCGTCCGGCTCGTCGCCTAATGCATGAAGCGGACCACGTCCTCCGGAGCGAGCTGCACACGCAAACCCGCCCGAAGATCGCCTGCCCCGAGGCGGAGCAGATCCTCGTTGAAATCGCCGAGTGCTGGGGAGAGCGTCAGCGCCTCGATTCCGGCCGCTCCTGCCCGGTCGTTCAAACTCGCCACCGCCGCGTCTCCGGCCGGATCGGAATCCCGTGCGATGTAGAGACGGTGCAGTGCTGCGGGGAACAGGATGGCGGCGAGGTGATTGGCGGAGAGTGCGGCCACCATCGGCAGGGTTGGCATCACGCTGCGCAGCGACAGCATGGTCTCCATGCCTTCGCCGGCCGCCATCACGTCGCTCGCCAGATCGAAACGGACGCCGTGGCCGAGAAGATGGCCCATTGCCCGCCTCGGCGTGTCGACCGGAGCCTTGTCGTGGCCGGATGGATCGAGCCAGGTTCGGTGCGCGCCGGTGATCCTGCCGTCGAGGTCGGTGACCGCGGCTATCAGCGCGGGCCAGGTCTCGGTGGGGGCGTCGGGATCGGGGCGGTAGTAGCAGCGCGGGTGAAACCGCAGGGAGCCGCTTGCGTGCAAAGCCGTAATACCACGTCGGCGTAGATACGCTTCTGCGATTGTGCCCGAAATCGGTTGCGACACGGCAAACAGCCGGCGTGCGGATTCGGGCGATCCGCGGGACGCCGGAGAGTGCTCATGCCGCTTGACCGGTTCAGGGCCGAGGCGTGGCAGGCTGAGGAAGGAGCGCGCCTCGGCGAGAGCGTCACGCAGGCGATTCAGGCCGCGATTGAGCGCGATGAGGTCGAGGAGATCGCCATGCTCGCCGGTGGCGGCGTCGGTCCATTTGCCGGCGGCGCCTTTGCCGCTGTCCGGTCCGCTCAGCCGGACGAACAGGCTGCGCCCCGGTGTGTTGGCGACATCACCGACCAGCCAGTAGCGCCCTTCGCGGTGCCCGTTGGAGAGATAGTGGCGGCACACCGCCTCGGCATTGCGCGCGAGACGGTGAGCCAGGTCGGCGGCCTGCGACGACATGGCCGCCTCCCTTACGCCGCCGCCCGGTCGGCGACGCGGACGAGCGGATAGCGCTCCATTAGCGCGCCGAGAATCATCGGACCCGTGGCACCCGTCGGCACGAACAAGCGCAGTTTCCAGGCGATGATCTCCGAGACGAGGCCCATCGCCTTCAGCCGGTCGACCATGCCGTCGGTGAAGCCGGTGAGCTCGACACGGAATTCACCCATGATCTTGACGCGGCGAAGCCGGAGACTCTCCTGGAGCTCCAGAACCGTCCGGCCGTCGAGCACTGCGGCCCAGGCGTCGACCGGTGCGATCGTAATCGC
Organism: Allostellaceae bacterium; assembly: GCA_052143095.1. Classification (GTDB taxonomy): domain Bacteria; phylum Pseudomonadota; class Alphaproteobacteria; order ATCC43930; family CGMCC-115725; genus DAHUYF01. Next base: position 54,577 of record JBKQTR010000315.1, read on the forward strand.
ATCGGCGTCGACGGCCTGCGCCACCCAGGCCGGCGAGACCAGCCGGCCGATGATCCGCTCGCCCGTATCGGTCTGGAGCCGATAGACCCGCATCGATTCGTCGGGCAGCCGCTTCCAGATCGGCAGCAACAGCCCGGTGACGATATGCAGATCGCTGTCGGTGAAGGCCGGGACGTCGGCGAGCTCCTTCTCCCAGGCGCGGGCGAAGGCGTCGCGGTCGGCCTCCTTCCAATGCGTCTGCGCCATCATCGCAAGCGAGATGGCCGGGCGCTCCATCGGCCGCAGCAGGCGCACACGGCGCTCGACCTCGCCGTCGTCAAGCATCAGGCTCGGCGCCGGGACCTGCACGGCGGCACGGCCGGACTGGGCGTTGACCAGCAGCATCGCGCGGGGATCGCCGGCACGTTCAAGGGCGTCGGCGAGCGTGAAGGGGCGATTGCGCTCGCGCTGGCGGATGGCGAAGACCTGCGTCTCAGCACCTGTCTGCGGATGGACATAGAGCGCTCGGCGATCGGTCACGATCAGGCTGTCTGCCGTGAGCGTCTCGACGCCGGTGTCATAGGTGCCCGACGCGATCGCGCCTTCGATCCTGGTGCGCAGCAGATCTTCGAACACGCCGAACACCGTGTTCTGCAGACCGATGGTCAGCGCCAGCAGGCGGTTGAGGAAGGTCGTGATCGGCGGCAGCTCTTCGCGCAGACTGCCATCCTGATCGGTCAGGTGCAGGCCCGTGGCGTTCTCGAACGCCTGGAGCGAACAGCCTTCGACCTTGCCGGTGAACAGCAGCACATAGAGCTGGCGCAACGCGGCGCGGCCGTAGTCGGATTCAAGATTGTCGTCCGACCGGAACAGGCCCTGGCCGCCGGTCTGGCGCTGGCCCTTGGTGATGGCGCCGAGTGTATCCAGCCGCCGCGCGATGGTGGAGAGGAACCGCTTTTCCGCCTTCACATTAGTCGCGATGGGCCGGAACAGCGGTGGCTGCGCCTGGTTGGTGCGGTTCGAGCGCCCGAGACCCTGGATGGCGGTGTCGGCCTTCCAGCCCGCCTCCAACAGATAGTGCACGCGCAGCCGGCGGTTCCTGGCGCCGAGATCGGCGTGATAGCTGCGCCCGGTGCCGCCGGCGTCGGAGAAGACGAGGATGCGCTTGTCGTCGTCCATGAAGGCGGCGGTCTCGGCGAAATTCGCCGATGCTGGGCGGGTCTCGACGCAGAGCCGATCATCGCGTTTGACAATGCGGCGCGAGCGACCGGTGACCTCGGCGACGAGATCGGTGCCGAAGCGGTGCAATATCTGATCGAGGGCGCCCTGCACCGGCGGCAGTGATGCCAGATGCTCGATCATGCAGTCGCGGCGTTCGACGGCCTCGCGCGAAATAACCGGATTGCCGTCGGCGTCGTAAGCCGGGCGCGAGAGAAGGTTGCCTTCGTCGTCGCTATAGAGCTCGAACAGCTGGGTCGGGAACGAGTGGCTCAGATAGTCGAGGACGTATTCCCTAGGTGTGATGTCGATCGACAGATCGGCCCATTCCGAAGTCGGGATCTCGGCGAGGCGGCGGTCGAGCAAGGCTTCGTTGGTCGAGACCACCTGCAGGACGACGGCGTGGCCCTGGTCGAGATCGCGCGCGATCGCGGCGATCAGGGTCGGGCATTTCATCGCCGTCAGCAGGTGATTGAAGAAACGCTGCTTGTTGGATTCAAAGGCCGAGCGCGCCGCGGCCTTGG
>JBKQTR010000316.1:0-2801 GCA_052143095.1 Allostellaceae bacterium
CTCCCGGCCTCTCCGCCCCGAGGGGCGGAGAGGAGAAGATCATGCGCGCGCGGGGAGGCCTTCGGTCGGCTGGATCTTGAGCAATGGGACATGCTCAGAACAGCACGCTGGTGAGCGCGCTGTCGCACAGCAGGATCAGGATCGAGGCCGAGACCACGGCGTAGGTGGTGGCGGCGCCGACGCCCTCGGCGCCGCCACGCGAATGATAGCCGTGATAGCAGCCCATCAGCGCGATGATGAAGCCGAACACCGCCGCCTTGATCAGGCCGGAGAGAATGTCGTCGGTATGCAGGTTGTCCGCGGTCTGGCCGAGATAGGCGGCCGGGTTGAAGTCGAGCTTGTAGGTGGCGACGAGAAAGCCGCCGAACACGCCGATGATGTCGGCCACCAGGACCAGCGCCGGCATCGCCACGGTGCCGGCGAGGAGGCGCGGCACCACGAGGTATTTGAAGGGGTTGGTCGACAGCGTCGAGAGCGCGTCGATCTGGTCGGTGACGCGCATGGTGCCGATCTCGGCGGCCATGGCGGCGCCGATTCGCCCGGCGACCATCAGCGAGGCGATCACCGGCCCGAGCTCGCGCGTCACCGACAGCACGACGACGGTGGCGACGGCGCCTTCGGCGGAGAAGCGGCTGAAGCCGGTATGCGTCTGCAGCGCCAGCACGACGCCGGTGAAGAGCGCGGTCAATCCCACCACCGGCAGCGAGTAATAGCCGATGTCGATCATCTGCCGCGCGATGAGTCGCGGGTAGACCGGCGGACGCAGGCAATGGCTGAGCGCCCTCAGCGCGAACAGCGCGAGCCGCCCCGCGGCAGCGAGGAAGGACAGGAAGACGCGGCCGACCCGGGCGAGGAAATCGAGCATGCTCAGCCGGCCCCGCGGCGATAGATGCGATGGTAGCGCCGGCCGAGCGCGGTCAGGATCTCGTAGCCTATGGTCCCGGCGGCGGCGGCGGCCTCGTCGACGCCATGGGTTTCGTCGATGAGATCGACGAAGCCGCCGGGGCACGCCAGCGCAGGATCGATGCCCGTCACGTCCAGGGTCATGAGGTCCATCGAGATGCGTCCGATGACGGGAGCCCGCTGGCCGGCGATGCCGGCGCTGCCGCGATCGCTCGCCGATCTGAGCCAACCATCGGCGTAGCCGACAGCGACCGTGGCAATGCGGCCAGAGCGCGCCATGCGATGCGCCGCACCATATCCAACGCTCACACCCCTGTCAACGTCGCGCACTTGCAGGATTCTGCCTTTGACGCGAACGACTTGCGCCATCGGATTGGGCCGTCCCGGGGTCGGGTTGACGCCGTAGAGCGCGGCGCCCGGGCGGACGAAATCGAAGTGGAAATCGGCGCCGAGAAAGATGCCCGAGCAGGCGGCGAGACTGGCTGGCGCCGGCGGCAGCGCCGTCAGCGCGGCGCGGAAGGCGGCGAGCTGGTGGGCGTTGAGCGGCTGCGCCGGCTCGTCGGCGCAGGCGAGGTGGCTGATGATCGCGCGCAGCTGAAGCCCGGCGACCAGCGCCGGCGGGCGCGCGAGTTCGGCCAACGCCGCGGCGCCGAGGCCCAGTCGCGTCATGCCGGTATCGACATGGATCATCGCCGCGAGCGCGCGCGTGGTCGCGCGCTCGCGCCAGGCGGCGATCTCGCCGAGATCGTTGAGCACGGGGATGAGGCGGGCGCGGCTGAACTCGCCGCCGGTGCCGGGCAGCAGCCCGTTCAGCACGGCGATCTCGACGCTCGGCAGCAGGCGCCGGAGCGCGATGCCCTCGTCGAGCGTCGCGACGAAGAACAGCGTGCAGCCGGCAGCGGCCAGAAGCGGCGCGACCTGCGCCATGCCGAGGCCATAGGCGTCCGCCTTGACGACGGCGGCGCAGGTCGCGCCGGGCTTCAGCGCCGCGGCCAACCGCCGCCAGTTCTCGGCGATGCCGGCGAGGTCGATCTCCAACACGGCGCCGGCGCGGGCGAGCGCACGCGACGGCCGGTCAGTTACGCCCATCTGGGAGATGGTTGCTGTCTACGAGATCTTCGAACTTCGTGGTCTCGCCGTCGAACCGAAGCTTCACTTTGCCAATCGGCCCGTGGCGCTGCTTACCTATGATAACTTCGGCCGTGTTGTACACCTTCTCCAAATTCTCCTGCCAGCGCCCATAGCGCTCATTGTATTTATCTTCACTCTCCTCAGGGTGCCGCATCGGTTCAGCGCGCCGTAAGTAGTACTCTTCGCGGAAGACGAACATCACGACGTCTGCATCTTGCTCGATCGTGCCAGATTCCCGAAGATCGGATAGTTGTGGACGCTTGTCCTCCCGATTTTCAACAGCGCGCGAGAGCTGCGAGAGAGCCAATACGGGAACGCTTAGTTCTTTGGCCAATGCCTTCAGGCCGCGCGTGATCTCCGAGATTTCCTGGACACGGTTCTCGGGTCCGCGGCCTCCGTCGGACCCCCTCAGCAGCTGCAAGTAGTCTACGATAACAAGCCCCAAGCCTTGTTGTCGCTTCAAGCGTCGAGCACGGGTTCGCAGGCCAGCGATAGTGAGCGCGGGCGAGTCATCGACAAAGAACGGTACTGATGCAAGCTTCTGACTCGCCTTCACGAATTTGTCAAAGTCGTCATGTGAAACTTCGCCGCGGCGAATGCGGTCCGATGCAACACCCGACTCTTCGGACAGTATCCGAGTCGCAAGCTGCTCAGCTGACATTTCCAGCGAGAAAAATCCAACCACCGCACCATCTTGGCCCTTGGTCCGGTTGTGTGTCTCAGCAGCGTGGAAGCCGATATTGGTGGCAAGCGCCGTCTTCCCCATG
>JBKQTR010000317.1:0-16667 GCA_052143095.1 Allostellaceae bacterium
TCGACGTCCGGCGCTCGCCGTCGACAGCGAGCTCGAGCTCGGCGCTCTGCGGCCCCTTGGAGCCGGCGATCACCTGCAGCGAGACGAACTTGACCCGGTCGTGGCCGCGCACGACCTCGTCGTCGACCAGCGCGATGAGATCCTCGTCATAGACGTCCTTCTTGCGGTCGGCCAGGTCCTTGAAGCGGCGGAAGGCGTCGTTGACGGCGTTGTCGCCGAGCTCGAAGCCCAGCTCCTTGAGCTTCATCTTGAAGGCGTGCCGGCCGGAATGCTTGCCCATCACCAGGCTCGACTTGGTGAGCCCCACCGAGTCCGGCGTCATGATCTCATAGGTGCCGGAATGCTTCAGCATGCCGTCCTGATGGATGCCGCTCTCATGGGCAAACGCATTGGCGCCGACGATCGCCTTGTTGGGCTGCACGACGAAGCCGGTGATGGCCGACACCAGCCGCGAGGCGCGGGTGATGTACTCGCTCTTGACGCCGGTGGCGTAGGGCAAGGCGTCGTGGCGCGTCTTCAGCGCCATGACGATCTCCTCCATCGAGGCGTTGCCGGCGCGCTCGCCGAGGCCGTTCACGGTGCATTCGACTTGCCGGGCGCCGGCGCCGATCGCCGCCAGCGAGTTCGCCACGGCGAGGCCGAGATCGTTGTGGCAATGGACCGAGACGACCGCCTTGTCGATGTTGGGCACCCGCTCGAACAGCATGCGGATGAGGCCCGCGAACTCCTCCGGCACGGCGTATCCCACCGTATCCGGCACGTTGATGGTGCCGGCGCCGGCCTTGATCGCGCTCTCGACGGTGCGGCAGAGGAAATCATGCTCGGTGCGCGAGCCGTCCTCGCAGGACCATTCGACGTCGGGGCAGAGGTTGCGCGCGTGGGTGACGCTGTCGATCACCGCCTGATGCACCTGCTCCGGCTCCATCTGGAGCTTCCACTTCATGTGCAGCGGCGAGGTCGAGATGAAGGTGTGGATGCGCGGGCGCGCGGCGTGCTGCACCGCCTCCCAGGCCCGGTCGATGTCCATGCGCCCGGCGCGCGCGAGGCCGCAGACGGTCGCGCCCTTCACCAGCTTGGCGATCTCGCGCACCGCCTCGAAATCGCCGTTGGAGGCGATCGGGAAGCCCGCCTCGATGACGTCGACGCCCATCTCCTCGAGCAGCAGGGCGATCTTGATCTTCTCGTCGAGGTTCATCGACGCGCCGGGCGACTGCTCGCCGTCGCGCAAGGTGGTGTCGAAGATGACAACCCGCCCACCGGTCTGACCGGCGGCGGCGAAGGGTCGGGTCGTGGTAGCGCTCATGGCGCACTTCCTCTCGTCTTGGAGCAATGCGGCGGCAGTCTCGGCAAAAGCCCCCTGAACGCAGCGCGCCCCGACGGTGCGCGGCAACGCTCAGGGGCGGCTAAGTCGCAGCGCCCCATCGCTCCCCAGCAGGCCAAGGAGACCACGGACCCCCGGCAACGCACAGGCGACGGCGATCCGGCGCCGCTGCGCCCGATCCCGCTCGCCGAATGCCGTCTTGCCGATCATCTCGCTCGCTCGTCCTGCTGGCCTCCAGCCCCCCTCGGGCCGGTGCCCAACCCTGCGCCTTTTGGCCTTAATATTCCCTTAAAGTTAACGGCGCAACACGCGGATATCTTTATCCCCTTTTGGCCGGTCCCCGCAAGTCCCGTGACAACGCCGCAGGCGTTGTTCACGGGCGGGCGTCAGCGATTGCGGAGCAATCGCGGGAGCCCGCGCCCCTGCGGACTGGCCGCCGGCCACCCTCCCTCTCCCGTCCAAACACCGCGCCGCGGGGGGGGGCAGTCAGCTAGCCCGCACCGTTCGGGCTCTCGCGCCCCGGATCAAGTCCGGGGCGCTGGCGCCCGCTCGCGACGATGCCTGTGGCATCGCGCGGGCGTCTGCCTTAATTCTTCGTCTTGTCCACCAGCCGGTTCTGCGAGATCCAGGGCATCATGGCGCGGAGCTTCGCGCCGACCTTCTCGATGTCGTGCTCGGCGGCGCGCCGGCGCATCGCCTTGAAGCTCGCCTGGCCGGCGGCATTCTCCAGCACCCAGTCGCGCGCGAATCGCCCGGACTGGATGTCGTCGAGCACGCGCTTCATCTCCGCCTTCACGGCATCGTTGATGATGCGCGGGCCCCGCGTGTAGTCGCCGTACTCGGCGGTGTTGGAGATCGAGTAGCGCATGTTGGCCATGCCGCCCTCATACATGAGGTCGACGATGAGCTTCACCTCGTGCAGGCACTCGAAATAGGCCATTTCCGGCGCGTAGCCCGCCTCCACCAGCGTCTCGTAGCCGGACAGGATGAGCTGGGTGAGGCCGCCGCAGAGCACGCTCTGCTCGCCGAAGAGGTCGGTCTCGCATTCCTCCTTGAAGGTGGTCTCGATCACGCCCGCGCGGCCGCCGCCGATCGCCGAGGCGTAGGAGAGCGCGATCTCGAGCGCGTTGCCGGAGGGGTTCTGGTCGACGGCGACGAGACAGGGAACGCCGCCGCCGCGCAGATACTCCGAGCGCACGGTATGGCCTGGCCCCTTGGGCGCGATCATGAAGACATCCATGTCGGGGCGCGCCTCGATCAGCTTGAAATGGATGTTGAGGCCGTGCGCGAAGGCAAGCGCGGTGTCGGGCCGCATGTTGGGCCGGAGATCGTCGGTGTAGAGCTTCGCCTGCAGCTCGTCCGGCGTCAGAATCATCACCACATCCGCCCATGGCGCGCCATCCGCCGGGCTCATCACCTGGAACTTGGCGCCTTCCGCCTTCTTGGCCGAGGCGGAGCCGGGCCGGAGCGCGACGCGCACGTCCTTGACGCCGCTGTCGCGCAGGTTCATGGCATGGGCATGGCCCTGGCTGCCATAGCCGACGACGAGCACCTTCTTGCTCTTGATCAGGTTCACATCGGCGTCGCGATCGTAATAGACACGCATGGTGGGGCTCCTAACTTGGCAAACTCAAAATCGCGCCGCGCCGCGCGAGATGGCGACGACGCCGGTGCGCGACACGTCGACGAGGCCCAGCGGCTCCATCAGGCTGATGAAGGCGTTGAGCTTCTCGGTCGACCCGGTCATCTCGAAGACGAAGCTCTCGATCGTCGAGTCGATCACCCGGGCACGGAAGATATCGGCGAGCCGCAGCGATTCGATGCGCTTCTCACCGCTGCCGGCCACCTTGATGAGGGCGAGCTCGCGCTCGACATGCGGGCCCTCCTCGGTCAGGTCGCGCACGGCATGGACCGGGACCAGACGCGACAGCTGCGCCTTGATCTGCTCGATGATCATCGGCGTGCCGGAGGTGACGACGGTGATCCGCGACAGGCTGTTGGCGCGGTCGGTCTCGGCCACGGTCAGGCTCTCGATGTTGTAGCCGCGGCCGGCGAACAGGCCGACGACCCGGGCGAGGATGCCGGGCTCGTTGTCGACGAGCACGGCGATGGTATGCTTTTCGATGGCGGTCACGAGGAACTCCGAAGCGGAAGGGTGCGGCGGCTCAGACGAGGACCATGCCCTCTTCCGATACCGGTCCGCCTACCTTCGTATCCTCTGGCCCGAGCAGCATCTCGTTATGCGCCGCGCCCGAGGGGATCATCGGGAAGCAATTCTCGCGCTCGTCGACGGCGACGTCGACGATGACCGCCTTGTCGACCGCCAGCATCTCCTTGATGGCGCGGTCGACCTCGTCGGTCTTGGTGACGCGCAGCCCGACCGCCCCGAACGCATCCGCCAGCTTGACGAAATCCGGCAGCGAGGCGGTGTAGCTCTCGGAGTAGCGGGCGCCATGCAGCAGCTCCTGCCACTGCCGCACCATGCCCATATACTGGTTGTTGAGGATGAAGACCTTCACCGGCAGCCGGTACTGGCAGGCGGTCGACATCTCCTGGATGTTCATCAGGATCGACGCCTCGCCGGCGATGTCGACGACCAGCGCGTCGGGATGGGCGATCTGCACGCCGATCGCCGCCGGCAGGCCGTAGCCCATGGTGCCGAGGCCGCCCGAGGTCATCCAGTGGCAGGGCTTCTCGAATTTGAAGAACTGCGCCGCCCACATCTGGTGCTGGCCGACCTCGGTGGTGACGTAGATGTCCTTGCCGAGGGTGAGCTGGTAGAGCCGCTCGATGGCGTATTGCGGCTTGATCACCTTGTCGGTCTTGGCGTAGGCGAGGCAATGGCGCGCGCGCCAGCCCTCGATCTCCTTCCACCACGCCGCGAGCGCCTCCTGGTTCGGCTTGAAGCGCCGCGCCTTGAGCCCGGCGATGATCGCCTCGAGCGCCGCGCCGGCATCGCCGACCAGCGGCACGTCGACGCGCACGTTCTTGTTGATCGAGGAGGGATCGATGTCGATGTGGATCTTCTTCGAGTTGGGCGAGAAGGCGTTGAGCCGGCCGGTGACGCGATCGTCGAAGCGCGAGCCGACGGCGACCATGAGGTCGCAGCCATGCATGGCGAGGTTTGCCTCGTAGGTGCCGTGCATGCCCACCATGCCGAGGAACTGCCGCTCCGAGGCGGGCAAGGCGCCGAGCCCCATCAGCGTCAGCGTGCAAGGAAAGCCCGTCATGTGCACGAGCTCGGCGAAGAGCGCGCAAGCGCGCGCGCCGGAATTGATGATGCCGCCGCCGCCATAGAAGAGCGGGCGCTTGGCCGCGGCGATGAGCGCCACCGCCTCGTCGATCCGGGCCGCGTCGGGCTTCACCTGCGGCCGATAGGTCTTGTGCTGCACCGTCTCGGGACCGCGATAGGTGCCGAGCGCGAAGAGCACGTCCTTGGGCAGATCGACCACCACCGGCCCCGGCCGACCGGTGCGCGCGACATGAAACGCTTCATGAAGGACGCGGGCTAGATCATTGACGTCCTTGACGAGATAATTGTGTTTGGTGCAGGGCCGCGTGATCCCGGTGGTGTCGGCCTCCTGGAACGCGTCATTGCCGATGAGATGCGTCGGCACCTGGCCGGTCAGGCAGACGATCGGCACGGAATCCATCAGCGCATCGGTGAGGCCAGTCACCGCATTGGTGGCGCCGGGACCGCTGGTGACGAGGACCACGCCCACCTTGCCCGTGCTGCGCGCATAGCCCTCGGCGGCATGCACCGCGCCCTGCTCGTGGCGCACCAGGATGTGGCGGACATGGTTCTGCTTGAAGAGCGCGTCGTAGATCGGCAATACGGCGCCGCCGGGATACCCGAAAATGACATCAACGCCCTGGTCGCCCAGCGCCTTGATGACCATTTCCGCCCCCGCCATCTGCTCCGTCGCCATGACACCTCTCCTGGCCAAAAAGCTGCAAAACTAAAGGCTTACGCTGCGAAAGTCCTTCCGGGCCGCCGCCCGGTTGGAACGACTGGTCCCGCGCGAAGGGCGCCACCCTAGACAGCTAGGCCTTAATGGTCAACAGAAACTGACGAATAAATGAAAAAATTTCCGGCATCAAACTTTCCGAAAATTGCTCGCTGAGGACCAGCTTTCTCAGCGACGGCGAGTCCGCGAGCTGGTGGCGAAACCAGGTGTATTGGCGCTTGGCATAGCGCCGCGTCGCCTGCTGGGCGGCGGCGATGGCCGCGCCGCGGTCGATGCGGCCGGCGAGCGCGTCGCCGAGCTCGCGGATGCCCAACGCCTTCATCACGGGCAAAGTGGGCGCGAGCCCGCGCGCCAGCAGCGCCGCCGCCTCGGCTTCCGCGCCCCGCGCCACCATGGCGAGGAAGCGCGCATCGCACGCCGCGTAAAGCGCCTCGCGCGGCGGCAGCAGCACGATCGCCGCGGCATTGACCCCGGGGGCGCTCTGCGCGCGGCGCCAGGCGGCGAGCCCCTGCCCGGTCGCTTTCACCACCTCATAGGCGCGGATCAGGCGGTGCGCGTCGCCCGGCGCCAGGCGGCCCGCCGTCTCGGGATCGAGGTCGGTCAGCAGGGCGTGGAAAGCGGCGCCGCCGAGCCGCGCCTGGAGCGCCCGCGCCTCCTCCCGCAGCGCCGCCGGCACCGGCGGCACCGGCGCCAGGCCCTCGAGCAAGGCGCGCAGATAGAGCCCGGTGCCGCCGACCAGCAGCGGCACCCTTCCGGCCGCGCGCGCCGCGGCGATTTCCGCCATCGCCAAGGCGCGCCAGCGCCCGGCGGAACAGGCTTCGGCGACATCGATGACGCCGTAGAGGCGGTGCGGCACGCGCGCCAGCGCCGCCGGCTCCGGCCGGGCGGTCAGCACGTCGAGGTCGCGATAGACCTGCATGCTGTCGGCATTGATGATCGTGCCGCGCAGCTCCTCGGCCAGCGCCAGCGCCAGACTCGATTTGCCGCTGGCGGTCGGGCCGGCGACGATGACGAGCGACGTCTCCATGCCGCGTTCTAGCACGGCCGGACCATGGGCTGGCTGCCGAGGTGGCGCCGCGGTAGGATGAAACCACCGAGATCCCCTTGAGGGCCAAGCGCGATGCCCGAGACCTATGAGGGCGGTTGCCATTGCGGTCGCGTCCGCTTCCGCGTCACCGCCGATCTGGCGAGGATCACCGAGTGCAACTGCTCGATCTGCGCCAAGAAAGGCTTCCTGCATCTCATCGTCGCGCCGCAGCAGTTCGAGCTGCTGAGCGGCGACGGCGACCTCGCCTCCTACCGCTTCAACACCGGCACGGCGAAGCACCTCTTCTGCCGCCATTGCGGCATTCATGCTTTCTATGTCCCGCGTTCCGACCCGGACAAGATCGATGTCAACGTCCGCTGTCTCGACGGCGTCGACCTCGGCGCGATCACCCCCGAGCGGTTCGACGGCAGGAACTGGGAAGAAGCGATCGAGCGGTCGGTCCCCTGGCGCTAGCGCGGCCTTGCGTTTCGCGCAGGGCTCGCCGATAAAGCGCGCTGATGCCAGCCAATGTCCTGACCCTGATCGCCGCGCCTGCCGCCGCCGCGCATGCGGGCATCGCGGTCGAGGCGGTGGCGGACGCGTTGCGGCAGCTCGGCGCCGGCGTGGCGCCGCGCCGCTGGCTCGCCCCCGACATCGCGTGCGACATTCCCTTCGATGATCTCGACACCGATCAGGCCGACGCCGCGGCCCGCGCCGCGCTGGCCGAGCTCGGCAACCCCGCCATCGACCTGGTGGCGCAGCCGAAAGCCGAGCGCCGCAAGCGCCTGCTGCTGGCGGATATGGAATCGACCATCATCGCCAATGAAATGCTCGACGAGCTTGCCGATCTGCTGGGGTTGCGCGAGCGGGTGGCCGAGATCACCCGGCGCGCCATGAACGATGAGATCGATTTCACCGCCGCGCTGCGCGAGCGCGTGGCGCTGCTGAAGGGAATGCCGGAGACGGCGCTGGCCGAGGCGGGCGAGCGCATGCGCATCACCCCCGGCGCGCGCGCCCTCGTCGCCACCATGCGCGCCCAGGGCGCCTATGTCGTGCTCGTCTCGGGCGGCTTTCGCGTCTACACCGGCCGCATCCGCGCCGAGCTCGGCTTCGACCTCGACATCGCCAACGAGATCCTGGTCGAGGACGGCCGGCTCTCGGGCGCGGTGGGCGAGCCGATCCTGACGCGGGACGGCAAGCTCGAGAGCCTGAAGCGCCTCGCCGCCGAGCGCGGCCTGCCGCTGGCGGCGACGCTGGCGGTGGGCGACGGCGCCAACGACATCGGGATGATCGAAGCCGCCGGGCTCGGCATCGCCTTTCATGCCAAGCCCGCGCTCGCCCGGCGCGTGCGCAACCGGGTCGACCACGCCGATCTCACCGCGCTGCTTTACGCCCAGGGCTACAGCGCCGAGGAGATCGTGGGCGGCGGGTAGTGCCGCCCGCCGCGCCGGCGGTGAGCTCAGCTCTGGTCGATCTTGAGCGCGACGAAGCGCAGGTCGCCCTGGCGGTCGACGAGCAGCAGCACCGATTTACGGCCGGCCTTCTTGGCTTCGTCGATCTTGGCGGTGATCTGCACCGGCGACTTGACCTCTTCCTGCGCGACCTCGACGATGACGTCGCCGGCGCGCATGCCCTTCTCGGAGGCGGCGCTGTCCGACGCGACATCGACGACCACCACGCCCGCCGAATCCTCGGCGAGCGAGAAGCGCTCGCGCAGCTCCGGCGTGAGGTTGGCCAGCGACAGGCCGAGCGTCTTCACCGTGCCCGGCGGCTCCGCCGGCGGCTGCTGCTTGCTCGGCGCGAGCGCGGCCTGCTGATCCTCCTCCTTGAGCTCGCCGACCTTGACGTCGATGCTGTGCTCCTTGCGCTTGCGCCACACCGTGACCTTGACCGCCTTGTCGATCGGCGTCTCGGCGACGATGCGCGGCAGGCGGCGCATATCCGTCACCTCCTTGCCGTCGAAGGTCAGCACCACGTCGCCGGGCTGGATGCCCGCCACCTGCGCCGGGCCGCCGTCGCGCACGCTGGCGATGAGCGCGCCCTTGGGCTTGTCGAGGCCGAGGCTCTCGGCGATCTCGTCGGTGACGCTCTGGATGTTGACGCCGAGCCAGCCGCGCCGGACATGGCCGAAATCGCGCAGCTGCTCCACCACCGGTCGCGCCAGGTTCGACGGAATGGCGAAGCCGATGCCGATCGACCCGCCCGAGGGCGAGTAGATTGCCGTGTTGATGCCGATCACCTCGCCATTTGTGTTGAACATCGGCCCGCCGGAATTGCCGCGGTTGATCGAGGCGTCGGTCTGGAGGAAATCGTCATAGGGGCCGGCATTGATCTCACGCGCGCGGGCAGAGAGGATTCCTGCCGTCACCGTGCCGCCAAGGCCGAAGGGATTGCCGATCGCCAGCACCCAATCGCCGACGCGCGTGACGTCGCTGTCGCCGAACTTGACCGCGACCAGCGGCTTGGTCGGCTTGATGCGCAGCAACGCGAGGTCGACCTTGGTGTCGCGCCCGACGACTTCCGCCTTGAAGTTGGTGTCGTCCTGCAGCGTGACGGTGATCTCGTCGGCGTCGGCGATGACATGGTTATTGGTCACGACGAGGCCGGAGCTGTCGATGACGAAGCCGGAGCCGAGCGAGGTGGCGCGGCGCGGCTGCGCCTCCGGCTTGTTCTTGTTGCGATCGAGGAAGTCCTTGAAGAACTCCTCGAAGGGCGAGCCGGGCGGGAATTGCGGCACGTCGGGTCCGGGACGCCCGGGCTTGTCGCTCTTGATCGTCTGCGTCGTCGAGATGTTGACCACTGCCGGTAGCAGCTTGGCGGCGAGATCGGCGAACCCGTCCGGTGCCGCCTTGGGCAAGGCGGCGCCGGCCGGCAACAACAGGGCGGTGATAAGCGCCAGCGCGAGCACCAGGCGGCGCCGGCCATCCATCCGACTGATAAGTCGACTCACGAAGCTAGCTCCCTCGAACAGCAGCGCTGGAGATAAGGCGATTTTACGGGAGAATGCTGCGATTAACCAGCAACTTCCCGCCGACACCCCCCCGGCCCGTCGGCCGACCAGGCAGAAGAGCCGGGGAATACGGTCAAATTGCGGCGGCGAGGCGCGGCCGAAAGCCTCAGGGGCCGCCGATCAGTGACGGATCAACCATACGGCGGCCACGCCGAGGCACGCCGCCACGAGGCCGGTGAGCCGCAGCGCCGAGGGGGGCAGCGTCACCACCTGCGCCACCATCCGCTTCATGCCGCCGGGAAAGGCCGAGTAGAGGATGCCCTCGATCACGAAAACGAGAGCGAGCGCGGTGGCGAAATCCCTCATCTCCGGCCCTCAGTGCTGCGCCGGCGGGGCGGCGCCGGCGCCTGTCGTGCCGCGCGGCAACGCTTCGAAGTAACGGAAGAACTCGCTGTCGGGCGACAGCACGAGGGTCGTGCCCGAGCCCGCCAGCGCGTCCTTATAGGCTTGGAGCGAGCGGTAGAAGGAGAAGAAGTCCTTGTCCACGCCGAATGCCTCGGCGTAGATGCGGATGCTGTCGGCATCACCCTCGCCGCTCAGGATCTGCGACTGCTTCTGCGAGTCGGCGATGATCTCGACGCGCTGGCGGTCGGCATTGGCGCGGATCTCCTGGGCCTGCTGCGCGCCTTGCGCCCGGAATTGCGCGGCTTCCCGCTGGCGCTCGGCGATCATGCGCGCGTAGATCGCCTTGCTGTTGTCGTCCGGCAGGTCGGCACGGCGGATGCGCACGTCGATGACATCGATGCCGAAGCCCTTGGCCTCGGTGTTCACGTCGTCCCGGATCTGCCGCATGATGCTCGAGCGCTTGTCGGAGATCACGGCGATGAGCTCGAAATTCGCGACAAAGCGGCGCAGACGGTCGGTGATGACGGCGCCGAGGCGGGTGCGCGCGACCTCTTCGGTCCCCACGGTCTGATAGAATTGCAGCGGGTTGACGATGCGAAACCGCGTATAGGTGTCCACGACCATCTGTTTCTGGTCGGCTGCCAGCAGCTTTTCCGACGGCAGCTCGAAATCGAGCACGCGGCGATCATAGACGATGAGGCTCTGCCACGGCGTCTTGAACTGCAGCCCCGGCTGCTCGACGACGCGGATCGGCTCGCCGAACTGCACGACGATCGCCTGTTCGGTTTGGGTGACGATGAAAGGCACGGTCAGCAGGATGAAGCCCAGCACGACCAGCACGGCAAGGCCGATGGCGATGCGCAGGGTCATGGCTGGCCTCCCCGCGGCGGCTGGCTCGGCGCTGAAGCGCCGCTCGGCGGCGCCGCGCCACCGTTATGCGGCGGGCTCAGATTCGGCAGCGGCAGGTAGGGCACGACGCCCGAGGCGGTCGCCGCCTTGTCCAGGATGATCTTGTTGGCGTTCTTGAGCACGCTCTCCATGGCCTCGATGTAGAGACGCCGGGTCGTCACATCCTCCGACGCCTTGTAGGATTTGTAGACGGAGAGGAAGCGCGCCGCATCGCCCTGCGCCTGCAGCACCACCCGCTGCCGGTAGGCTTCCGCTTCCTGTACGATGCGCGCCCCGTCGCCGCGGGCGCGCGGCACCACGTCGTTGCGGTAGGCCTGCGCCTCGTTGACCAAGCGATCGAGATCGATCTTGGCGCTCTGGACGTCGCTGAAGGCGGCGTTGACCTGATCGGGGGGCGCGGTCTTCTGCAGCACGAGATCGACGACGTCGACGCCGCTGCCATAGCTGTTGAGGATGTCCTGCATCAGGTGCTTGGTGTCGTTGGCGACCTTCTCGCGCCCCTCGGTGAGCGCGCTGGCCAGCGCCGTGTGCCCGATCACCTCGCGCATCGCGCTTTCCGCCGCCGCCTTGACCGTTCCTTCGGGATTGCGGATGTCGAACAGGAATTTGGGCGCATCCTTGATCACCCAGAAAACCGTGAAATTGACCTGGACGATGTTCTCGTCGCCGGTCAGCATCAGCGCCTCTTCGGGAACCTCGGTCGCGCTCGTCCCGCGCCCGCCGATCTGGTCGCTGCGAAACCCGATCTCCGTCGGGGTGACGCGCGTCACCTTGGGCGTGAGCACCGATTCGACCGGCGTCGGCAGATGATAATTGAGGCCGGGTTGCGTCAGCCGGTTCAACGCGCCAAAGCGTAAGACCACGCCCTGCTCGTCCGGCTCCACGCGGTAAAAGCCGCTGAGGCCCCAGATCAGGATCACGACCACGACGGCGACGATGACGCCGCGGCCGCTGCCCCAGCCGCCGGGCAGCACGCGGCGGAAGCGGTCCTGGCCGCGACGCAGGATCTCCTCGAGATTGGGCGCTTGCGGCTTGCCGCCGCGTCCCCACGGGCTCTGACCGCCGCCCCAGGGCCCGCCGCCGCCACCGCTCCCTCCGCCGCCTTGGTTCTGCCAGGGCATTGTCGTGCTTCCTCCTCGGTACAGCGAGCGCTGCCTTTGCAAATCGCCGGCTTTCGCCTATATGACAACCGTCCCACGCAGCGCTCGGTGGACGGATTGCCTCCCGATAGGGGTGGGCGTCGCCGATGTCAAGAACGAGAGGGCGGCATGAGCGGGTTGAGCGAGCAGGACGTGCTCGCCGCATTGCGCCAGGTGATCGATCCCGACAAGGGCAAGGACATCGTCGGCCTCGGCATGATCTCCAGCGTGCAGCTGCGCGACGGCCATGTCGGCTTCGCCATCGAGGTCGAGCCGCAGCGCGGCCCGAAGCTCGAGCCGTTGCGCAAGGCGGCGGAGAAGGCGGTCGAGGCGCTGGCCGGCGTGCTGTCGGTCACCGCCGTGCTCACCGCGCAAAAGCCCGCCGCCGCGGCGCGCCCGCCGCAGCCGCACGGGCACGGGCACGGTGCCAAGGCGCTGGTGCCGGGGGTACGCTCCATCATCGCGGTCGCCTCGGGCAAGGGCGGCGTCGGCAAGTCGACGGTCGCCGCCAATCTCGCCCTCGGCTTCGCCGCGCACGGGCTCAAGGTCGGTCTCCTCGACGCGGATATCTACGGGCCGTCGATGCCGCGCATGCTCGGCATCTCCGGCCGGCCAGGCTCGCGCGACGGCAAAGTGCTGCAGCCGATGAGCAACTACGGCATCAAATGCATGTCGATGGGCTTTCTCGTCGCCGAGGACACGCCGATGATCTGGCGCGGACCGATGGTGATGAGCGCGCTGCAGCAGATGCTGCGCGACGTGGAATGGGGCGAGCTCGACGTCATGGTGGTGGATCTGCCGCCGGGGACCGGCGACGCGCAGCTCACCATGGCGCAGCAGGTGCCGCTCTCCGGCGCGGTGATCGTCTCGACGCCGCAGGACATCGCCCTGCTGGATGCGCGCAAAGGCCTCAACATGTTCCGCAAGGTCGACGTGCCCGTCCTCGGCATCGTCGAGAATATGAGCTACTTCCGCTGCCCGCATTGCGGCGGGCGCAGCGACATCTTCAGCCATGGCGGCGCCCGGCGCGAGGCCGAACGGCTGGGTGTCGAATTTCTGGGCGAGGTGCCGCTCGATATCCTGATCCGCGAGACCTCCGACGAAGGCCATCCGATCGTCGTCTCGCATCCCGACAGCGAGCACGCAAAGGTGTTTCGCGCGATGGCCGCGCGCCTCGCCGAGACGCTCGGCGGCGCTCAGCGGCAGGCGCCCAGGATCGTCGTCGAATAGGCGCAACGCGAAGCGTTGTCGCCGCGGACGAACTCGCTGACGCGAGTTCGCCTAGATCTCACGGCAATTGACGGCGCCGAGCACGCCGTCGATCTGTCTGCCATCCTCGGAGAGCGGTAGCAGGATGCTGCGATAGAGCACGGGCGTGCCGACATGCGTGCCCGCGCCTTCGGCCAACGGTTCGCGCTCGGCGATGACGCGGTCGATCTGGCAGGTGGCCGAATGCAGCAGCGTGTGCTCGATGCACTCGGCGATGCATTGGCGATCGAAGGTCGGCCAGGTCGGATCGCGCAGCAGCTCCCCGATGAAGGCAAGGCGCGACTGGCGCGGCTCCGGATCGACATCGATCAACAGGCAATTGGCCCAGTCCTGGCCGAAATGCCTGGGATCGATCTGCGAGCGCCGCGGCAGGCCGCGCTCACCGGCCAAACCGCGCCACTGCGAGAGCACCCGCATCACCAGCCGCCGGTCGCTTGCCCGTTGTTCCATGGTCCGATCTGCCCCCTCGACGATCAGCGGATCGACCTTAGGCTTAGGGGTTTAACGAGATGTTGACGAAAACCGCCGCATCGACACGCGGGCTGGTTAATCTGCCGTAAACCATCGCAATCCTAGGATGACGCGAAACGACAACAGCAGAGCGTGGCGATCCCGTCTTTCAAGAGCGACCCCATGTCTGTTTCGCTTCCGTCCCTCATCATCCTCGGCCAGGCGCGGCGGCAGCCCCCGCCAGCGGCGCCGTGACGGCTCCCGCGACCGCGCTTGCCGAAGCGCAGCGCCACTGGTCGGCGGGCGAGGCCGATCGCGCCGAGCAGATCTGCCGCGAGCTCCTCGCGGAAGCTCCGCATCGCGCGCGGGCGCTGCATTTCCTCGGCCTCATGGCCGAGGAGCAGGGCCGATCGAGCGTGGCTCTCGACTATCTCGAGCAGGCGTGCAGGACGGACGGCGCCTCGGTTCAGATGCTCGGCGACCTTGCCGAGCTCTATCGCCGATCCCGGCGGCTCGCGGCGGCGGCGGCAATCGCCGGGCGGGCTGTCGCGGCGGCGGGCGACAGCGCCGTCGCCTGGCACCGTCTGGCGCTGATCCTCATCGAGGCGGAAAAGCTCGAGCAGGCGCGCGACTGTCTCGAGCGCGCCATCGAGCGGGCGCCCGGCTCCGTCGATGCGCGCAACAATCTCGGCATCGTGCTGCAGCGGCTGGGAGAGCTGGAGCGGGCCAGCGAGGTCTACCGCGGCGCGCTCGCCGTCGATCCCGACAATGCGGCGGCGCACAACAACATGGCCTCCGTCCTGGGCGAGCTTGGCCAGTTCGACGCGGCGCTCGAGCACGCCCGCCGCGCCAACGCACGCGAGCCGGGCCTGCTCGGTCCTTTTGTCTACGCGGCGCTCGCCGAAGCCAATCTCGCGCGGCACGAGGCGGCGCTGGACTGGCTCGACCGCGCGCTCGCTCTGGCGCCGCAGAGCGTCCCGGTGCTCACCGCGCGCGCCGACCTGCTGCGCAAGCTCGACCGCGTCGAGGAGGCGCTCGGCGCCAGCCGCGAGGCGGTGGCGCTGGAGCCCGGGAACGGCGAGGCGTGGAACGGCCTCGGCCTGATCTGCCACGCGCTCGGCGGGGATGACGAGGCGCTCGACGCCTTCGACCGCGCTTCCGACCTGCTGCCGCAGCCCGGCACGGCGCTCGCCAACAAGGCGATGGTGCTGCTGGAGCTCGGCTGTCGCGGCGAGGGCGAGGCCACCCTCGATCTCGCGCTCGCCGCCGATCCGGAGCTCGCCGCCGCATGGTACACGCGCGCCGACGCCAAGACCTTTGCCGCCGGCGACCCCGACATCGCCGCCATGGAGCGCCTGCTGCAGCCGCGCCCGGAGCACCAGCAACGCCGGCGGCAGCCCGAGCACGAGCGTCTCCTGCTGCACTACGCCCTCGGCAAGGCCTATCTCGACACCAAAGACGCGCCGCGCGCCTTCGCCCATCTCAATCATGGCAGCCGCCTGAAGCGCGCCAGCCTCGCCTACGCCCCCGAGGCCGCCGCGCGCGAGATGACGGCGATCGCCGACGCCTTTCCCGCCGCGCTGTTCCAGTGCTTGGGCGATGCCGGCGCGCCGTCGCAGACGCCGGTCTTCGTCATCGGCATGCCGCGCTCGGGCACCACGCTGGTGGAGCAGATCCTGGCATCGCACCCCGAAATCCATGGCGGCGGCGAGCCGCGCCACATCGAGCGGCTGGTGCACGAGCTCGGCGGCGCCTATCCCGCCGCCGTGGCGACGCTGCCGCCGGAGCGGATCGCCGCACTGGGGCAGCGCTATCTCGCCATGGCCGCGCCGGCGGTGCCGGGCGCGCGGCGCGTCACCGACAAGATGCCCAATAATTTCCTCCATGCCGGGCTCATCCATCTGGCGCTGCCCGGCGCGCGCATCGTGCATTGCCGGCGCGATCCCGTTGACACCTGTCTTTCCTGCTATTCGAAGCTGTTCACCACCGGCCAGGAGTTCTCCTACGACCTGGCCGAGCTTGGCCGCTATTACCGCGGCTATACCGCGCTGATGGCGCATTGGCGCTCGGTGCTTCCGGCCGACCGCTTCATCGAGGTGGATTACGAACGGGTGGTCGACGATCTCGAGGGCGCGGCGCGACGGCTGATCGCGTTCTGCGGCCTCAGCTGGGACGAGGCCTGCCTGCGCTTCCACCAGACCGCGCGCGCGGTGCGCAGCGCCAGCATGAACCAGGTCCGCCGCCCGCTCTACCGCAGCAGCCTCGGCCGCTGGCACGCCTTCCGCGACGAGCTCGCCCCGCTGCTGGCGACACTCGCAATCTAGCCGCTCAGCTCTTCCGCCCGAGCAGCTCCATCAGCTCGGTCCATTCGCGCTTGCTCATGCCGCTTTCCTCCTGCGTCACCGCCGCGCCAGCGATGAGGCCCCGGACCACCGCCAGCCCCCGCTCGGAGACATGGGCGCCGCCGAGGCGGTACTGGCGGAAGGCCTCGGCCGTCATCGGGACCCACTTGTCGACCGTCTCGATCATCGCTTCGGCATAGACGCGGATCTCGTGCTGCGCATGAGCATCGGCACGCAAGCTCAAGAAATTGAGGAGATTATGCAGATCCGTCTTCCAGTACCACTGGGTATAGAAGTTGAGCGACAGGTTCATGCGCGCGAGCTCGCGCGCCAAGCCTTGGCGCTCGGCATCGAGCACCGCGCCGCTGTCATCCTCGTTGAGCATCTCGACATAGCCGCGATAGGCGCGCTCGGAATCCTCGCGCAACAGCTCGAGCACGCGCCGCGCCTCCGGCCCCGACAGCACCTCGCCCCGCCCCTGCCGATTGCTCCTCGATTGTGCGGCAAGCTGGTCCGGCGCCGGCACATAGAACTCGTTGTCGAGGATCGAGTAGCGCGCCGAGTATTCGTTGACGTTGGCGGTGCGGTGCCGGATCCATTGCCGCGCGACGAAGATCGGCAGCTTGACGTGGTATTTGATCTCGCACATCTCGAACGGCGTGGTATGGCGGTGGCGCATCAGGTACTGGATGAGCCCGCGATCCTCGCTCACCCGCTTCGTCCCCTTGCCATAAGAGACGCGCGCCGCCTGCACCACCGCCGCGTCATCGCCCATATAGTCGATGACGCGGACGAAGCCGTGATCGAGCACCGGTATCGGGTCGTAGAGGATGTCCTCGAGCGCCGGGACGGTGGCGCGGCGCGTCGGCGTCAGCTCGGCGCGCAGG
>JBKQTR010000318.1:0-3337 GCA_052143095.1 Allostellaceae bacterium
GGATCTCGTCGGCGGCATGACCCGCATGCCCAAGGTGCAGGAAGTCGTCAAACAGTTCTTCGGCAAGGAGCCCCACAAGGGGGTCAACCCGGACGAGGTGGTAGCCATCGGCGCTGCGATCCAGGCGGGCGTGCTGCAGGGCGACGTCAAGGACGTGCTGCTGCTCGACGTGACGCCGCTCTCGCTCGGCATCGAGACGCTGGGCGGCGTGTTCACCCGCCTGATCGAGCGCAACACCACTATCCCGACCAAGAAGAGCCAGGTCTTCTCGACCGCCGAGGACAACCAGACGGCGGTCACGATCCGGGTCTTCCAGGGCGAGCGCGAGATGGCGGCGGACAACAAGCTGCTCGGCCAGTTCGATCTCGTGGGATTGCCGCCGGCGCCGCGCGGCATGCCGCAGGTCGAGGTCACCTTCGACATCGACGCCAACGGCATCGTCTCGGTCCAGGCCAAGGACAAGGCCACCGGCAAGGAGCAGCAGATCCGCATCCAGGCCTCCGGCGGCCTCGGCGACGCCGACATCGAGAAGATGGTCAAGGACGCCGAGGCGCATGCCGAGGAGGACAAGAAGCGCCGCGAGCTGGTCGAGGCCAAGAACCAGGCGGAGAGCCTCGTCCACACCACCGAGCGCACGCTCAAGGAGGCCGGCGACAAGCTGCCGGCGGGCGAGCGCGAGACGGTCGAGGCGGCGATCCGCGACGTCAAAGCGGCGATCGAAACCGGCAACCTCGATCAGATCAAGGCCAAGACCCAGACGCTGGGCCAGGCCTCGATGAAGATCGGCGAGGCGATGTACAAGGCGCAGGCCGCGCCCGGCGGGCCGCAACCCGGCGGCGATGCCGGCGGCCAGGGTGCGGCGGGCGGCGAGAAGGTCGTCGACGCCGATTTCGAGGAAGTCGACGAGAAGAAGCGCGGCTCGGCTTGAGCCGCCGCTAGGGTTGGGTTGAGCCGCCCCGTTTCGAGGCGATAATCCTCGCGCCGGGGCGGTCGCACGCTAGGGGTTGCGGGACGCATGGCGAAAAAGGATTGCTACGAGCTCCTGGGCGTGGCGAAAAACGCCACGGGGGACGATCTGAAAAAGGCCTACCGCAAGCTCGCCATGCAGTTTCACCCGGACCGCAACCCCGGGGACAAGGCGGCCGAGCATAAGTTCAAGGAGCTGAGCGAGGCCTACGACATCCTCAAGGATGAGCAGAAGCGCGCCGCCTATGACCGCTTCGGCCATGCCGCCTTCGAGAATGGCGGGCGCGGCGCCCCCGGCGCCGACAATTTCGGCTTCGCCGCCGGCTTCGCCGACATCTTCGACGAGATGTTCGGCGAGTTCATGGGCGGCAGGCGCGGCCAGGGCGCCAATGCCCGGGGCAGCGATCTGCGCTACAACCTCGAGATCACGCTCGAGGAAGCCTTCAAGGGACGCCAGACCACGGTGCGCGTGCCGACCATGTCGCCCTGCGAGCCCTGCGGCGGCAGCGGCGCCGAATCCGGCTCGAAGCCGGTGAGCTGCCCGACCTGCTACGGCAATGGCCGCGTGCGCGCGCAGCAGGGCTTCTTCACCATCGAGCGCACCTGCCCCTCCTGTCACGGCGCCGGCCGCGTCATCGAGAATCCCTGCCGCGCCTGCGGCGGCCAGGGCCGCGCGCGCAAGGAGAAGACGCTCTCCGTCAACATCCCGCCAGGGGTCGAGGACGGCACGCGCATCCGGCTCGCCGGCGAGGGCGAGGCGGGGCTGCGCGGCGGTGCGGCGGGCGATCTCTACATCTTCCTCGCGGTGAAGCCGCACCGCTTCTTCCAGCGCGACGGCGCCAACATTCATTGCCGCGTGCCGATCTCGATGCCGAGCGCGGCGCTGGGCGGCGCGGTCGAGGTGCCGACCATCGATGGCGGCCGCGCCAAGGTCACCATCGCCGCCGGGACGCAGAGCGGCCATCAGTTCCGCTTGAAGGGCAAGGGCATGTCGGTGCTGCGCGCGGGCGCGCGCGGCGACATGTATGTGCAGGTGGTGGTGGAGACGCCGGTCAACCTCACCAAGCGTCAGCAGGAGCTGCTGCGCGAGTTCGACAAATCCGGCGACAGCAAGCCCACCCATCCCGAAAGCGAGGGCTTCTTCGCGCGCGTCAAGGAGTTCTTCGAGGATCTGCGCGAGTAGCCCGGCGCTCGTTTCCCGCTGCAATTCCGTTCGTGCGTCCTTCGAGACGCGATGCTTCGCATCGCTCCTCAGGATGAGGAGGTAATGAGAATGGCATCAACAGATGATGCCCGATTCAATCTCGCCTCATCCTGAGGAGCGGCGCGCAGCGCCGCGTCTCGAAGGACGCTCGGCGCGGATGCCGCGCGTTATTCGCCGAGCCATTTGAACTTGCCGAGCGCGCTCGCCGGCAGGCGGCGGCGCGGACCCGCCTACTCCGCCGCGGCTTTCGCCGCGCTGCGCTCGCCCATCACCTCGATCAGCCGCTCGCGGATGTCTTTGAGCCGCTGCTCATGCTCGACCTTGTGGCCGAACAGGTCCTTGACATAGAAGACGTCGACCACCTTCTCGCCATAGGTCGAGATCTTGGCGCTCGAGATCTGCAGGTTGAGGCCGGTGAGCGCGCGCGTCACCTCGAACAGCAGGCCCGGCCGGTCGCGGCCGTTGACCTCGATCACCGTGTGGGTGAGGCTCGCCTTGTCGTCGATGAGCACGCGCGGCGGCACGGTGAAGACGCGGGTGCGGCTGGGGATCGCGCCGGGCTTGGCGAGCTCGATATGCGGCTTGATTCGGCCCGACAGCACGTTCTCGAACAGCACCGCGAGCTTGGCGAGCTTGTCCGGCCGGTCGAAGGCGCCGCCGGATTGGTCCTGCACGGTGAAGGTGTCGAGCGCCATGCCGTTCGACAGCGTCAGGATCTTGGCGTCGACGATGTTGGCGTCGGCCAGCGCCAAGGCGCCGGCGATGCGCGAGAACAGCCCGGCGTGGTCGGCGGTGTAGAGCGTGATCTCGGTGACGGCACGGCTGGCATCGACGCGGGTGTCGACGGTGAGCGGCGCGCCGCTGCGCTCGGCCTCGCGCGTCAACCTGGCATGGCGCGCCTGGGTCTGCGCCTCGAAGGAGAGCCAGTAGGAGGGATAGCCTTTGGCGATGAAGGCGTCGATCTCCGCCGGCGAGAAATCGGTCAGCAGCGCGCGCACCGCCTGCTGCGCCGCGACGATGCGCTGGTCGCGGCTGTCGGCCACCAGCCCGCCCGACATCTCCGCCACCGCCTGGTGATAGAGCTCGCGCAGCAGGGTCGCCTTCCAGCCGTTCCACACCTTGGGCCCGACCGCGCGGATGTCGGCCGCGGTGAGGATGAGGAGCAGC
>JBKQTR010000319.1:0-20259 GCA_052143095.1 Allostellaceae bacterium
CATGCGAAAGCCGCCATCGCTGCCACCAGCAGCGCCGCCTACGACACGTGCTGGGCCTGCCGGCGCGCGCGGCGCAAGCCGGCGGTCCACATGCTGGGATTAGCCCCTGCGGAACTCAACGTAATGCCGGTCATTTCATTTCCGCCGGTCCTCATCGATCTCCATCGGCTCCTTGCGAGAGAAGTGCTCCCGAAAAGCGCGCTTCGCGGCCATGGAGGCACTCTCCAGGAACTCTTCGCCCTGTTCGTCGTGACCAACCTGACCGTGGTCCAGAAGCGTGAGCGCGTCGAACTCGCCATCCTTGAGAGTGATGCGATATCCGCGATGCATCTCGAAGTTCGGCCCGTTGACCTTCGATAGGTTAGGCACCCGACTTGCCCTTGCGTACCCGTCCTTTGCTCGCCGGCCGTGTCTTGTGCTTACTGGCGCTTAGCGGCTTGCGAGGCTGAGGCGGCCGGTTGAGTATGTGACGCAGCACTTCGTCGCGGCGCTTCTCGGTTTCCTGCTGGTCGTCAGACTGCTTGGTGTCCATGAGGGGAGGATATCCGATCAGCACACTGTGGCCGAGGCATGAAGCTGCTTGGCGCCGCCGTCTTGCTGCTGATCGTTGGCACGCCTAGCGACGCACTCGCCTGGGGCCCCGAAGGCCACAGGATTGTTGCAGAGATCGCCGAGCAATACCTCGAGCCGGAGACGGTGCGCCAGGTGCGCGGGCTCCACGCAATCGAGAACGCCACCACCCTCGCCCAGGTGTCGACATCCGCAACCAGCGGCGCGACACGGCGGCGCTGGCACTTCGTGAACATCGCGATCCAGCGCAGCGGGCACGCCGGCCGGCTACGACGCGGCGCGCCACTGCCCGAGACGGTCGATCCGCCGCGTCAGCCTGCGCCCGCCGAGGCCAAGCGGTCTATGCTGCCGCCGCGGTCTTCCTTGCGGTCAGCATCTTGGTGAGCAGGCCCGAGAGGTAGCCGAGCACCGCGCCGATTACCAACGAGACGACGAGCAGGATCAGCGGATTGGCAAAGCTGATAGCGCGAAGATTCTCCAGCGCCGAGGGTTGGTGCAGCGAGTATCCGACCAGCGCGGCGTAGCCATAGACATTGGCCGGCACCGCGGACAGCAGGTCGACCGACGCCACGATCACCAGGCAGAACACGGTGACGC
This sequence comes from Allostellaceae bacterium, assembly GCA_052143095.1. Classification (GTDB taxonomy): domain Bacteria; phylum Pseudomonadota; class Alphaproteobacteria; order ATCC43930; family CGMCC-115725; genus DAHUYF01. Next base: position 1,168 of record JBKQTR010000319.1, read on the forward strand.
CGACGATGATCGCAGGCCAGACCGCGCCCAGTGCCGCGATCGGGACATTGACGATGACGAGCAGCGCGATCCAGGCGATGACCGCGCCGTAGACTGTGCCGATGATGGTCTTTTCCAGCGCCTTGAGGTCGCCGCCGGTGTGAAAGAAGCAACCCCAGGCGATGAAGCCGGCCCAGACCAGGACGAAGCCACTGAGCGGGCCAAGCGCGAAAAACGCCCAGATCGCCCCGAGCACGCCAATGCTCAGGGATAGAGCTACTAGCTGTGACATGGCGTACCTCCCTAGACTTGTCTTTCGATTGTCCTCAGTCGTGCCAAGTCGTGCTTGAACGACTTGGTCGATCAATCGCCGAACCCGAGCAAGCCGCTCTTGTTGGGTCCATCCGAGCATCGTGCGGCGCTTTTTATACTTACACCGAGGAAGCGATCCAGGCTGATGCCTCAGGGCGAACGCACAGGATGCACATCTGTGGCAACGGGGAGGACTAATTGGCTACACTCTCATTCGTTACCAACTCACTGGATGTGTGTCGGGAAGAAAACGAACGCATACCGCGAGCAGGGGTGTAGTGCGCGGCGTCTGGAACCACGCCGAGACACGCCGCAATCAGTGACGTGATTACTGGGCGGCGCTGGCGATCGATCTCGATAACGACGCGCTCGATGGCGCGCATCCGACAGTCGGCTGCTGCTAAGGAGATCCAGAGGGCGCCGACACTCGGCTGCGGATCATCGTGGCGATCGGCACGTTGGGCGCGCCGCCAACCGATGCGAGGCATTGAGGGCGGAAGGCTCGATCCCGTGAAATTGACATCACGATCCGGATAGGCGGCGTCGGCTGAAAGTGACAGTATCGCCCGGAACCGACCGGGAGCCCCCTAATGTCCGGTGAGCGTAGTATCGGCGGCGTGTTGATTGCCCTGGCACTCAGTCTACACGTCGCGGGCGCTTACGCCCAGGCACCTGCCGACGCGCCCGCGACTGGTGGGCAAGGGCGCACGCCCGCGGGAGAGACGCTCAAGGAGCGCCTGAGCGACAAGGCGAGCGACGAGCAGCGCGTGGACAACTGCAAAGTCCCCAAGGATCGGCGCGGCACGAAGGCGCGACCCGAAGGATGCGCGCAGGAGAATGTTGCCCGGACAAATCCGCCGCATTGATGCTCCGAGCGCGGCGAAACATGCGATAGGAGGCGATATGCCAAAGCTGACGGTGAAGGGCAAAGAGGTAGAGGTTTCTCTCGCGCGTGTCGCCCGGATGGCCGAGCGCATGCATCGGCTCGGCGGCGAGGGGCGCGCCAAGAATTACGCGGATAAGGCCCGCAAGCGCATCGAGGCCGGGCCGGTCAGGAAGGATGACGCCGCTACCGAGCCAAACGAAGATCAGCCGATCGATGAGCGTCAATCGCGCGCGCGATGGCATCCCGCGGCGCAGGACATTCAGTTGATGTCGAAGAATGACGATCTCAGCTTCAAGTCGCCCCTTGGATCTGAACACTGAGACCACCAAGCATGCCAGGAGCTTCAGACTGTCGATCATCCCGCAGCAGATTACCCGATCCGCGGCCGCAAGCCACTCCGGATGAAATTCTCGGTAGGGACAGGGCCTCGCTATCGACGTTTCACGAACGGACCCGCCGGAAATCAAGTGTCTTGATGGTCGTGTGACGGTCGTCATTCCATCTGTCGCCATAGTGGGGCGGTGTCAGCCGCGGCCCCGCCTTGGACGGCCCTAATCAAAGCGGCTGGCGCGGAAGGGCATCACGTCAATGCTCGGCGGCCGGCCGGCAACGAGATCGGCGATGAGCTTGCCGGTCATGGGCGCGCCAGCCATGCCCACATGGCCGTGACCGAAAGCATAGAACACATCGCGCGAGCGCTGTGCTGGGCTGATCACCGGCAGCGAGTCCGGCGTGCTTGGCCGATGCCCCATCCACAGCGACAGGCGATCCTCGGGATAATAAGCGGCAAGGCCCGGCAGCATTCGCCGGCCCTGCTCGAGCAGCTTGAGGGCTCGCCGCCAATCCGGCGGCGCGCTAAGCCCAGCGAGTTCGACCGTGCCGGCAAACCGTAGTCCCTCCTCCATCGCCGTGGCGACGAACTTGCCGTCGGCATCCGCGGTCGGTATGCGCGGCGCTACCTCGGGCTCGCGGATCATCAGGTGATACCCGCGCTCGGTCTCGAGCGGCACGCGATCTCCGAGCGCGGCAGCGAGCGGCGCCGAGAAAGCGCCGGCAGCCACGACCGCCTTGTCCGCGGCAAAGTCGCCCTGCTCGGTGCAGACGGCCCGCAACCGGCCGCCATCGACCGCGAACCCCGTGACACGCGCGCGCTCCACCCTGCCACCGTTACGGACCAGGGCTTCGATGAGCTTGAGGATGAGCCGGTGCGGATTGCTGGTGTGGGCATTCTCGCGGACGAGGATGCCGCGGCGATAATCGGGCGCAAGGCTCGGCTCAAGCTGTCGCAGCTCATCAGCGTCGAGCTCTTCCCAGACGACACCAGTGTCGCGCAGCAGCGCCCAGGCGGCGCCGTCCTTGGCATAGCTCGCCTCCGAGCGATAGACCACGAGGTGGCCGAAGCGATGCACAAGGTCTTCCGCGCCGGCCGCCTCGAGGAGCGGTGCAAGACATCCAAGAGACGGCTGCAGCAGCGTGCGCAGCGCATGCGCTTGGGCCCGCACGCGCGCGGGCGCACCGGCGCGGATGAAACGGATGAGCCAAGGCGCAAGCGCCGGCAAGTATCGCCAGCGAATGGCGAGTGGCCCGAGCGGGTCGGTAAGCCAGCCGGGCACGCGCCTGATCGTGCCTGGCATCGACATCGGCACCACCGAAGAGGCGTTGAAGCACCCAGCATTGCCGAAAGACGCCCCTTCCCCCGGAGCTTTGGCATCCAGTACCAGGACTGAATGGCCGTCGCGCTGGAGGTAACTCGCAGCCGTGACGCCGATCATGCCGGCGCCGATCACTAGGACCCGGTGCTCTCGCGCCATAACTGCACCTGCCACGCCCCACTACGGACACCCTCCGGCTCATCAGATCCGCAATATGGGCGTATAGTCCAGGCATGAAGATCAGCCGACCGCAGCGCGGCTCCCGCATCAGCCTCAACGACGGCGAGTTCGAGGCGCTCACGCTCCTGGTGGAGCACGGTCAGGCCGCTCACGAGGAGCAGGGCGAGGAGTTCCAGGAGCACGCCTCCGCGGCTGCGAAGCGGGCCTTTCGGGAGCACTTCTCGCGCAAGGAGCCCATGGAGATCGACGAGGACCGGCGGAGATGAAATGAGCCCCGCCGCGGCGTCCTGATCGGCGGCGGCGCGAAGATAGCCGCGTCATCAGCCATCCGCGATCCGACCGCCGATCCGGCTGCCATGGCCTGTTTTGAGCCAAATCAAGGTTAGGGAGAGCGCAGTGGCGTCTCATCTTTCGGTGTCAAGCGAGCGGCGCAAGCTTTCGACGCGGGGATCGAACAGGGCGGCGATGGGAGCACGGGTGTCATGGTACAATTAAAAAATATCGTGAAGGCCGGCGCGAGCGATGGCTCCAGCGTCAGCCGCCGGCTCATCAGTAATGCGCTTGCGATCATTTCGGGCCTTGCCATGTTCACCATGCCGGCGACGGCAGCGGAGCCCGATCATGCAGTCGAACGGGCCGCGATGGTCCGCACGATCGCCGCCTATGCCGCTGAGGTGAGCTCGGCGACAGGCCACGATCACATCGCCCCCGAGGTGCTTGAGGCGATGGGCATCGTGCCGCGCCATGAATTCGTGCCCGAAGGCGTGCGGCAGCAAGCCTATGCCGATCGTCCGCTGCCCATCGGCTACGGCCAGACAATCTCGCAGCCACTCATTGTCGCCCTAATGACCGACCTCCTGCAGATCGAGCCGAACCATATCGTGCTGGAGATCGGCACGGGCTCGGGCTATCAGGCCGCCGTCCTCGCGCATCTCGCGCGTCAAGTCTACACGATTGAGATCGTTCCGGGTCTTGCGAATGCTGCTACGCAGCGGCTGCAGAGCCTCGGCTACGCCAACGTCGCGACGCGGCTCGGCGACGGCTATTACGGTTGGCAAGAGGCGGGGCCATTCGACAGCATCATGGTCACCGCCGCGGCGAGCCAAATTCCGCCGCCGCTGATTCAACAGCTCAAGGCGGGCGGCCGAATGGTGATCCCAGTCGGCGGTCCGTTCAGCTTCCAACATCTAATCCTCGTCGAGGTCGACAGTGAGAGGAAGGTTAGAACACGGCAGCTCCTTCCCGTGCAGTTCGTGCCGCTTGCCGGCGGACATTAGGCGCGGGTCCCTCCGACAACGGAGAGCCGGGTTTGGGGTCGCACATCGCATGTCACGATGAGAGGCAGCTCGGCCGTCCGAGCGCGCCGCCGGTCGCCATCAGCCTCGTCTCCGCCGGCGCACTTGCCTACGAGGTGCTGCTGACGCGCCTGTTCTCGATCGTCCAATGGCACCACTTCGCGTACATGGCGATCAGCATCGCCCTGCTCGGCTACGGCGCAAGCGGCAGCTTCCTCACGCTCTTCCAGGATCGGCTGCGCCCTCGCTTCACTGCCGCATTCGCGCTTAGCGCAGCGCTCTTCGGCGTGTCAGCGGTCGCTGGTTTCGTCCTGGCCGAACGCCTGCCCTTCAATGCCCTCGCCGTGATCTGGGAGCCGCAGCAGCTCCTTTATCTGCTGGCCTATTACCTCCTCTTTGCCATCCCCTTCTTCTGTGCCGCCACTTGCGTCGGGCTCACTTTCGCCGTCTTCCCCGATCAAATCGGGCGGGTTTACCGCTATGACATGTTGGGCGCCGGGATCGGGGCACTCGGCGTCGTCGCTACGCTGTTCTGGCTCTTTCCGCCTGCGGCCCTCAGGCTGATCGGCGCTCTCGGCCTTCTCGCCGCCGCCCTTAGCAGCCGCCAGGAACGTGGCGCTAAGCGATCATGGCGAAGCGCTGCATATCTTGTCGGGGCGGTCCTTGTCTTTGCAGCAATTCCCGCCTCATGGACCGCACTGCGCTTTTCCGAGTACAAGGAGCTTGATCAGGCGCTCCTCATTCCCGGGACAGAAGTCGTGCATGAGGCGTCGAGCCCCCTCGGGCTCTTGACCGTCATCCGCAGCCCGTTGATCCCACTTCGCTACGCCCCTGGCCTCAGCCTCAACAACGCCATCGAGCCGCCGCCGCAGCTCGGGGTGTTCACCGATGGCGGCGGGCTCAGTCCAATCACCAGCTTCGACGGCCGGCTCGAACCGCTCGCTTATCTCGACGAGACCTCGGCGGCGCTACCTTACCACCTGCTGGAGCGACCGCACGTGCTCATCATCGGTGCGGGCGGCGGCGCAGATGTCTTGTTGGCGCTCTATCATCGCGCGCCGCGAATCGACGTGGTCGAGCTTAATCCCCAGATGGTGATGCTCGTGCGCAAGAGCTTTGCCGATTTCGCGGGGCATCTCTACGACCGGCCAGAGGTGCACGTTCATATCGCCGAGGGGCGCGGCTTCGTCGCCGGGAGCAGCGAGCGCTATGACGCCATCCACCTGCCGCTGCTCGATTCCTTCGCCGCCGCAGGCGCCGGCACGGTCAGCCTCAGCGAGAGCTACATCTACACCGTCGAGGCCTTCGAAGACTATCTCGGCCATCTGCGGCCGGGCGGCTTCGTCGCCATCACACGCTGGCTGAAGCTGCCGCCCCGAGACAGCCTCAAGCTGTTCGCGACGGCGGTTGCTGCGTTCGAAAGAATGGGAGTCGCCGGGGCGGAACAACGGCTCGCGCTGATCAGGAGCTGGAGCACGACGACCTTGCTCATCAAGAACGGCGTGTTGAGCGCGACCGAGATTGCGAAGATCCGCACCTTTGCCGAAGAGCGTTCCTTCGATCTCGCTTACTATCCCGGCATGAGCCGGGAGGAAGCCAACTGCTACAACCTCCTCGACCAGCCCTATTTCTTCGACGGCGCCACTGCGCTGCTCGGACCGGAGCGCGCATCCTTCCTGGCGCGCTACAAATTCGATGTTTCGCCCGCGACCGACGATCGCCCGTATTTCTTTGACTTCTTCAAATGGCAGGCGCTCCCCGAGCTGCTGGAGCGGCGCACCCTCGGCGGCGCGGCGCTACTCGACTGGGGCTACCTGATCTTGCTGGCGACGCTGGTGCAGGGGGTGGTCCTCAGCCTCCTGCTCATCCTGGCGCCGTTGCGGTTATACCGCGCGAATTTCGCAGCGTCCGCGGAGAGAGGACGCGTCGCCGCCTATTTCCTGACGATCGGCCTTGCCTTCCTCTTCGTGGAGATCGCCTCCATCCAGCACTTCATCCTCTTCCTCAGCCATCCCATTTATGCGACCGCCGTCGTGCTCTGCGGTTTCCTGGTCTTCGCCGGTCTAGGCAGCGGCTTCAGCCCGCGGCTCGCGACCTGGGCCGCGCGGGAGCGCGTAGGCGCGACGGCCAACGGCCGGTGTGCGGCGCTTCGGCTTCGCTTTGGCGCGCTCGACCTCGCGATCGGAGGCATCGTCCTTGCGGCGCTGCTCTATCTCTTCCTGCTGCCGCCGCTGTTTCGGCTGCTCGTCGCTCTGCCGGACGCGCCGAAGATCGCCATCGCCCTGCTCGTGATCGCGCCGCTTGCCTTCTGCATGGGGATGCCGTTCCCGCTCGCCCTCTCTCGCGTCGCAGCCTCAGCGCCGGGGCTAGTGCCCTGGGCGTGGGGCGTCAACGGCTGTGCCTCGGTGCTGAGCGCGATCCTGGCGACGCTTCTGGCAATGAACATCGGGTTCACTTTGGTCATGCTGATTGCGATTGCACTGTACCTCGTCGCCGCCGTGACTTTCCGGGCGCCGCTCGCCGGCGAGCACGCCTCGCCCTCGTCGGCATCGTGGCCTTGATCATGTGGCCGGTTCGCTGCTTCGGTTAAAGCCACACGAAGATCAGCCGATCGATGCGCGTCAATCGCGCCGGGCCAGGAGTTTCACCTGATGCCGAAGAATGACGAGCTCAGCTTCAAGTCGCCCCTTGGACCTCAACAGCGGGACCACGAACCCCACGCGACCTGACGATGCCCTAAGCGGCACGTATCCTACACGCCGATACACAGCCTGCGAGCGCTGCGAGGAGTTGCCGGGTCGATTCGCGTCGAATAGCGAAAGCTCTTCTTAGAGCGGGCGCAGACGGTGCCTATGATCCAGCACGGCTAATCACGGCTCGCGCCTGGACTGCGACACAATTTCCCCACGCGACCCAACTAGAGCGTTTCTGGTATCGTCAACAATCAACCGTCTAGGGGACGCCGATGCGCTGGGCTATGCTGAGGATCATCCTCTTTCTTTGCGCCTTTATGGCCTTTACGACGCTGGTGCCGATCCTCGGCTGGACGCTGCCGGTAAAGGTTTTCGCTACCGTTCTGACGATGGCGGGTGCCTCCTTCCTGGTCTGACGACCGGTGGAGCCTGCCGCCCGGCGGCGCAGCTGCGCTTGAATGGCCCGCACCGCGCGGCGTAGAACCGGGCATGCTCGTGCAGATCTACGAGGTTTCGACGGCAAACGAGGCGCGCGCAGTCGCCGCGCTGGGCGTCGATCATGTCGGTATTCTCGTGGGCGACGGTCGCTTTCCGCGCGAGCAGCCAGTCGAGCGCGCACGTGAGGTGATCGCGGCGGTGGCGGCACCAGCGAAGCCATCGGTACTGCTGCTCGCCGCCGATCTGCGCCTCATCGAGGCCGTCACGGCGGCCCTCATGCCGCCGATCCTTCATCTTGGCGCGGCGCCGGAGCTGCTCAGGCCGCACGAGGTCGCCCAGCTTAAGACACGGTTCCCGGCGGTCCGCTTCATGCGCAGCATCCCGGTCGTCGGCGCTGAAAGCGTCGACATCGCCCGCGGCTATGACGGCATCGCGGACTTGCTCCTCGTCGACAGCCACGCGCCAGGCGATCGGCAGATCGGCGCCCTCGGTCGGACGCACGACTGGGCGATCAGCCGGCGGATCATCGCGAGCGTCGGCGTGCCGGTCATTCTCGCGGGTGGGCTCGGGCCCGACAACGTCGCCGCCGCGATCGCCGCAGTGCGTCCGGCCGGCGTCGATTCGAAGACGCGGACCGACAGGGACGACGGCAGTCATCGCAAGGATCTCGAACGCGTGCGGGATTTCGCGCGCATCGCCAGGTCCAGCCGCATCTGACGTGGCGCCGTCGGCCGACGCCATGCGGGTCGCGTGCCTTTGCCCCGATGGTGCTAGCGCGGCTGCGCGGCACCTTTTGAACAGGCTGGCCGTCATGGTAACGTCCGGGCCTCGCGATTGCATGGGATCAAGGACAATGCCGCAGGTTGAAGGCGGCCGACCGCAGGAACAGGCGACGGCGGCGCCGCTTGGCGAGGCCGGCGCTGCGGCACCCAAAATTGCGGAGCAGGGCAGGGCTCCGCAGCCGGAGGGCGGGGCGGCCGCTTCGGTGCCGCCCATTTCGGCACCGGAGGGCGATCAGCCGCGAAAGCACCGCCGCCGGCGACGCCGCAGGGCCAAGCGACCTCCAGGGGCGGCACCGGCAGGCGTGGCGGCGCCCGCGCCGCCGCAAGCAGCTCCGCCAGGGGAAGGGCGTCGCAAGCGCCGCCGCCGGAGCCGCGCACCGAGAGGAGCGGCAGCAGCCGCGTCAGCCTCAGCGGCCCAAACCGTCGAAGGCGGTGTCGACGAGAGCGCAACTGACGCAGCGCCGCGACCAGTGACGCCGCAACTGCGCGGACTACGGACTGAACGCCGCGGCGGCGACGTCTCGCGAGACCGTGACTCCGGCGTGCGTCGCGAACGCGGTCGCGACAAGGGGCCACGCAGCGCCAATCGCCATGAAAAGGACCGCGACCGTTTCAACCGGAAGCCCGAGCAGAGCCTGTATTCCTTCGGATCGGTGGTCGATCGCGGCTTCGAGGAAGTGACCGACGCGGCCGATGCCGGCGCGACGCGCCGCGTCAACTGGACGATCGTCAAGCGGATGGTGGCGGAGAGGATGTCCGCCAAGCCGGTATCGACCGTCTACATTCTTCGCCGCGATGGTACTGATACCGAATTCACCCATCTCAGCGCGGCGCGCGCGGCGGTGAACAAGACGATCGTCCATCCGGAAAAGCTGACACGGCCCAAAGCGGACTATCCGACGGGCAAGAAGTAGAACGCATCCCCGACGCCCCATGGAATGCCCAGCACATTTGCGTGACCTGAACCCCGGCCAGCGGACCGCGGCCGGGTATGGCATAGGCGAGAGCGAACTCTCCGGCCCGCTCCTGGTCATCGCGGGGGCGGGGACGGGAAAGACCAACACCCTCGCCCATCGGGTGGCGCATCTGATCCTCGGCGGCACCCAGCCGGAGCGCATCCTCCTTCTGACCTTCACGCGCCGAGCCGCTACGGAGATGACTAGCCGCGCGCATCGCATCCTGGCCGCCGCACGCGCTGCGGCAAAGCCGAGGGTCGCGGCTTTGGGCGGTGACGTCTCCTGGTCGGGCACTTTCCACGCCATCGGCAACCGACTGCTCCGAGAGCACGCCGACAGCATCGGGCTCGATCCCTCCTTCACCGTGCTCGACCGCGCCGATTCGGCTGACCTCCTGAACCTCGTCCGCGCAGATCTTGGGCTGGCCAAGAAGTTATCTCGCTTTCCGCGCAAAGAAACCTGCCTCGCCATCTATTCGCATACGGCCAATGCCCAGTGCCCGCTGGCGGACACGCTGGACAGCGCTTTTCCTTGGTGCGGCGAATGGGCCGCGGAGCTGAAAGCGCTCTTCGGCGGCTACGTCGAGGCCAAGCAGCGCGACAACGTGCTCGACTACGATGACCTCCTGCTCTACTGGGCCCACATGATGGAGGAGCCCACGCTCGCCCGGCTGGTGGGCGAGCGCTTCGACCATGTCCTGGTGGACGAGTATCAGGACACGAACGCGCTCCAGGCTCGCATCCTGTTGCGGATGAAGCCCGACGGCCGGGGTCTCACGGTAGTCGGCGACGATGCGCAATCGATCTACTCGTTCCGCGCCGCCACGGTCCGGAACATTCTCGACTTCCCAAAGCAGTTCTCGCCGCCTGCACATGTCGTCGCGCTCGAGCAGAATTACCGCTCGACGCAGCCTATCCTCGATGCCTGCAACGCCGTGATCGGCGAGGCGGGCGAAGGCTTCCGCAAGCGCCTCTCCTCGGAGAAGCCGTCAGGGGAGCGGCCGCAGCTGGTCGTCGCAACCGACGAGGGTGCGCAGGTCGAGTACGTCGTCGAGCGCGTGCTGGAGCACCGCGAGGCGGGGATCCCTTTGAAGCGGCAGGCGGTGCTTTTCCGCGCAGGCCACCACAGCGACCTGCTCGAGGTCGAGCTCGCGCGCCGCGACATCCCCTTCGTGAAGTACGGCGGCTTGAAGTTCCTCGAAGCCGCGCACGTCAAGGACGTGCTTTGCGTGCTGCGCTGGGTCGAGAACCCCAGGGACGCCGTCGCGGCCTTCCGGGTCGTGCAATTGCTGCCGGGGATCGGCCCGGTCACGGCGCGCGCGGCGTTGGCGCATCTCTCGGAAGCGGCTTGGGACTTTGCTTCGCTGAAGGCCTTCCAGGCGCCGTCCGCAGCCGCGCCTCATTGGTCGGAGCTCTGCGATCTGCTGGCGTTGCTGCGCGACGTGGCGACACCCTGGCCGGGGCAGGTGACGCTGTTGCGCTGCTGGTATCTGCCGCATCTCGAGCGCCTGCACGACAACCCTCGCGCACGCGCGGCGGATATCGAGCAGCTGGAGCAGATCGGCGGGACCTATGCGACGCGCGGCAGCTTCCTGACCGAGCTGACTCTGGACCCACCCGAGGCCACCAGCGCGGAGGCAGGGCCGCCGCATCTCGACGAGGACTACCTCGTGCTGTCCACGATCCATTCGGCGAAAGGCCAGGAATGGGAGGCGGTATTCGTGCTCAACGCCACCGACGGCTGCATCCCGTCCGACATGGCGCTTGGCAGTCCGGAGCAGGTTGAGGAGGAGCGGCGGCTGCTGTACGTCGCCATGACCCGCGCCCGCCAGCACTTGCACCTAGTCCAGCCACTGCGCTTCTTCCGCAGCCAGCAGCATCGCCATGGCGACGGCTACGTCTTGGCGATGCGCAGCCGCTTCATTCCGGATGGCATTCTAGACTTCTTCGAACGGCGTGCTCACAGCCGCGGCGGCCCGCATACGGCGCGGAGACCGCAACCGGCAGTGCGAGTCGACGTGGCGGCCAGGATGCGGGACATGTGGAAGTAGCCGAAGGGCGTTTCCCCTTCGACATCTTCGTCCGGAGTTCGGGGTAGAGCCGCCGTGCCACGCACGCCCGCGCAGGCGTGCTCATGACCCAAAGCCGCTATGGATGAAGGGCTACAGGTGCCCCATTGTGGCTAGTGGCCGACGGTCCCGCAACGCGGTGCGCCAAATCCTGCACTCAAGAGGAGACCTCGTCAGTTACGAGCGGGGAGCATCAGCCGCTTACCGCCGCTCGAGGAGCAAAAGGCCGATGGCCACGACGCCGCCCGGCATCGACATGAGGAGCCGCTTGATGCGAACCACGACCGGAACCAGCGGCAGCGAACCGTTTCCTTGGGCGCTTTTCTGCGGGCTGGGCAGGATTTGCAGACACTCGAACTGGCAGGGATACTCGATCTGCTCGGGAGTTCCTTGACTTCGCCGTACCAACCGACAAGACGATTACAAACTCGTTGGTCTCGCTGGCTTTTATGATGCTTTCATAGAGAATGGCGAACATCTTTTCCGCTATCGAGAACGACACCATCGACCTGGTGTCACTGCTCTCACTCCACGATGCTGCCGAGGCGGCGCCGCTGTAGTAAAGACCGCTCTGAGTACCCAAATAATATGTCACGCCCAAATTGAGATGATCCGATGCTGGCGGTCGCGTCTCCGCTCGTCTCATTCGGTCTAGTGCTGGCGGATCGCGGCATCATGCTGGAGTTTGCGGGGCGTCCCGCAGATCCGCGCCAGAAAGAGTGAAGCCTACCCCTGAGGGGAGACCGCCGTGAAGATCTGGCCCGCGATGAAGCGCCTCAATCAACGCTACGATGCGTGGGCGAGGCGTACGGCCACCAGGGTTGTGGCTGAGCTCGACCGCAGCGGCGAGAACGGAAGGAAGTCGGAAACCAAGAGATACATCGGTGTATGGGACCTGCTCTCTAAGAATCGCGAGCCAGGGCGGTGAGGAGGCGACGCGAAGCGGGTCATCAGCGGAGAGTGGAAAGCTCGGCTGGCTCGCACTGTCGATGACTCGCAGTCTACAGCGCACATGTCGTTTTGGAAAGGATGCAAGGATGTCGATGTCCTATTTTCGCCGCCGGGCGGCGCGAAGTTATCGGGATGCAAGATCGTCTTTGGCACCGCGCCTTGAGTACGCGTCTCTCATGAGGCTCGGCCGAGAGTTCAAGGCGCGCGCGACCGCGGCGCAGGCGCGCTTGGCTCGATTGCGAGATGCGGTGCTTTTGAGGGAGGAAGCCGAACGGCAGGACTTGTACTCGGACCGTCGAGAGTAGATCGCGGTTTCCTGCATTCGTCACCACAAAGGAAAGGCGCATCCCATGGGCTCCTGGTTCGTGCCTCCGGTCGTCATCCCGATTGCTCTTCTCCTGCTCGTCGGTGCCTACGCCGGTCTGCGTGTGTTGTCATGAAAAGGACCCGGAGTGCGACAGCGCTCGAGCTGGGGCGCAGTCCGTCGGATCGCGTTGCGCCTGCGAAGGCCAAAGGCTGGAAGCACGGTTGGCAAACTTGGCTGGCTCTCAATACCACTGAGTTGACCTGGACGGCGCTGCTCAGCGGTCTCCTCGTGTTCGTCAGCCTGTTCACTGCGCGATGAATGTCTGGCCGGACCCGGCGCTGGTTACGACAACGCCCTCACGAGGTGACCCTCAAGGGGGCTGAACTCGGTCGGGAGATAAGCATGGCTCTCTGTCTCGCGTTGCCGTCCGGCGCGGCCTCAAATACGTCGGCGCGCCTGGCGAGCGGCCGGACACCGGCCAAGATCGGAGGTGAAAATGAAACAGAGCGTTAAATCAAGCACTCGAATCCGCTCGAACAAACGCAAGGCTAAGCTGAGGGCTAAGCGTCGCCGGCAGCGTGCGAGGGCATAATCGTCGACGATGTCGGGGCCCCGTTCTCTCGCTGCTGGACGCGATGTCGCCAACCCAGCCGTTGATGGAGGGTGCACAGCGCCTGTCCCTACCAGAAACCACGTCCGACAGTATTGGTGGTGCAGGCCACCGCCACCGGGCACCGGCCTCGGCCGCGCAGCCGGGAACCACCCGGCCTCCCGCTGCCCCAAGCCCGCGCGGCCCTTTCCCCGACCCGGAGGATGGCGTTTTGAGCGCGACAGCGGCGTCGGCGACCCTGCGGCTCACCGCGACTAAGGCTTCGAGAGCCGCGCAATTTCGGCGGCGTCAGCGTTGCGCTCGCGCGCCCTTCTCAGCAATTGTCGGGTAGCTTTATTCGACTTTCGCCGGTTCCCCGCTGTGCTCGCGCCACGACGCGGATCACAACGAGGGCAGCTATGGCGGGGTCGAATCATATCATCGGCGATCCACTCGTTAGCCCCCGAGATAGGCGTGCCTGACTTCCGGATTGCCGGCGAGCTCGGCGCCGGTGCCGGCCAGCTTGACGCGACCATTCTCGAGAACGTAGGCGCGATCAGCGAGCTGCAGCGCCACGGACGCCAACTGCTCGACGAGGACGATCGTCGCCCCCTCCTGGCGAAGCGTGCGGATCGTGCGCACAATTTCCTGCACCATGAGCGGCGCCAGACCCATGGATGGCTCGTCCATGAGTACGACGCGCGGCTCGGACATTAGGGCGCGCGCGATCGCCAGCATCTGCTGCTCGCCGCCGGATAGAGTACCCGCGAGCTGGTGTCGCCGTTGACGCAGGATCGAGAAACGCGTCATCTCGCGCTCCATCCGCTCGGCGACGCGCATGCGGTCGCGTGGCAGCCGGGTGTAGCCGCCCAGGAGTAAGTTGTCCTCTACGGTCTGGTCGGCGAAAAGCTGCCGGCCCTCGAGGACGTGAGTGAGGCCGAGCCGGGTGATCTCGTGCGGCCGCAGCCGGACGATCGAGCGGCCTTCGAGGCGGATGTCGCCGGCGGTGACTGGGGCGAGGCCGGAGATCGCCATCAGCGTCGAGGTCTTGCCAGCGCCATTGGACCCGATGATCGCGGTGATCTCACCCTGCCTCGCCTCAAGGTCAATGCCGCGCAACGCCTCGACATGGCCGTAGGCGACTCGGAGACCTTCGATTCTAAGCATCGGTAGCAAACCCCGCCGCCGGCGCCGCGGGGGCACCGAGATACGCCTCAATGACGTTGGTGTCCTCGCGGATCGCGGCGGCGCTGCCCTCGGCGATCTTCTGCCCGAAGTCGAATACCGAGATCACGTCGGAGATCCCCATGATAAGCTCCATGTGGTGTTCGATGACGAGGAGGGTGACGCCTGCAGTCTTTATGTCCCGGATGAGGCGCACGAGGTGATGGAGCTCGGTCGGGTTGACCCCGGCCGCCGGTTCGTCGAGCATCAGGAGGCGTGGCTGTACCGCTAGTGCGCGCGCGATTTCGAGCAACCGCTGCTGGCCATAGGACAGGTTTTTCGACGAATCGTGCGCGCGATCTGCGATCCCGACGAACCTCAGGAGCGCCATCGCCTTGCCGCGATAAGCCGCCTCCTCGGCGACGGCCGCGCGGGTCTGCAGGAGGTGCGCCCAGAATCCGCATGCGAGCTGGAGGTGGAAGCCGACCATGACGTTCTCGAGTACCGAAAGCTCGCCGAAGAGGCGAATACTCTGAAAGGTACGGGTGATTCCCAGGCGCGCCATCTTGGACGGACCCTGCGGCGAAAGTGCGCGGCCGTCGAGTATGATCTCACCCGCGCTCGCTCGAAATATGCCGGTAACGACATTGACGAAAGTACTCTTGCCCGAGCCGTTCGGGCCGATGAGGCCGTGCACCGTCCCTGGCGCGATCGCGACGTCGACGCCGCGTAGCGCGGAAATTCCGCCGAAATTCTTGCAGAGCCCCCGCACCGCGAGGACCGGACTACCGCTTGGCGATCGTCGAGCAAAGTCGAGCACGCTCGGGTCCGGGGTGACGGCAGCAGGGAGCCGACGCCAACGACGAAACGCCGGCATCTGACACAGGCTGCCGACAATACCTTTCGGCAAGAAGACAATCGTCACCAAGATGATGCCACCGTAGATATAGAGGTGGTAGTCGTGCAGGCTGGCAAAGACTGTCGGGATGAGGTTGAGGATGACGCTGCCGACGAGCGGCCCATAGAGCGTGCCGCTGCCGCCCATCAACACCGAAGCGAGAAGCGATACCGAGAGCGAGAACACGAAGGTGTCGCTGTTGATGAAACCGTTCTGATGGGCGAAGAAGACGCCGCCGATCCCCGCATAGACCGAACTGATGACGAAGGCCAGGACCTTGTAGCGGTAGACGTTGATACCGACCGTCTCGGCGGCGACGTCGCTGCCTTGCAGTGCGAGGAGGGTGCGGCCAATGCGCGACCGGTAGAGATTGGCGGCGAGAAGGTGGCAGAAAAGCGCGACGCCGGCGATCAGCCAAAAATATTGAGTCGCCGTCATCTCGTTGCCGTCGGGCAGGGTGGGGCCGGGAATCGACATAATGCCCATCGGGCCGCCGGTGAGGCTCCAACGGTTGCTGGTCACCTCGGCCATAAAGCCAAAAGCGATCGTCACCATCGCGAGATAGGGGCCCTTGGCGCGTAGGGAGGGAAGCGCGAGGACCGCGCCAAACAGTCCGGCGAGCGCGACGCCGAGCGGCGCGCTTAACCAGAAGGGAAGGCCAAGCCGCGTCGAGGCGAGCGCCGTCGTGTAGGCGCCGACGGCGTAGAGCCCGGCGTGGCCCAGCGAGATCTGACCGGTCCAACCGACAAGAATGTCGAGCCCAAGCGTGACGATGAAAAGATAGGCGAGTGACTGAAGCACGAGGATGAAGAACGGGTCGTCCAGGACGACCGGAAGCAATGCGAGGACGAGCGCCGCAAGCGTCACCAGCGCCCAGTCCTTCGGTCCGGAGAAAGCGAACACCGGCAGCCGCATGTCACACCTTGGTTATCTCTTTCCGGCCCATGAGGCCGGTCGGCCGCACGGCGAGGATCAGCAGAATGAAAAGAAAGGTGACTCCCTCCTTGAGGTTTGAGTCGATGATCCCGAAGAGCTGCTCGAGAAGCCCGATCACCAGGCCGCCAATGAGAATGCCAATCGGGTTCTCGAGTCCGCCAAAGATCGCCGCCGCGAATGCCTTGATGCCCGGCACCGTGCCCATATAGGCCCAGGCGAAAGTTATCGGGGCGACGAGAATGCCGCCGAGCCCAGCGAGCGCCGAGGAGAGGACAAAGGCAAGTACCACCATGCCCCGCACGTTGATTCCCACTACTGCCGCAGCGTTACGGTTGAAGGCAACGGCGATGAGCGCCTTACCGAGCAGCGAGCGACGCAGGAAGATCTGCACGGCGAAAACTGTGCCGAGCGCGGTGGCGATGATGAAGAGCTCCTGCGGGAAGATGCCGGCCGAGCCAATCTGGACGACGCCCTCACCGAATGGCGAGGGGAACTTGATCTGCTCGGGCCCCCAAAGGTTCACCGCCGCGTTCTTGAGAATGATGCTGACCGCGACAGTGCTCAGGACCCAGCTTAGCGAAAGCGCGTGCCGCATAACGGGACGGATGGCGCCGCGCTCAAGCACGACGCCCATGAGCCCCGTGAGCAGCATGGCCGCGATCACTGCGACGGCATAGGGCAGGCCGAGGGTGACGTAGCAGGTGAGGCCAAGGAACGCGCCGATCATGAGGAACTCGCCCTGGCCAAAATTTAGGGCGCCCGTCGTGACGTACGTGATGTAGTATCCCTCGGCGATAAGCGCGTAGATGCTGCCGACCGACAGGCCGCTGACCAGTCCTTGCCACAGCTTCACGACAATTGCGTCCATCTGCGCCACCTCGAGGCTTCGCGGCGTTCGACGATGACCGGCCTTGGCGACCTTCGTGCCCCCGCTTCGCGGATCCGTAGAATCCCCGCGCGGGGGACAAGGGCCCACCGGCTCAGCTAGCTCCCCGCCCCGAGTGCCAAGAGGCGTCTGGCAGGGAGCGCCCTGACCGGTGTCCTCGCCGCACTACTCCGCCGCGCGCACCAGCTTGCCGTCGTGCCACACCGCCAGGAAGCCGCTGTCGCGACCGAGCGACTCGTGATTTGCGTGCGTGAACGGTTGCGGCTTCATTTTCGTCACCGCCTCGGTGAAGTCATCGATCTCCTCGAGCGCATCGCGGATCTTCTGCGGATCAGGGCCGACCTTGTCGAGCGCCCTAAGCAGGAGGCGCACGCCATCGTACGTCTGCGCGGTGGCGACGGGATGGAAGTCGCCGCCTTGGTCCTTGTACTCCTGCTCGACCTTGGCGTGCAGTGCTTTGGCGTTGGCGCTGTAATCGGGCGTATATGAGGTGACCGCCATGACGCCCTCGATCGTGTCCTTACCGCCCAGTTTGAGGAAGTTCGGCGCGATCAAGGCCCAAGTCGACGTCCATGGAACCTGCAGCCCAATCTTTTGCATGCTCTTGGAGATCTGCACGCCAGCGGGGGCAAGCGAGTAGGAGATTATGAAGTCGGTGTTGGCCTCCTTCATCTTGGCAAGTTGCGCCGTCATATCGGTGTCGTTCTGATCGAAAACCTCCGGGCCGGCAACGACCTTGAGATTGGCTTCTTTGAGGAGGCGCAGCGCTGTATCCCGCCCGCTCTGTCCCCAGCCTGTCGAGTCATGCATCAGCCCGATCCGCTGATAGTGCTTCTCCTTGATGTAGTCGATCATGAAGGAGGTCTGGATGCCGTCGTTCAAGGAGACGCGGAAGATATAGCTCTTCGGCGCGTTCTGGTACCGCTCGATGATCTGCTCTGCTGTGGCGATCGTGTCCATCAGCGGCATCTGGTTTTTCTGCGCGATGTCGATGATGGCAAGCGCGACGCCCGAGTTGACCGGCCCGACGATGGCGAAAACCCTGTCACGCGTAATGAGCCTGGTGACGTTCTCGACGCCTTTTGCCGGCTTCGTCTCGTCGTCATAAATGACCGCTTCGATCTTCTTGCCCTGATAGCCTCCCTTGTCGTTGTATTCCTTGAGCGCCAATTCGGCGCCCATGCGGGCCCCCTTGCCATAGTCGTCCGTGCCCCCGGTCAGCGAAAGGTCGAAGCCAAGCTTGAGGTCGGCCGCGCCAGCCGGGCCGCCGAAACAGATCGCCACCGCGAGGCCAAAGCCGAATGCGCCGAGCCGAAGCCCGGTCGTTTGCCGTTCGAGGCTCATGGTTCACTCCCTGTCGAAGTATCGTTCTGTTGTGCTTGCGTCCGAACTCGCTCAGATGCGCGCATCGCACGCGTTTCACTTTGCACGCGTCGCGAAATGTCAAATAACCGACGGAACGAATTACTATTGCCGGAAAGCCTATCAATGTCCAGCGGCGAGCTGCTGATCATGTGGCGGCCACGCACGCCTCCCTCGCCGCGGCGGGCGCAACCGAGCGTCAGCGTTTTCAACCCACCGACGCTTGCTACTCCAAAATAAGTCTGCGCTTTTCCTCGAACTCAGCCTTGTCGATCTCGCCCTTGGCGAAACGCTCCTTCAAAATCTCCATGGCGTGTAAAGCGGTCTCGCGCACCTCAGGCTCTTCGCGACCACGTGCTCTCCGACAGCCGCAGCACACTAGCAGCATGGTCAAGTCCTCCATTCGATGACGGAGATCATACTCCCTTCCCGTCCATTCCCAAACGGAAGTCTATAGGTGTGCCTACCAGAAACTACGTCCGACGGTATTGGTGGTGCAGGCCACCGAGGATGCGCACTGGAATAATCCGCCCGATCCGGTGGATCGGTCGATGGATTAGGGCGTCTTTGTTCCGCGACAGGTCAGGGGCTGAAGATCCCGAGCATCTATGGCACGGCAGCTTTATCCCCGACCTCCGACGAATGCGCGCACAGCCGGCACCGCAGCCAAGTGTAGAGTCGAGGTGTGGCGCGGTGGCTTTAGGTCGAACATATCTGTTCCCGCCCCTTTCGTCTGGCGGTGCCTCACTGGTTCGACC